>CP031585.1:4228076-4529038 GCA_003217735.2 Marinibacterium anthonyi | reverse complement strand
TCGTGTCGGCGCTGTTCATGCTTTACGTGCTTGCCGGGATTCTGGGCTGGGTGATTTCCCCGACCTGGTTCGGCACCTCGCTGGGCGATTGCCGCGAAATCCTGGCGGCCGCCGGTCGCGACGGCCACGGCGCCTGCTGGGGCGTCATCCGCGAACGCTGGATCCAGCTGCTGTTCGGGTTCTACCCGTCCGAACTGTACTGGCGCCCGATCCTGGCCTTCATCCTGCTGGGTGTGGCCATCGCCCCGGTGCTGTTTTCGGACAAGGTGTCGCCGAAACTGATGTGGTTCACCGCCGCCTATCCGTTCATCTTCCCCTGGCTTCTGTGGGGCGGAACCGTCTGGATGCCCCTGGGTGCCGCGGCCGGTTTCGTGATCGGCTTTTTCGCCTACAGGTTCGTGTCGGAAAAGCAGTCGGACCTGCTGGGGATCATCGCCGGTGTCGTCGCCGCGCTGATCTGGTGGCTGGTGCTGAACGGGCTGGTGACCGGGGCCCTGTCGTCGATCCTGCCCATCGGCTTCGAGCCGGTGGAAAGCCGGCGGTTCGGTGGCTTCATGCTGTCGATCACAATCGGTGTCGTGGCCATCGTCTGTTCGCTGCCCCTTGGCATCGTCCTGGCGCTGGGGCGGCAGTCGGACCTGTTGATCGTCAAGTACATCTGCGTGGGCTTCATCGAATTCATCCGGGGCGTGCCGCTGATCACGCTGCTGTTCGTGGCTTCGACGCTGCTGAACATCTTCCTGCCGCCGGGGACCGATTTCGACATCATCCTGCGGGTGCTGATCATGGTGACGCTGTTCGCGTCGGCCTACATGGCCGAAGTGATCCGCGGGGGCCTCGCCGCGCTGCCCAAGGGCCAGTACGAGGGCGCCGATTCGCTGGGCCTGAACTACTGGCAGGCGCAGCGGCTGATCATCATGCCGCAGGCGCTCAAGATCTCGATCCCGGGCATCGTGTCGACCTTCATCGGCGTCTTCAAGGACACCACGCTGGTGTCGATCATCGGCCTGCTTGACCCGCTTGGTCTGTCGAACGCAATTCGCGCAGATTCGAACTGGAATGGCATCGTTTGGGAGCTGTACGGCTTCATCGCGCTGATGTTCTTCGTCTTCTGCTTCTCCATGTCCCGCTACTCCATGTACCTCGAGCGCAAGCTCAAGACGGACCACAGGTAAGGAATCCTCCCATGTCAGAACCTGCACTCGATACGGACGTCGACCGGACCCAGATGAAGGTCTCGGACGAGGTCGCCATCGAAATCAGCAAGATGAACAAGTGGTACGGGACGTTCCACGTGCTGCGCGACATCGACCTGACCGTCTATCGCGGCGAACGCATCGTCATCGCCGGACCTTCGGGGTCCGGCAAATCGACGCTGATCCGCTGCATCAACCGGCTGGAGGAACACCAGCAGGGCCTGATCAAGGTGGACGGGACCGAATTGTCGTCGGATCTGAAGAACATCGACAAGATCCGGTCCGAAGTCGGGATGGTGTTCCAGCACTTCAACCTGTTCCCGCACCTGACGATCCTGGAAAACTGCACGCTGGCCCCGATCTGGGTGCGCAAGACGCCCAAGAAGGAAGCCGAGGCGACGGCCATGCACTTCCTGGAAAAGGTCAAGATCCCCGAGCAGGCCAACAAGTATCCCGGCCAGCTTTCGGGCGGGCAGCAGCAGCGGGTCGCCATCGCGCGGTCACTTTGCATGATGCCGCGCATCATGCTGTTCGATGAACCGACATCGGCGCTGGATCCCGAGATGATCAAGGAAGTGCTCGACACCATGGTGTCGCTGGCCGAAGAGGGCATGACGATGCTGTGCGTGACCCACGAGATGGGCTTTGCCCGGCAAGTGGCGAACCGGGTCATCTTCATGGATCAGGGCCAGATCGTCGAACAGAACGAACCGGAAGAGTTCTTCAACAACCCGAAGTCGCCGCGGACCCAGCTGTTCCTGAGCCAGATCCTCGGGCACTGATCTTTCCGTCAATTGATGAGCGGCCGGGCCATCGTGCCCGGCCGTTTGCGTTTTGAAGGGCCGCGCCGTGCCTGTCCGACGCTCCCGCCCGCCCACCCCGCATCGGGCAGGCACGGCGCGCGTCAATCGGTCAGCGCGCGCGGGACGATGAAATCGACGGCGGTGCCGCTTTTCCAGGTGGCCTGGCCCCAGCCCGGCACGTCGAAGGTGGCCACCAGCGTGGCGCCGGTCGGGTAATCGGCAAAGCGGTCGTTCCGGGGCGCCTGCGCCACGATCTGACGGGCGAAATCGGCGATCCCCGGGTTGTGCCCGATCATCAGCACGCAGCGCCCCGTGGCCTTTTGCAGGACTTGCAGCATCGCGCCGGGTTCCGCGTGATACAGCGCCGGTACGGCGGGGGCGGGCAGGCCCAGTTCCAGCCCCTGGCACGTCAGCTGCGCGCGCGCGGCCGAGGAACACAGGATCTGGTCGGGGATGTGCCCATGGCCGCGCAGCCAGTCACCCAGGGCCCGGGCGGCCCGTTTGCCGCGCTTGTTCAGGGGGCGCAGATGATCGGGCTGGCCGGGGTCGGACCAGCTCGACTTGGCGTGACGCATGAGGATGAGGGTACAAGTCATGTATGGTGAAACGCGCGCATGTGGTGGGCAGATTGGGCGGGATCGCGGCCAAAGGCGGCGCTGACCGGGCAGGCGCGGCGGGCCGCGCAGCCCAGGTCCAGGCAATCCCGACCGGGCGGGGTGTCGAGAAAGCCGTGACAGGCCGGCACGTCATAGGGCGTGGTGCCCGACAGGGCGCCGACCGGACAGGCCGTGGTGCAGGGCTGGTCGGGGCAGGTGTCGCAAGGTGTTGGCCCGGACGGGGCAGGGACGGGCAGGACGTCCGCAAAGGCCAGCGCGCCCCGGTACGAGATCATCAGCCCCGCCCGGTCATGCACCAGCATGCCCGTCGGACTGGGCCAGGCCCGGCCCGAGGCGGCGGCCCAGCGAATGAAGGGTTCATAGGGTGGCCCGCCGAAGGGAAAGCGCGCGGTGGCGCCGAAACGGTCGGCCAGGGCGGTGACGATACGCGTGGAATAGCGGTCGACGGGATCGGGCCCGGCGGCTTCGGGCGCGGCTTGCAGGATGTCCCAGAACCGCGGGGACGCGGCCAGCAGGACCAGCGTGCCGGTGTCCTCCACTGTTCCCGCGATCATCAGGCCGGCGTCCGTGGCGGCCTGTTCAAGCGCGTCGATCATTCCGGCGCGCCCGATCGGAGGAGGAGAGCTTCCCATTCCCCAGGCATGGCCCATGGTCGGGCGGAACTCAAGCGTTCCGACCGCCCCGGCCGGTCAGGCGGGGCGGATGATGGTGCCGGCGCCATGCTCGGTGAACAGCTCTAGCAGCACGGCATTGGGCGCCCGCCCGTCCAGGATGACCACCGCGCGCACACCGTCCGCCATCGCGTCAAGCGCGGTCTCGGTCTTGGGGATCATGCCGCCGGCGATGGTGCCTTCCTCGGTCAGGGCGCGAATCTCGGCCGCGGTCAGTTCGGTCAGCACGGTGCCCGAGGCGTCCTTGACGCCCGACACATCCGTCAGCAGCAGCAGGCGATCGGCGCGCAGCGCCCCGGCCACGGCGCCGGCGGCGGTGTCGCCGTTGATATTGTAGGTCTCGCCGTTCTCGCCCGCGCCGATGGGGGCGATGACCGGGATCATGTTCTTTTCGTACAGCGTGCTCAGCACCGTCGTGTTGATCTTCGACGGGGTGCCCACAAAGCCCAGGTCCGGGTTGGTCTGGGTGCAGGTGATCAGGTTCGCATCCTTGCCCGACAGGCCCACGGCCATGCCGCCCTGCTGGTTGATCGCCTGAACGATGCGCTTGTTGACGACGCCGGCCAGCACCATTTCGACCACTTCGACGGTGGCTTCGTCGGTGACCCGCTTGCCGTTCACGAATTCCGACACCACGCCCAGCTTGCCCAGCATCGCGTTGATCATCGGGCCCCCCCCGTGGACGATGATCGGGTTCACGCCCACCTGGCTCAGCAGCACGACATCGCGGGCAAAGCTGGCCATGGCCTCGTCGCTGCCCATGGCGTGGCCGCCCAGCTTGATGACGACCGTCGCGCCTTCGTAACGCTTCATGTAGGGAAGCGCGCGCGACAGCGTGCGGGCGGTGGCGATCCAGTCGCGGTTCGAGGTCTGTGGCTTCATCGGCAAATCCTCCGGAGCGCCTTATCGTGAAAGGCGCGGATCCGTGCAAGCGGTAACCGCCGCAACGTCACCCAAGCGTCATTCCAGTGTGGCGATGATGCTGCGCAGCGTGGGAATTCCGTCACCCTTTTCGGACGACGTCATCACCAGTTCTGGATAGGCGGCGGGGTGTTTCGACAGTTTCCCGCGCACCTGGTCCAGGATCTTGGCATGGTCCCATGCCTTCACCTTGTCGGTCTTGGTCAGAACCACCTGGAAGGGCACCGCGGACTTGTCGAGCAGCGTCATGATCTCGTCGTCCACGGCCTTGATGCCGTGGCGGAAGTCGATCAGCACGAAGGCCCGGCGCAGGGTCTGGCGGCCCGACAGGTAGCTTTTCAGCAGGCGCTGCCATTTCTCGACGATCGCCACCGGCGCATTGGCAAAGCCATAGCCGGGCAGGTCGACGAGATACAGATCGCCCTGGGTGAAATAGTTGATTTCCTGCGTGCGGCCGGGCGTGTTGGACGCGCGCGCCAGTCCCTTGGTCCCGGTCAGCGCGTTGATCAGGCTGGATTTCCCCACGTTCGACCGGCCGGCAAAGCAGACCTCGAGCCGGTCGGCGGGGGGCAGGCCGTCCATGGCGACGACGCCCTTGACGAAGTCCGACGGGCCGGCAAACAGCTTGCGGCCGCGTTCGGACGTGAAGTCGTCGGGCGTTTCGGCCAGGGGAAAGGGCAGGGAGGTCATTGCAAGAGGTCTCCGACAGACACCGTGCCGGGGTCGGCCACGCGGAAATAGACGCCGAAATTGCGGGTCGACCAGCCGTCGGTCAAGAGCTTCAGCATGGCGACGTCGCGGTCCCCGTTGGCCGGGTCGGCATCGGGCGCGCGGCAGCGTTCGATCGGTTCGACCGGGCTCAGCCGCGCCGAACCCAGGCGGATGTCGCCATTCAGCAGGTCGGTTTCGGCCCAGGGCGCCAGCCCGTCAAGCCACAGGTTGATGCGGAACCGGCGCATGTCGATGGGCTTGCCGGCAAGATCCGACAGCGCCCGCAACGAGGCCAGGTTGCCGATGGATACCGACGGGAAATCCACGTCGGTCATGCCCTGGCGCGGCGCCTTCACCAGCCGGGCGGGGCCGGGGCGCTCTGCGGGCCAGAGATCGCCGATCCACGCCGACAGGGCCGCACCGCCAGTGGCGGGGTCCAGGGTCAGCGCGGGGCGGTCGGGATGTGTAAGAATGATGCCGGTGTCCGTCGTTTCCGCGGTCACGGCGGCAAGGCGGGGGCCAGAGGCCACCTGCAGGAAATTGCGGCGCGGCTGCCAGGCATCGGTGTCCTCGGCAGCCGCGTTCAACAGGGCCCAGGCGCGATCCCCTTCGACCGCGCCTTCAGGTGTCAGCTCGACCTGCTGGCAGGCTTGCGATCCGATCCCCTTGATCGGATGCCGCCAGATATGGGCGAGCCTGACACTCACTTCTTCACGGCCTTTTTCTCGTCTTTTGGCTTGCGCTTGAAGCTCTTCATGATGTTGCCGAAGACGTCAGGCTTGTACCCTTGGCTGCGCATGATGATGTACTGCTGGGTGAAGGTGATCGTGTTGTTCGAGATCCAGTAGATCACCAGGCCGCTGGCAAAATTGCCCAGCATGAACATGAACACCCAGGGCATCCAGGCAAAGATCATCTGCTGCGTCGGGTCGGCCGGGGCGGGGTTCAGCTTTTGCTGCAGCCACATCGAGATGCCAAGGCACAGCGGCAGGATGCCGATGGCGATGGTCGCCAGCATGGTTCCCGGCTCGGGTCCGGCGAAGGGCAGCAGGCCGAACAGGTTCATGATCGACGTCGGATCCGGCGTCGAAAGGTCCCGGAACGGGCCGAACCAGCCCTGCTGGCGCAGTTCGATCGTGACGAAGATCACCTTGTAGAGCGAGAAGAAGATCGGGATCTGCAGAAGGATCGGCAGACAGCCCGCGGCGGGGTTCACCTTTTCCTTCTTGTATAGCTCCATCATGCCCTGCTGAAGCTTCTGGCGGTCGTCGCCGGCGGCTTCCTTGAGCTTCTCCATCTCGGGCTGCAGTTCCTTCATCTTCGCCATCGAGACGTAGGATTTGAACGCCAGCGGGAACAGCAGCGCCTTGAGCAGCAGCGTCAGCGCGATGATCGACCAGCCCATGTTGCCGATCAGCAGGTGCACGTGGTGCAGGATCCAGAAGATCGGCTTGGTCAGGAAGAAGAACCAGCCCCAGTCGATCGAATCGATGAAGCGGTCGATCCCCTTCGCCTGGTATTCGCGGATGGTTTCCCATTCCTTGGCGCCCGAAAACAGCTGCGTGGTCACTTCGGTCGATTGGCCCTGGGCGACGGTCTGCGTCGGCAGCACGGCTTCGGTCTGGTAGATGTCGCGGCGGGCATCGTACTTGGCGACCGACTTGAAGGCGCTGCCCGGGGACGGGACCAGCGTCGACATCCAGTAGTGGTCGGTAAAGCCGACCCAGCCGTTTTCGGTGACCTGGGTGACCTCGGCCTGTGCGCCCTCGGCCGGGTCGACTTCGAAGTCGGCCATGTCCTTGTACTTGATCTCGGTCAGGGTGCCGTCCGCCATGGCGATCACACCTTCGTGCACGACCCAGAAATTCTCCAGGTCGGGCGGCGTGCCGTGGCGGGCCAGGACGCCGTAGGGCGCCAGGCTGACATCGCCGGCGCCGGTGTTCTGAACGGCCTGCGTGACGGTGAACATGTAGTTTTCGTCGACCGCGATGGTGCGGCGGAAGGTCAGGCCCTTGCCGTTGTCCCAGACCAGGGTGACGGGGCTGTCGGGCGACAGCGTCTCGCCGCTTTCGACCTGCCACTGGGTGTTGGCACCGGGCACGTCGTCCTGCGCCAGGCCATTGCCGGGCGCCCAGCCGTAAAGCGCGTAGTAGGCCGACGGCGTGCCGACCGGGGTCAGCACCTGGACCATGTCGGGATCGTCCAGCGCGACCTTGTAATCCTTGAGTCTGATCGTATCGATCCGGCCGCCCAGAAGCGTGATGGAGCCTTCGATGCGCGGCGTGTCAATCGGCACGCGCGGCATGTCGGCCGCGACCTCCGGACTTGGTGCCGCGGACGCTGTGCCACCACCCGCGTCGGGCGCGACCGAAGGCGCGGTGGCCACGGTTTCGCCCGCTGTGGGGGTCTGGGTCTGGCTGGCCTGGGCTGGATCCTCGCCCGGCTCCTCGGCCGGTGCTGGGGGAAACAGCAGAAACCAGCCAAGGATCACCAGAAAGCTCAGCCCGGTGGCAAGAAGGAGGTTCTTGTTCTGATCGTCCATGTGGGACAGGCACCTTTCCTGCGGAAATCGACAGGGCAGGTTCAACAGAGTGCAGCCTGAAAGGTCAAGGCGAATCCGGAAAAGCACCCGACCGCCTTCGGAACGTCAAGGGGGTGGATCAGCCGGTATGGCGGCCGATCTGCGGGGTGTTTTGCAACTTTGCGGTGTGTGTGGAGATCCAGTTCAGCGTCTGGCCGAACGGCATCGGTCGGGCGATCCCGTAGCCCTGGACATGGTCGCACCCCAGCTGCGCCAGCAGCGCGTGTTCGCCCACGGTCTCGACGCCTTCGGCCAGGGTTTCAAGGCGAAGCCGTTCCGCCATGGTCAGGATCGCGGCGATCATCTGCTGTTGTTCGGGGTCCCTGTCGGCCTTGGCCACGAAGGACCGGTCGATCTTGATGCAGGACACCTGGAACCGGCGCAGCGACGAGATCGAGGCATGGCCGGTGCCGAAATCGTCCAGGTCGATCCGGCAGCCGATGGCGGAAAGTCCTGCTATATTCCGGGAAATGATGTCATCCGGCGTCTCCGAGACCACGGTTTCCAGGATCTCGATGCACAGCCGTTCCGGCGTCAGGTCAAAGCGGTCAAGTTCCCAGCGGATCTTGTCGACGATGCGGGGATTGCGCAGTTCGGACTGGCTGGCGTTGATCCCCACCCGGGGCACGTCGCACTGCGCGGCGTCCCAGGCCTTGAGCGCGGTCAGCGCGTTGAACAGCATCACCTCGCCCAGCCGTTCCATCAGCCCGGCATCTTCGAGGATCGGCAGGAAGGTTGCGGGCGCAATGGTGCCGTGCAGCGGATGCATCCACCGCGCGAGCGCCTCGAACCCGGTGACCTTGCCGGTGTCGGTCGAGATCTGCGGCTGGAACCAGGGCTGGATCTGTCCGTTTTCCAACGCCGCCGCCGCTTCTTCGCGCAGGTCGCTGCGGGTCTGCTTGCGCCGGTGCATGTCCGCCGAATAGGCGCGAATCGTTGACGGGCCGACCCCCTGCGCTTCGACCAGGGCAGCGGTGGCGGCAGTTTGCCAGCCTTCCGGGCCTTCGGCGGGCGCGCGGGTCCGGGGGCAGAACCCGATGCAGGCGGTGACATAGATCGCCGTGCCATCGACCGGAATGGGTTCTTCGACCGCCGTCTGCAGGCGACCGGCCAGCTGGATGCAAAGTTCCAGGTCAAGCTGGCGCACCGGGGTCAGGCAGATCGCGAAGCGGCTGTCGCCCAGTCGGGCGACCGTGTCGGCGGCGCGCACGGCGGTCTGCAGCCGTTCGCCGGTGCGCGCCATCACCAGGTCGGCGATGGCCTGGCCATTGCGGTCTATCACCTGTTTGTAATCGTCGATCTCGATCATGAAGCAGACCGACCGGAGCTCGGAAATCTCGGTCTCGTGAAAGATCTGGGCGGCCACGGCTTCGAACCCGTCGCGCAGGGGCAGGCCGGTCACGCCGTCGCGGGGCGCCAGGCCGCGGGGTGGCCAATGGGTCACCATGCCGGTCAGTGCCATGAAGAACGGCACCGCCAGCGCCACCGCGATCAACGCCGTTTCCCCGCCAAGCCAATAGGCGCCCAGCGTCAGCGCGGGCAGAAAGGCCAGGATCGGCGGTCCGGTAACGATGGACAGAACGCGCCCGCGATATTTGTCGAACGGTCTTGTGACCCGGGATAACATAAAAAAGTCCTCGCACCGGATGATCCAGTGCCGTCAGGCTAGGGCGACATGTCTAGCGACAGGTTAACGCAGACGGGGTATTTGCTCTGAATTTTCTGCTTCTGTTCTCCCCCCGGCGGGGTCAGCGTCACGGGGCGCCGGGCGGGTCAGACCGGCGAAATCGAACAGGCCGGAATCAAGAAGATGCGACGGCCGCGCGTTCATCAGCGACCGGAACATCACCTGGCGGCGGCCGGGGCTGTTCCTTTCCCATCCGTCCAGGATCTGCTTGACCTGCTGGCGTTGCAGCCCGTCCTGGCTGCCGCACAGATCGCAGGGAATGACCGGGTAATTCATCGCCCGGCTGAAGCGGTCGCAGTCGGTTTCAGCCACGAAGGCCAGCGGGCGGTAGACGAACAAATCGCCTTCCTCGTTCACCAGCTTCGGCGGCATCGTCGCCAGGCGCCCGCCGTGGAAGAGGTTCATGAAGAAGGTCTCCAGGATGTCGTCGCGATGGTGACCCAGCACCACTGCGGAACAGCCTTCTTCGCGCGCGATCCTGTAGAGATGTCCGCGTCTTAGCCGCGAGCAGAGCGCGCAGTAGGTGCGCCCCTGGGGGACCTTGTCCATCACCACGGAATAGGTGTCCTGGTATTCGATGCGGTGGGGCACCTGCATCTTTTCCAGGAACTCGGGCAGGACGGTGGCGGGGAAGCCCGGCTGTCCCTGGTCGAGGTTGCAGGCCAGGATTTCGACCGGCAGCAGGCCGCGCCATTTCAACTCGTACAAGGCGGCCAGCATCGTATAGCTGTCCTTGCCGCCCGACAGGCACACCAGCCACCTGGCGCCGCGTTCGATCATGCCGAATTGCTCGATCGCCTCGCGGGCCTGGCGAACGATGCGCTTGCGCAGCTTCTTGAACTCGGTCGAGGACGGAGCGCCCTGGAAGAGCGGATGGATATCGTCTGGCGTGTCGAACATGGCGCTGATGTACGCCAGCGGCGGGTCTGCGGCAAGCGTCGGCGCATGCGGCGGGCGTGCGATCGTGAAAGGATCGCCCGCCAGAGAGTTTCCTGCGCGATCCCTCCGCGTTTCCGCGGGGAGATCGCTTGACGGTCCGGGACCGGCGCGGCGGTCCTTGTGACCCTGGTGAAGCGACCCGGCCAGCCGCGAAAGGCCAGCCGGGTCCGGGGTTACCGGAACCGCGCCCAGCTCGGAGGGCTGTTGGAGGTCGGCCCCAGGCCGATGTCCCGCCGCAGGTGGTTGTTCAGCGTGCGGGGGTCGAAGGTCGCGCGTTTGGCCGGCTTGCGCTTGAGCCGGGTGCGCAGCGCGGCCAGAAGCACGCGGGCGCGGCCATGGGTGCGGATCATGTGCGCGACGGTCGTGGAAAGATCGTCGGCCGGAATCAGGTTGTGGATATTGTTCATGTGACTGTCCGGTCGCCGAAAGACGGACCGGTCCTCTGGATTGATATGAAATGAAGACAGCCGGACAGGCGCGCGAAAACGCGCGGCGGTCAGGGGATGTCGATGGCGGGTCTGGGTGACGGACGGTCCGCAGGCTAACGCGTCAGCGGGCAGTCCGGCGCGGGATCAGGTGAGTATTGCGTTGCCGGTCAGCTGTCGCGCCAGGGGGCAGGTCAGACGATATGATGTAGTCATGAAGCCCCTCCCTTTATTCAGATGTGGCGCGATGGGCGGGAGATACAGCAGTTTTTGCCATCTGCCAAGCATGGAATTCCCCCACGTCACGACGCGGCGGGCGGGCGGGCGCCGTTCAGGGCGTGTCGTCGCGATCCGGGACGGTGCCGGGCACCGGGTCATATCCCGACCCGCCGAACGGGTGGCAGCGCCCGATCCGGCGCAGCGCCAGCCAGCCACCCCGAAGCGCGCCATGGGTTTCCAGCGCGTCCAGCGCATAGGCCGAGCAGGTCGGCTGATAGCGGCAGTTGAACCCGACCCAGGGCGACAGGATCAGCCGATAGGCGCGCACGGGAAGGGAGAGCAGGGTGGCGCCGGGTGTCACGGGTCTTGACCGAGATCTTTGGATCGATCTTGCGGGGCATCCTGCCGGAGATCTTTGGAGGCGTGATCTTTGGAGGCGTGATCTTTGGAGGCGTGTATGCGGCGAAGCGCTTCGGCAAGGTCGGCCTTGAGCGCCTCGAACGGGCGGTCGGCGGTGACCTGGGCGCGGCCGATCAGCACGTAATCCCAGCCGGGGTGGCCGGCGACGGGCAGGATGGCGCGCGCGATCTCGCGCAGGCGCCGCTTGGCCCGGTTGCGGGCAACGGCATTGCCCACCTTCTTGGAGCAGGTAAAGCCCACGCGGATGCCGTCCGCCTCGCCCGGAGCGCGGCGGCGGGCCTGCAGGTGAAAGCCCGGGGTGCCCTGACGGCGGGCGCGGGCTGCACGCAGAAAATCGGCGCGCCTGGACAGCACGCCGATCGGGTCTTTCGAAACTGTCGCCGCGGGCGCGGAGACCGTCCCGCAACCGCTGGGGTCGTCGGGACGCTGCGCCGCTACGGCCATCGCCTTACGCGCTGAGCGACTTGCGGCCGCGTGCGCGGCGTGCGTTCAGGATCTTGCGGCCAGCTTTGGTGGCCATGCGTGCGCGGAACCCGTGCCGCCGCTTGCGAACCAGGTTCGAGGGTTGAAAGGTGCGTTTCATCGCTCCGTCTCCACTTTAGGGTCGGGTACGGGGCGCGAGTCGCCCTCCCGTTTGTTCATCGAAGCCCGCCCTTTAGAAGGGCTTGGGCGTGAAGTCAAACCCCAAGCCGCCCCTGACGGGGTAAAAACGGGACATGACTGCAACAATTCCGCGCCGTCACATCATGAATCGGCGGGATTGGCCAGCCCCTTTGGCGGAAATCGCTCGCCGGGGATCAAGGCGGCGTGATTGCGCTGTCGCGCGGGCTATCTACGCAGCATGTTGATACAAGGGCGTGATCCGAAGGATGGCAGATGACGATGGACCCCGACAAGGCGACCCGGACGGGGCCCCGTCCACGCAGGCACCTGGTGGTGCTGGTGATCCTGGGCGCGGCGGCCGTGACGGGCTGGATCCTGCTGGGGGATACCGCCAGTTTCGACACCCTGCGGCGGAATCGCGACTGGTTGCTGGCCTTTCGCGATGCTCATTTCCTGGCGATGGCGCTGGGATTCGTCGCGGTCTACGTGGCCATCGTCACCCTGTCGCTGCCCGGTGCCTCCATCGCGTCGATGACTGGCGGGTTCCTCTTTGGCCTGGCCGCGGGCACTGCGCTGAACGTCGTGTCGGCCACGATTGGCGCCTCGGCGCTGTTCCTGGCGGTGCGCTGGGGCTTCGGCGCACAGCTGACCGCGCGGATGGAGGCCTCGGAGGGGCGGGTCCACGCACTGCAGCAGGGGCTGCGCGACAATGAATGGAGCGTGATGTTCCTGCTGCGGCTGGTGCCGGCGGTGCCGTTCTTTGTCGCCAACCTGCTGCCGGCGCTGGTCGGTGTGCGGTTCCGGACATTTGTGATCACAACCGCGCTGGGGATCATCCCCGGCGCGCTGGTCTTCACCTGGATCGGCGTCGGGCTGGGCGAGGTATTCGACCGGGGCGGGGAGCCGGACCTGACCCTGCTGTGGGAACCTTACGTGATCGGCCCGATCCTGGGCCTGGCGGCGCTGGCGGCGCTGCCGATCGTGATCCGGGCGGTCCGGGGCAAACGGGCAGGAGTGTGAGCATGGAACGGATCGACACGGATGTGCTGGTGATCGGCGCGGGTTCGGCCGGGCTGTCGGTGGCGGCGGGGGCGGTGCAGATGGGCGCGCGCGTCGTGCTGGTCGAGGCGGGCGAGATGGGCGGCGATTGCCTGAACGCGGGCTGCGTGCCGTCAAAGGCGCTGCTGGCCGCGGCGAAAGCCGCCTGGGCGCCGCGCGGGGCAGGGGCCTTCGGGGTCGAGGCGCTGAAGCCCAGGGTCGATTACGCCGCCGTCATGGATCATGTGCAGGATGTCATCGCCACCATTGCCCCGGTCGACAGCCAGGAGCGGTTCGAAGGGCTGGGGGTGCGGGTGATCCGGGCCAGGGCGCGGTTCACCTCGCACCGCGAGGTCGAGGCGGGGGGCTATGTCATACGGGCGCGCAGGGTCGTGGTTGCCACCGGCAGCCGGCCGGTGATGCCCCCGATCCCGGGGCTGGACGGCGTGCCCTACCTGACCAACGAAACCCTGTGGGACCTGCGCGATCGGCCCGGCCACCTGGTGATCATCGGCGGCGGTCCCATCGGCATCGAGATGGCGCAGGCGCATCGCCGGCTGGGCAGCGCGGTGACGGTGATCGAAGGGGACAGGGCCCTGGGCCGGGAAGATCCGGAGCTGGCCGAGCTGGTGCTGGCCCGGCTGCAGGGCGAAGGCGTCACCCTGCGCCAGGGCGTTTCGGTGGCATCCGTGGCGGGGCAGGCGGGGGAAATCCGGGCCGAGCTGGACGATGGCACGTCGGTTACCGGTACCCATCTGCTGGTCGCCACGGGGCGCAAGGCGGTGACCGATGGCCTGGGGCTGGAGGCTGCGGGCATCGCGACCAGCAAGGCCGGCATCGTGACCGATGCGGCGATGCGCACGTCGAATCGGCGGGTCTTTGCCATCGGCGACGTGGCGGGCGGGCTGCAATTCACCCATGTGGCGGGCTATCACGCGGCAACGATCCTGCGGCCGATCCTGTTCGGCCTGCCCGCCAGGACGCGGACAGATCACTTTCCCCGCGTCACCTATACCGACCCGGAACTGGCCCAGGTCGGGCTGACAGAGGCCGAAGCCCGTGCCGAACATGGCTCTGACATGGAGGTGGCGCGGTTCGACCTGTCCCATAACGACAGGGCCATCGCCGAACGTCGGCCGGAGGGGTTCATCAAGGCCATGGTGGTCAAGGGACGGCCCGTCGGCGTGTCGATCGTGGCAGTGGATGCCGGCGAACATGCGAACCTTTGGGCGCTCGTGCTCGCCAACCGGTTGAAGATGAGCCAGATTTCCGCGATGGTTTCGCCTTACCCCACAGTCGGGGAGCTTTCAAAACGAGTCGCGGGTGCCTACTTTTCCCCCAGACTGTTTGACAGCAGCTTGGTGAAACGCGTTGTGGGCCTTGTCCAGAGATGGCTGCCCTGACGCCTTCGGGAAAGACGGAATGTTCAACACCCTGTCGGGACGGTTCCTTGCGCTGACCACGATCTTCGTGGTCCTGGCCGAGGTGCTGATCTTCGTGCCCTCGGTGGCGCGCTACCGGGTGGATTACGTGACCGACCGGCTGGAACGGGCACAGATCGCGTCGCTGGCGTTGCTGGCAGACGACATGCTGTCCAGCGACCTGGAAAAGGAACTGCTGAAGAACGCCGAGGTCTACAACGTCGTCCTGCGCCGGGACGAAATGCGGCAACTGGTGCTGTCCTCGCCCATCCCGGAACCGATTTCCGCCACCTACGACATGCGCGACACCAATGCCGTTGTGCTGATCCGCGATGCGCTGACCCAGCTGCTCACCCCCGGCAACCAGGTGATCCGGGTGATCGGCGCGCCGGTGAACGATGCGGGCCTCTTGATCGAGGTCACGATGGACACCGAGCCGCTGCGCGATGCGATGATCGACTATGGCCTGCGGATCCTGATCCTGTCGGCGGTGATCTCGGCCTTCACGGCGCTGCTGCTGTTCGGGGCCGTGCGCGTGGTGCTGGTGCGGCCCATCGCCGGGGTCATCGGCTACATGCAACGCTATGCCGCCGCGCCGGAGGACGCGCGCGGCATCATCCAGCCCCGCGCCGCCGTGCGCGAACTGCGCGAGGCGGAAGAAGCCCTGCAGAAGATGCAGATCGAGCTGACCCAGGCGCTGCGCCAGAAGGAGCGGCTGGCGCAACTGGGCGCGGCGGTCGCCAAGGTCAGCCACGATCTGCGCAACATCCTGGCCAGCACACAGCTGTTCGTCGACCGGATCGAGACGTCCGAAGACCCGCTGGTGCGGCGCATGGCGCCCAAGATCGTGGGGTCGATCACCCGCGCGGTGTCGCTGTGCGAAAGCACGCTGGCCTTTGGCCGGGCCGAGGAACCGGCGCCGACGCTGACAATGGTGGCCCTGTCCGAACTGGTCGAAGATGTCGTGGCCAGCGAGACGCTGGCCGTGGAAGACGAATGCGTGATCTTCGAAAACGACGTGCCGGCGCTGATGCGGGTCCGCGCGGATCCCGAACAGCTGTTCCGCGTGTTCCTGAACCTGATCCGCAATGCCCGTCAGGCCATTGCCGCCACACGCAAGCCCGGCAGGGTGCACATTTGCGCGCGCGAGGATGACAGGGCCTGGGTGATCGAGATCTCGGACACCGGGCCGGGCCTGCCGCCGCGGGCGCGCGACAACCTGTTTACCCCGTTCCAGGGCGGCGCGCGCAAGGGCGGGTCGGGTCTGGGGCTTGCCATCGCCGCCGAACTGGTGCGTGGACATGGCGGCACGGTCAAGCTGGTGTCGACAGGGCCCGACGGCACCCTGTTCGCGATCACGCTGCCCAAGGGCGACGGCACGCTGTGACAGCGTGTTCCGGCCGATCAGGCGTTAACACATTCCCATATCCTTATGTTTAAGGCATAGTGATGCGACACGACCTGAACCAGGGAGGAGGGTCTCGTGTCAGATGTCATCCGGATACCGGAAGCCCAGGCCGTGAACGCGCGCCTGGCCGAAGTGGAACTGGCCCTGGGCCGGACCCATCTGCGCGCGATGCCGCGCAACCTGGGTGTCGTGATCGGCAACGGCTGCAACATCGACTGCCCGCATTGCTACCAGGTCAAGAACGGCGACAACCTGTTCCGCGATGCCGAGATCGGCGCGTCGCTGCGGCGCGAGATCCTGTCGTTGGTGCCCTACCTGTCGACCCTGCGCATCCAGGGCGGCGAGGTCTTTGCCCTGCGCGGCTTCGAGGAACTGGTGGCCGAGGTGGCGTCGGTCTCTGAGCGGCCGCTGATTTCGATCAGCACCAATGGCACCCTGATCGCCCAGGACTGGGCCGAACGCATCGTGTCGATGCCGTTCCAGCATGTGACCGTGTCCATCGACGGCGGCACGCCTGAAACCTACGCCCGACTGCGGCGCGGCGGGGATTTCGACACGGTCGTCGCCAACATCCGCCGGATCTCCGAATTGAAGCGCAGCCGGCGCAGCGCCTTTCCGACCCTCGACATCTTCTTCGTGGTCATGCGGTCGAATTTCCGCGAGATCCCGGCGCTGCTGGATCTGGCCCGCAGCCTGGATATCCAGAGGATTTCCTTCCAGACGATGCTGCTGGACGATCGCAACCTGACCCGCGAACCCTGGCTGGGCCAAGAGGTCATCCGCACCCCGAACGATGTCGCGGACCTGCGCGCCGTGCTGGAAACCGCCGCCGCCCGGGGCCGCGAACACGACATGGACCTGGTCTGGAGCGGCTTTCGCGATCTGTTCGCCACCCACGGGCTGGACGCGGATTTCCTGGGCGAGGAAGACAGCACGCTGACCCCCGACCGGCCCGGCCGCGCCGCGCCGGCCGGAGATATCCCCGCGCCGCGAATCGTCACGCCGGATGTGCCGCCGATGCCGGCGGGCGCGGGCAATGACGCGACCTGTTCCAACCCCTGGTACACGATGTTCGTGACGGAAAACGGCGATGTCTCGATCTGTTTCCTGTCCGAACCCATCGGCAATCTCTATCGCACGCCCCTGGTCGAGATCTGGAATGCGCCGCAGGCCATCGCCAAGCGGTCGCGCATGCTGGCGGGTCGGGTGACGGAATCGGGCTGTTCGCAACTTTGGTGCAAATGGCGCGACGGTCAGGTGACGGACACGCCGGACCCGGACGCCTGGCGCGACCTGCTGGCGCTGTTCGCGTCCCTGGTGCGGCGTCTTGAGCTGGCCGAGAAACCGGGCCCGGATGTCGAGATCGCGCCAAAGCTGCGCAACATTCGCCGTCTGGTGGACACCCAGGCGGCCCGGATCGCCGAGCTTGAGGCGAACCTGTCTCTGCTGTGGACAGACAACGGCATGCTGCACGAGGGCGGGCGCAGGCATATCGATGCGCTCGAGGACCAGGTGCGTGGCCTGCGGCTCAGGATCGCCGAACTGGAACTGCCCGAAGACGTTCCGGGGTGACGTTTCGGAAACTTGGAATAAGACTTCGGATAGGGGTTGCAAAGCCATGTGGCTGGCGATACATCGCAGGCCTCAGTGGTCCGATAGCTCAGCTGGATAGAGTACTTGACTACGAATCAAGGGGTCGGGGGTTCGAATCCTCCTCGGACCGCCACTGAACTCTTGTGGGGTGTCAGGCAAAACTGACTTTCATGTCAGATGCCTGACCCCGCAGGCGGAACTTCCAGAATGCGGGGTGGCGTTGCCCAGTTGAGCTCGCGATCGTAAAGTCAGGACATTCCTGCCTTTGTCTGATCCCGGAAGTCTCGTTTGGCCAAGAGCCTTCCTGCTATCCCCGGAAATACCTTTCCTCAGTTGCCGCTGACTGTGCCGCATGCTGCGTTCGAGCCGGCATCGTCCTTGCTGTCCCGACTCGCGGCCCGTAACGGGGCAAGCTCCATGCAGCGATTCTGTGGCGACATTGCGTTTCCGATCGATCCCCTGTTCCGTGGCGAGAAGGTAGCGATTGGGCAATTGGCGCAGCTGGCCGGGTGCGATGCGGCTGCGTTGGAGCGGGTGTCGGTGCGCCACCTCGGAAAAGGGCGTTTCCGCCTGCGAGACGAATTTGCCTCCCTCCAGAGCTTTCAACGCTTGCGTGCCCGTGTCTGTCCCGAGTGTGTAAGGGCCCCGAGTGTGTAAGGGCGGAGGCGCCGTCTGCAGCTGAATCGTGGCGTGTACCGCGCCGCCTGCAGTGGAAACTTTCGTCGATCAGGAGATATGAGCTACCCCCCGAAATTCGGACACTGACATAAGCTACGATTTGCAGTCTGCTGATCTTCGACGAGAAGGAGATCAGAGATGTCGAAACGGAAGCAGCACGCGCCTGAGTTCAAGGCGAAGGTCGCGCTGGAAGCCCTGAAAGGCGAGGAGACGGCCGCCGAGCTGGCAAGCCGGTTCGGGGTGCATCCGACGATGATCCATCAATGGAAGCGAGCCCTGCTCGAAGGCGCCTCCGGTGTGTTCGAGCGCGGGGGCCGCAAGAAGCCCGAGATTGACGAGGAGCAGGTGAAGGAGCTCCACGCCAAGATCGGGGAGCTGGCGGTGGCCAACTCTTTTTTGGAACGAAAGCTGAAGCCCTGGGGCGGGAAGTGAGGCGCGGCATGATCGAGCCGGACCACCCGGACCTGTCGATCGGCCAGCAGTGCAAGCTGCTGTCGATCGCGCGCTCGTCTTTCTACTACACGCCCAAGGGCGAGTCTGAGCGGAACCTCGGCCTGATGCGGCGGATCGACGAGCAGTTCCTGGAGACGCCGTTCTTCGGCGTTCGGCAGATGACCTGGCATCTGCGTAACGACGGACACCTTGTGAACGAGAAGCGCATCCGGCGACTGATGCGCCTGATGGGGCTAATGCCGATTTACGAGAAGCCCAACACGAGCAGGCCGACGAAGGGCCACAAGACCTATCCCTACCTGCTCAGAGGTCTGCGGGTGGAACGCCCGAACCAGGTCTGGTGCTCGGATATCACCTACCTGCCCATGCGGCGCGGGTTCCTATACCTCGTGGCGATCATGGACTGGCACACCCGCAAGGTCCTGTCCTGGCGGATCTCGAACACGCTGGAGGCCGACTTCTGTGTCGAGGCGCTGAACGAGGCCATCCACAAGTTCGGCCCGCCAGAGATAATGAATACAGATCAGGGATCCCAGTTCACCTCCTTTGCCTGGACGGATCGGCTCCGCCGGTCCAGCGTGCGCATATCGATGGATGGGAAAGGCCGGTTCCTCGACAACATCTTCATCGAGAGGCTGTGGCGCACCCTGAAATACGAGTGCGTCTACCTGCATGCCTGGGAGACCGGATCGGAGACGAAAGCGGCCATCCGGAAATGGATGAGCTTCTACAACAACCAGCGCCCGCATTCAGCCCTGGGCGGCCAGCCTCCGGCGCTGGTCTACTGGCAGAGAAATGATATCAACCAACCCGATCAGCAGGTGCAACGAGTAGCTTAATTTACGCCAGATCCTGTCCAATAGATGGGGAGTAGCTCAGTCTGCTCCTTCAAAGTTGGCGCAGACTCTACATCACGGTGAGGGATTTCGCGGGGGGCAGGTCAAGTTCCGCGACGGCGTCCGCCACAGTCAAGCTGCCGCCTGATCAAGCGTCACCAACTTTCGCGCATATCTCAGCCGCGGCTGGATAATGTGCTTTACGGACAGGGAGGGATTTCCAAGGCCTTTGGGCGGATTGAAAGCAGGCCGAGCGTATATTCAGATATTTTTTTCTTTTTGATGAGCGTCAATTTTTAGGAGCATGAATTGCTATAGTGTTCGTTAAGTTTTTGATGCTTAGGGAGGGGAAATGGGCAAAGTTATTGCAAGAGGTGCGCTTGGTGCAGATTTCGACACGACCGAAACCTCTTCCACCCGCCTACGGCCCCCAATAGACGCGATTGAGGTTTCGAACGCGCCGGGCCCTTACGGCAAGTTTCTCGGGCTGGCAGGCGACGACTTTTTGGCAGGCCATGCAGGCAACGGCTTTCCGGTTGGCGGTGAAGGGTCCGACAACGTAATCGAAGGTCTTGCGGGCACCGAATACGACAAAGTCCTGACCGGCGACGATAACGACAACTGGTTGCTCGGTGGCGACGGGAACGACCTCCTGACAGGTGCTGGTGGGGCAGACAGGCTCAACGGCGCGGACGGCGATGACACGCTGGATGGCGGGGATGGCGATGACAACCTGAGGGGCGGTTTCGGGGCGGATACCCTGATTGGTGGCGCGGGGTTCGACGTTGCCTCCTATATCGGCAGTGCTCAGGCCGTCACCGCAAACCTGGTGGAGTCCGGCCAGAATACCGGGGATGCGGCGGGCGATACCTACGAGGGGATCGAAGGCCTTGCGGGCACGGATCATGACGATGTCCTGACCGGGGACGACAACGACAACTGGCTGTCTGGCGGCATCGGGAATGACGTCCTCTCAGGGGGCGGTGGCTCGGACAAGCTGACTGGCGCGGACGGCGATGACACGCTGGATGGCGGGGATGGCGATGACAACCTGAGGGGCGGTTTCGGGGCGGATATCCTGATTGGTGGCGCGGGGTTTGACGTTGCCTCCTATATCGGCAGTGCTCAGGCCGTCACCGCAAACCTGGTGGAGTCCGGCCAGAATACCGGGGATGCGGCGGGCGATACCTACCAGGGGATCGAAGGCCTTGCGGGCACGGATCATGACGATGTCCTGACCGGGGACGACAACGACAACTGGCTGTCTGGCGGCATCGGGAATGACGTCCTCTCAGGGGGCGGCGGCTCGGACAAGCTGACTGGCGCGGATGGCGATGACACGCTGGATGGCGGGGACGGCGATGACAACCTGAGGGGCGGTTTCGGGGCGGATACCCTGATTGGTGGCGCGGGGTTCGACGTTGCCTCCTATATCGGCAGTGCTCAGGCCGTCACCGCAAACCTGGTGGAGTCCGGCCAGAACACCGGGGATGCGGCGGGCGATACCTACGAGGGGATTGAAGGCCTTGCGGGCACGGATCATGACGATGTCCTGACCGGGGACGACAACGACAACTGGTTGTTCGGCGGCGCGGGGAACGACCTTCTGACAGGGGGCGGTGGGGAGGACAAGCTGAACGGCGGCGATGGCGATGACACGCTGGATGGCGGCGACGGCGATGACCGCCTGAAGGGTGGTCAAGGCGATGATGTTTTCATCCACTTGGTCGCAGAAGATGCTGGCACATACGACGTCTACGACGGGGCTGAGGGCCTGGACAAAATTGCGTTCGTATTGGCGGCTACATACAGTCAAAAAAACGAATTTCTTAAGGAACTCGACGATTACCGCGCCTTTCTTGAAGACAACGCCAACGAAACAACATCCGACGGTCCCTCTTTCACGTTTCAGAGCCTTAGACTGACGCTGTGGAATGTTGAGCAGATTGATTTTGTAGTCGAAGGAACGGTTCCTGCCGCCGGCTTTTTGCTGAGTGGCACAGATGCTGGTGATTATTTGGGCGTATCCGTCTCCTCGGCGGGGGATGTCAACGGGGACGGCATCGACGACATCCTGATCGCGGCCTATGGGGCCGATCCGGCCGGCGAAACCTATGTCTTGTTCGGCAAGGACACGAGCACGGCGGGGGACTTCGCGGCGAGCTTCGATCTGAGCACGCTGGATGGCAGCAACGGCTTCGTGCTGAACGGCATTGATGCTGGTGATGCCTCGGGCGTATCCGTCTCCTCGGCGGGGGATGTCAACGGTGACGGCATCGACGACATCCTGATCGGGGCCTATGGGGCCGATCCGGCGGGCGAGACCTGTGTCGTGTTTGGCAAGGACACGAGCACGGCGGGGGACTTCGCGGCGAGCTTCGATCTGAGCACGCTGGATGGCAGCAACGGCTTCGTGCTGAACGGCATTGATGCTTATGATACCTCGGGCTTTGCCGTCTCGTCCGCAGGGGATGTCAACGGAGACGGTATCGACGACATCCTGATCGGGGCGGCCTGGGCCGATCCGGGCGGAATGCTCTGGGGCGGGGAAACCTATGTCGTATTTGGCAAGGACACGAGCACGGCGGGGAATTTCGCGGCCAACATCGATCTGAGCACGCTGGATGGCAGCAAAGGCTTCGTCCTGACCGGCGTAAACGATAATGATAAATCAGGCTATTCCGTCTCTTCGGCGGGGGATGTCAACGGAGATGGCATCGACGATATCCTGATCGGAGCCTATCAGGCCCGTCCGGGCGGAAACTTGTTGGCCGGCGAAACCTATGTCGTGTTCGGCAAGGATACGAGCACGGTGGGAGACTTCGCGGCGAGCATCGATCTGAGCACGCTGGACGGCGGCAACGGCTTCGTGCTGAGCGGCATGGATGCGGGTGATGCCTCGGGCGTATCCGTCTCCTCGGCGGGGGATGTCAACGGTGACGGCATCGACGACATCCTGATCGGGGCGGCCTGGGCCGATCCGGGCGGAATGTCCCTAGCCGGCGAAACCTATGTCGTGTTTGGCAAGGACACGAGCACGGCGGGTGACTTCGGGGCGAGCGTCGATCTGAGCACGTTGGACGGCGGCAACGGCTTTGTGCTGAACGGCATTAAAGCTGGTGATTATTCGGGCTACCGCGTCTCATCGGCGGGGGATGTCAACGGAGACGGCATAGACGACATCCTGATCGGGGCGCCTTATGGCGATCACTTCGGAAGGATTAGTGAAGGCGTAACCTATCTTGTGTTTGGCAAGGACACGAGCTTGGTGGGGGACTTCGCGGCGAGCATCGATCTGACCACGCTGGATGGCAGCAACGGCTTTATCCTTAGCGGCGCCGATTTTGCCGATCGTTCGGGCAATTCGGTCTCGTCGGCGGGGGATGTCAACTGCGACGGTTTCGACGACATCCTGATCGGGGCTCCTGATGCCGATCGGGGCGGAAAGAGATCTGCCGGCCAGAGCTACGTGGTGTTCGGGGGCAGTTCTCAACTTTCTGAACTCGACGCGGCCGATGGCGCCATGGACGGTCATATCGACCTGTTATTGCTCGAACTCGTTCAATACGATCTGGGTTGAACCGGCCGAAGTCGCTTTTTATCGGCGATGGCGGCAATGTGTGAGGTTCTTCCAATAGCAGGCTTCTATCGTCTGGCTGTCCCGGTACGCGGGCCAAACCGGAGGGGGCAATTTGCAATTGCACCTTGGCGATGCTTTCTCGATAGCTGTTCCGGTTTTCGAAGCTGATCGAAAATACGGGGCGAAGAAAAATCGAACGGGTCTATGTCCTCAACCGCTCCTGTGTCGAAGCCAAAAGCGAACCGCGTGACGTCCCAGAGGTGATCGACTTTGCCGAAGGCCGCAAAGGCGCGCGCATCATCCTGGAGGCATCATCCTGGAGATAATGCCCCAACGCGTGGTGCAGGGTCGCTGACCTTCGAATTGGTCTGGATCTGATCAGGACGCCACTGCGGCCAGCCTGGTCGTGGGATTATCGGTGACGCGCGCCACGGCGCCGTGTCCTGCCGACGTCTCGTCACATCGACGCATCCCGCCTGTTGTCCGCCTGTCCCCCGTGTCAGGATCGTCCCGACAGGAGAGGAGGCCTGACCATGACACTCGAACCACGGGCGCGTCTGGGCACGCACGAGGTCCTCAACCAGCCGCCCGCGCCGGGCGACCGCGACCTCTGGCAGGATGACCCGGTGCTGCGCAGCCACCTGGCCGACACGCAGGTCGATGGGGCTGATCTTTCCACCTATGCCCGCACCATCGGCACCGCCGACATGGCCGACACCGCGCGCCAGGCGAATCGCCATCCGCCCGAACTGAAGCTTTTCGACAGCGGTGGGCGGCGGCTGGACGAAGTCGCCTTTCATCCCGCCTATCACCGGTTCATGCAGACCTCGGCCGCCGCCGGCTATCATTGCGTCGCCTGGGAAGGGCGGGCGGATGGTCATGTGCACCATGGCGCGATGGTCTATCTGGCCAGCCAGGTCGAGCCGGGCCATTGCTGTCCGCTCACCATGACCTACGCCGCCGCGCCGGTGCTGCGCGCGGCCGGGCTTGACACCTGGCACGCCAGGGCCACCGCGCGCGTCTACGACCCCTCGGTCCGGCCCGTGGGGCAGAAGGCCGGTGCGACGCTGGGTATGGCGATGACGGAAAAGCAGGGCGGATCCGATGTGCGGGCCAATACCACCCGGGCCGTTCCGGACGGGGACGGGGCCGGGGACGGGGACGGATGGCGGCTGACGGGGCACAAGTGGTTCTGTTCCGCGCCGATGTCCGACGGGTTCCTGACGCTGGCGCAGACCGACAGCGGGCTGACCTGTTTCCTCGTCCCCCGCTGGCTGGACGGCGACCGCAACGGCATCCGGATCCAGCGGCTGAAGGACAAGCTGGGCAACCGGTCGAATGCGTCGTCCGAAATCGAATACGACGACGCCTTTGCCTGGAAGATCGGCAACGAGGGCGACGGCGTGCGCACCATCGTCGAGATGGTGCACCACACACGGCTGGACACCGCCATGGCCCCCGCCGGCCTGATGCGCGCCGCCCTGCGCGAGGCGCAGTACTGGGCCAGCCACCGCAGCGCCTTTCAGCGCCGGCTGATCGACCAGCCGCTGATGCGCGCCGTGCTGGCCGACCTGTCGCTGGATTGCGCCGGCGCGCTGGCCCTGGGCCTGCATGTCGCCCGCCACTTCGATGGCGGCGCGCAAGACCGCGCCTTTGCCCGGATCGGCGTGGCGCTGGCCAAGTACCTGGCCAACAAGCTGTGTCCGCTGGTGGTGGTCGAGGCGATGGAGGCGCTGGGGGGCATGGGCTATGTCGAGGACACGCCGCTGCCGCTGCTGTACCGCGAAGCGCCGCTGAACGGGATCTGGGAAGGGTCGGGCAACGTGATCTGCCTGGACGTCCTGCGAACGCTGGCCCGCGATCCCCTGTCGGCCGAGACCCTGCAGGCGACCTTGCTGGGCGCGCGGGGGCGGATGGGGGAATACGACCTGGCGCTGGACGCGCACCTGGCCCGCTGGGGCAAGGGCGTGCCCGAGGCCGAGGCGCGGTGGTTCGTCGAACGCACCGGGCTGCTGCTGACGGCGTCCGTTCTGCTGACGCGCGGCGATCCGGCGATTGCCGAGGCCTTCGTCGCCACCCGCCTGACCGGCGAGCGGGGGCGGTTTGCCGGGGCGATGGCCGCGTCTGTGGCGGGGGACGTGCTGGACGCCTGCTTTGCCGCCTGATCGCATGTGATCACAAGCGGGCGACCCGGCGGTCGGGGGCCAAAAGGGCGCATGGCGGCAGGCCCCGCGCCTGTGCTATCATATGTGCACGGACTCGGCTCGTGGAGGATGAGATGCAGTCTGAACTGGCAACACGCCGGCGCGCCCTTGGTCTGACCTATCGCCGCTATATCGAGGCGGATCTGGCCTGGCACACGGCGCTGGATGAAATGCGGGTCTGGTTTCCGCCGACGGAACGGCCCAACCGCGCGGCCATGGGCAACCCCGGATCGGAAATGCGCCGGATCTACGAGGCGCGGGCCCGGGCGCTGATCCAATTCGAAGCGGCCCGCCAGAAGCTGGAAACGGCCCGTCGTCGGCTGGAAAGCCGCGCGCTGCAACGCGCGCCAAGGCTGGTGGTGATCGCCCGCTGACGTCCCCGTCCAACCGGGGCGGGCCTTGGGGCCGGCCCGCTGACAGCGTGGACCCTGCGTGCCCGCCTATCTGCTGATCCCCTTTTACCTGACCCTGGTGCTGGCGCCGCTGGCCCTGTCGTGGATCACCGGCGGCGCGCCCCGGCCGTTCCGGATGGAACTGGCCTCGGGTCTGGGCATGGCCGCCTTTGCCATCATCCTGGCGGAATTCGTCCTGTCCGGGCGGTTTCGCATGTTGTCGGGGCGGGTCGGCATGGACGTGACCATGCGCATCCACCAGCTGATGGCCTGCACCGCGCTGGTCTTCGCGCTGGTCCATCCGCTGCTGTACAACGGAACGCCCTCGGGCGGGCCAAGGCCCTGGGATCCGACCCGGCAGCTGACGCTGACCACCGAATTCTGGCCGCTGTCCACCGGGATCCTCGCCTACGTGCTGCTGCCGGCGCTGGTCGCCCTCGCGGTCTGGCGCAAACGGCTGGATTTCAGCTACGAGACCTGGCGGCTGATGCACGGGGTCGGCGCGCTGATCATCGCCCTGGCGCTGCTGCACCACACGCATGAGGCTGGACGTTACGCGGCCAGGCCCGAGGTCGCCTGGCTTTGGGTCGTGCTGAGCGGGCTGGCGGTGGGCTCGCTGGGATGGGTCTACCTGGGCGCGCCGCTGATCCAGCGGGCGCATCCCTGGCGGGTGCGCGCCGTCAACCGTCTGTCGGCGGATCAGTGGGAACTGGTCGTCGCACCCGATGGGCATGAAGGGCTGCGCTACAGGGCCGGGCAATTCGTCTGGCTGAACGTCGGGCACGGGCCCGCATCGTTGCATGAAAACCCGTTCTCCATCGCTTCGGCCCCGGCTGCGGGACCCGAAGTGTCGTTCCTGATCCGCGAGCGGGGCGATTTCACCGGGACGCTGGACACGATCGCGCCCGGGACACGGGCCTATCTTGACGGGCCCTTCGGCAACCTGGTCGTCGATGGCCGGACAGAGCCCGGCGTCGTGCTGATCGCCGGTGGCGTCGGGCTGGCACCGCTTGTCGGAATCCTGCGGCAGATGCGGCTGACTGGGGATAACCGGGGCGTTCACTTGATCTATGGCAACCGCGAAGCCGCCCAGATCGCCTTTCGCGAGGAACTGGGAACAGCAGGCGTCACCCATGTGCTGAGCGAGCCGCCCGAAGGCTGGACAGGCGAGACCGGAGTGGTCAATGCGGCGCTTCTGGGGCGGGTTCTGACCGGCGACCAGGTCGACGGATGGCTTTTCCTGATCTGCGGCCCGCCGGCGATGATCACCGGGGTCGAGGATACGCTGATCGCCGTGGGCGTGTCTGCCGACCGGATCCTGTCGGAACGGTTCGACTATGATTGAGATGCTTGGCCAGATGCCCGTGCGGCGTCGGCTGACGCTGGGGATCCGGGCGATCAATGTCATCCTGTGCCTCGGGCTGCTGGTTTTCGCCCTGCGCTGAGCCAGCCGCTTGACGGTTTCGACCAGGGGCCGTCACACTCTGCCCCATGCGCCAGCCGCAGGAGGCCAGATGGCGACGTCCGCTTCCCAGATCTCCTACGGGTTCGTCCTGTTCCCGAACTTTCCGATGATGGCGTTTTCGGCGCTGGTGGAACCGTTGCGCGCGGCCAACCAGATCTCGGGGCGTCGGTTGTATGACTGGGCGTTGCTGGGGCAGGACCTGACCCCGCTCAGGGCCTCGAACGGCTTTGCGCTGACCCCGGACACCATCTTTGCCGACCGGCCGTCGCCCCAACGGATCGTGGTCTGTTCGGGGGGCGACGCGGACCGGGTCGATGCGCGGGCGGCGATCGGCTGGATCCGCGGCGCGTTGCGACGGGGGGCGATGGTGGGGGCGGTGGCGGATGCGGCCTTTGTTCTGGCCCGGGCCGGGCTGCTGGATGGCTACCGCTGCACGCTGCACTGGACCAGCCAGCCGGCCTTTGCCGAAGCCTTTCCGAAGGTGGCGCTGGAACGGTCGCTGTTCGTGATCGACCGCGACAGGTTCACGTCGCTCGGCGGGATCGGCAGCCTCGATATGCAATTGTCGCTGATCGAACGGGATTTCGGCCCGGGCCTGGCCCATGCGGTGGCCGACTGGTTCGCCCATTCGGTCCTGCGGTCGCCCGATGAACGCCGGCCCATGCCGCTGAACCTGCGCCGGGGGATCCGCGACCAGCTGGTGCTGACCTGCGTCGCCGAGATGGAAGTGCGGCCCGATCGTCCCGTCACGGTGCCGGACCTTGCGGCGCGGCACGGCATTTCCCCGGACACGCTGGAACGGGCGTTTCGCGCCGAACTGGGCGTGTCGCCGGGGCGGTATCAACGACGGCTGCGGCTTCAGCATGGCCGCGCGCTGCTGGAACATTCGGGCCTGCCGGTGCGCGAGGTGGCCCAGGCCTGCGGCTATGCCGACCAGTCGACGTTCACCCGCGCTTTCCGGGGCGAATTCGGGCTGACGCCGCTTGAGGTGCGCCTGCCCGGCTGAATTTGCGGGAAACTGCACAAACCACGCGGGAAACGGCAACAGGGAATCACCAAGTCTCTGGGACCATGGGCGGATTCAGCAGGAGCGCCGCCTTTGAGCATCGTCGTTTTCGACCCCGACAGCACCCAGGACGTGGATTGGCAGGATCGGATGCGCCATCCCGCCGCCGGAGACGGCAGCGGCGGCATGTGGCTGTCCGATACCGAGCCGGGTTTCATCGACACCGTCAAGCTGCGCGCCGAACGGCTGGCGCGGCTGCGGGCCTGGATGGCGCGGGATGAGTACGGCGCCGTCGTGCTGTTCGACCCCTACAACCAGCGCTATGCGACCGGCAGCCGGAACATGTTCGGCTACTTCCTGCGCAATTCGACGCGGTATTTCTTCATCCCCGTCGAAGGGCCCGTGGTGCTGTTCGAATATCCCCAAAGCTATCATGTCTCGATGGTGCTCGACACGGTGGACGAGGCGCGGCCATCCAAGCTGGTCTGGTCCTCGGTCTCGGGCAAGGACAGCGAGACGGTCGATCCCTTCGCGATGGAACTGGCCGACCTGCTGAAGACCCACGGCCAGGGGTCGATGAAGATCGGCATGGACCGGTGTTCCCATATCCAGGCCATGGCGCTGGAACGGCAGGGGTGTCAGGTCATCGACTGCGCCGGCGCCATCCTGACCGAGGTGCGCGCGACCAAGACGCCGGAGGAGGTCAAATGCCTTTATTCGTCCATGGCCGGGGCGGAGGCCGCGGTCGCCGCCGTGCGCGAGGCGATCAGGCCGGGCGTGTCGGAACAGGACCTGTTCGCGGTGATGTACCACGAGGTCATCCGCCAGGGCGGCGAATTCATCGAAACCCGCCTGCTGACCTCGGGCCAGCGCACCAACCCGTGGTTCGGCGAAGCGTCGGGGCGCAAGGTGCGGCCCGGTGAACTGGTCGCGCTCGATACGGATACCATCGGCTGCTACGGCTATTTCTCGGACTTCTCGCGCACCTTCCGCTGTGGACCGGGCAGGCCCACGCGCCAGCAGAAGGACCTGTACCGTCACGCCTTCGAGCAGGTGCAGCACAACATGGACCTGCTGAAACCCGGCATGGAATTCCGCGAGATCGCCGAGAAGGCCTGGACCATCCCGGAACGGTTCGTCGAACAGCGCTACACGTCGGTCATGCACGGGGTGGGGATGCACGGCGAAACGCCGTTCATCGCGCACATGATGGATTACAACACCTATGGACGCGACGGGGTGCTGGAGCCGGGCATGTGCCTGTCGGTCGAAAGCTACATCGGCGAAAAGGGCGGCGCGGAAGGCGTGAAGCTGGAAGACCAGGTGCTGATCACCGACACCGGCATCGACCTGATGTCGCGTTTTCCCTACGAAGACGATTTCCTGTCGGGCGAGGTCTGATGAAGGCGCCGCTGTCGCTGCCTGACGGGCGCACCGCGCTGTTGCTCATCGACCTGCAGGAGGAACACCGCAAGGATCCGCGGTACCTGGTCGAGGGCTATGACCACGTGCTGGCCAATGCGGCGCGCCTGCTGGGGGCGGCGCGAAACGCGGGCATGCCGGTGCTGCACGCGGCCTTCGTGCGGGATTTCGCCAAGGTCCCGCCGCGTCCATTCGAACCGGTGGGGCAGGGGGGCGCACCGGCCTTTTCCGACCCATCCACCGACCTGACGGCGATCTGCGCCGAGGTCGCGCCAAAGGATGGCGAGCGGGTGCTGCAGAAGAACGACCTGAGTTGTTATTGCGAGGCCGCGTTCCAGCAGATGCTGGACGCGGTGCAGGCCGATTGGCTGATCGTTTGCGGTGTCTGGACCGAGGCCTGCGTGGCGGCCACCGTGCGCGATGCCGTGGCGCGGGGCGTGCATGTGCTGCTGGTCAAGGATGCCTGCGGCAGCGGGACGCAAGCCATGCACCAGACCGGGGTTCTGCACCTGGCGAACCGGCTTTACGGCGGGGCGGTCGCCGCGACCGATGACGCCATCCTCCTCATGCAAGGCGGCCAGGGAAAGATCTGGCAAGTGTCCGGCGCCGCGCCCCTGCGGTTCCGGGCCGAAACCATCGGGCAAGTCTACGACGCGATATGAACCGGCGCCCCGGAAAACGGGGCCAGTCCACAGGGAACAACGACATGACCTACATGCTGACGAAGCGCGGACTGCACCCATTGGCGCAGCCGCTGAGTGACAGTTTCAGGGCCGGCGCGATATCGCGCCGCGAATTCCTGGCCCAGGCGGCGGGGCTTGGCCTGTCAAGCGCGGGCGCGCTGGCGCTGGCCGGTCTGCCGTTGCCCGCCCTGGCGGGGGGCACGCCGGTAGAGGGCGGCACCCTGCGGATCGGAATGGTCATCAAGGCTTTCCGCGATCCGCGCACCTTTGACGGGACCGAGATGGCCAACGTCGCGCGCCAGTGCAACGACTACCTGGTGCGCTGGACGTCGGATTTCACCTTTGAACCGCAGCTTCTGGACAGCTGGGAGGCCAGCGACGACGCCATGACGCTGACGCTGCATGTGCGGCCCGGGGTGACATGGTCGAACGGGGATGATTTCACCGCCGAGGATGTGGTGTTCAACCTGACCCGCTGGTGCGATGCCTCGGTCGAGGGCAATTCCATGGCCGGTCGCATGGGTGCGCTGGTGGATCCGGAAACCAAGGCGGCGGTCGACGGCGCGATCGAGACGGTCGACGACATGACCGTCCGTCTGAACCTGCCGAAACCGGACGTGTCGCTGATTGCCGGGATGGCGGATTACCCCGGCCTGATCGTGCACCGCAGCTTTGACGGCAGCGACGATGCCGCCGTGGCGCTGGCCATCGGCACCGGGCCCTGCGAGCTGGTGGACTATGAACCGGGCATCGGGGCAAAGGTGCAGAAACGGGCGGACTTCGACTGGTGGGGCGGGACCTTCTGGCTGGACGCGGTCGAATGGGCCGACATCGGCACCGACGCCTCGACCATGGTCGCCGCTTTCGACGCGGGCGAGATCGACGCGAATTACGAAACGCCGCCCGAATTCCTGGAGATCCTGGAAGGCGCGGGCGCCAGCACGACCGAGATCGCCACCGGCTCGACCGTCGTGGCCCGCATGAACGTGGGCCAGGCGCCGTTCACCTCGAAAGCGCTGCGCAACGCGGTGCAGCTGGCCGTGGACAACGCCTTTGTGCTGGAACTGGGCATGAACAACGCGGGCACCGTGGCGGCCAACCACCACGTGGGGCCGATGCATATCGACTACGCCGATATCGGGCCGGCGGTGCAGGACGTGGCCGCCGCAAAGGAGCTGTTGGCGCAGGTCGGTGCCGATACCGCGATCGAGGTGATCTCGGTCGAGACGGACTGGCAATCGAACACCGCCGACGCCATCGCGGCGCAACTGCGTGACGCGGGCATGAACGTGACGCGCAGCACGCTGCCGGGCACGACCTTCTGGAACAACTGGACCAAGTACCCGTTTTCGCTGACCGAATGGAACGGTCGGCCGCTGGGTATCCAGGTTCTGTCGCTGGCGTATCGGTCCGGCGCGGCATGGAACGAAAGCGGCTATGCCAATCCCGATTTCGATGCCGCGCTGGACGAGGCGCTGGCCACACCCGATCCCGGAAAACGATCCCAGATCATGGCGCGGCTGGAAACCATGCTGCGCGATGACGGGGTGATGGTGCAGCCCTATTGGCGGTCGATCTACCGGTCCTCGGCGGCACATGTGATGGGGCTGGGCGCGCATCAGGCGTTCGAACAGCATCTCGACAAGGTCTGGATCGAAAGCTGATGGCGCAGGCGCCGGACTGGATCGCCGGCGACCCCGCCGCGCTGCGCGCGTGGCGGTTGCAGACGCCGGAGGTCCTGCACCCGGCGCTGCCCGATGGCGTCCGGCTGACGCGCGAGCACGGCGGCGGGATCGAATGCCGGCCCATTGACCCGCTGACCGGGGGGATCGTGCATTTCCACGGCGGCGGGTTCTGTGTCGGCTCGCCCCATACGCACCGCTGTGTCGGCGCCTGGATCGCCCATGTGCTGCGTCGCAGGCTGTGGCTGTGCCCCTGGCCTTTGGCACCCGAACACGTGCTGCCCACCCAGCCGGCGGCGGCGGTCGAACGGCTGGAGCAGGCGGTGGCGCGCTATGGCGGGGACCTGGTGATCTCGGGCGACAGCGCGGGGGCGGCGATGGCGCTTTGGGCCCATGCCTTTGCCGAACCGCGCCTGCGGGCGCGGGTGCGCGGGGTGCTGTTGTTCTACGGCTACTACGGTCTGCTGCCCAAAGGGGGGAGCGAGACGGATGGGCTGGGCCCGAAATCCACGCGCGCGATGATGGCGCGGCTGGATCCGGACGGGCTGTGGGACAAGGGTTTTGCGCCGCTTGAACCCGATTTCCGGGTGGCCCGGACAACGATCAGCATCGGCGCCGCACTGGATCCGCTGCTGGGCAATTCGCAGGCCCTGGCCCGGGCGCATCCCGGGATCCGGTCGATCCTGGCCAAGGATTGCGGGCATGGGTTTCTCTCTGCCGTCCGACCGTCTGTCCGGGCGTTAGAGGCACTGGGGAAGGCGGCGCGCTGGATCTGAAGGTCAGAACCGCTGGCCCACGTAGATGTAGGTCGTCGTGTCGTGGTCGTCGTTGACCGCCAGGTCGACCGAGAAATCGACCGGGAACTTGCGCGATACCCGAAAGCGGGCGCCGACCCCGGCGGCGGCATGGGTGTCGGCGGATCCGATGTCCGAAAACCCGTCGGCCACGCGTCCCGCCCCGGCAAAGACGGCATAGCCAAAGCGGCTTTGCCCGATGCGGCCGCGATAGGCCATCTGCAGCGAGACCAGGGTGTTGTCGATGTATTGCGTCGCCGGAAAGCCGCGCATCTGGTCCGATCCCCCCAGCGAACAGGCCAGGAAAAAGGGCGTCTGGTCATCGACCCCGCAGGCGGTCATCAGCCCGGCGACGACCCCGTCCGATCCCACCGGCAGATACAGCGCATATTGCCCGAGCATGCGGGTAAACTGCCGGTCCAGGTCTGCGATCACGTTCAGGTCGATGCCGTCGGCCACGCCCCCCAGGCCGAACCGGAACGAGGCCTTGACGCCGGAGGTCGGGTAAAGCGTGTCGTCGCGGGTGTCGTAGCCCAGCGTCAGGTCCGCCGTCGCCGAAGTGATGTCGAAATCCGGCTGCAGGTCGGGTGGCAGGGTGGCGCCGCCGGACCCCAGGTCGCTTTGGATCACGCCCAGGTCGAAGCCGATCGACCAGGCGTGGGACCAGGTATAGGTCACGCCCAGGCGGGCCATCGCCCCGGTCTGCGAGATCGGGATGGGCGTGTCGCCGGCGTAGAGATCATAGTTCAGATCCGCATAGCCCATGCCGCCGCGGATCTTCCAATGGCCTTCGCCAAAGCTCAGGCTGCCGCCGGCCGCGTAGGCCTGGCTGCCGTTGTCGGTCTTGAACCCGCCGATGCCGATGCCGGACGGGTCGGACTTGGCGTCGATGTTGAACAGATACCCCGCCCCCAGCGCCAGCCCCGTGCCGATCATCGGGTCGCGCAGCGGGATCGGCGCAAGGATGAACGACCCGCGCCGCAAGCCGACCGTCTTTTCGCCCACGTTTGTCATGTCCGGAAAGCTGCGGGTCTGCAGCGACTCCTGCGCCAGCGCGGCGACGGGCGCGGTCAGGCAAAGGAAGGCGGTCGCAATGGTTGATCCACGCAGCATGGCTTCTCTCCCCCGTTGATTCTGGCAGAGTGCATCAGGCGCGGGCACCGGGCAATTGCCAGCTTTTGCGACAGGGCGTGTTTGTTGCGCCTGGCCCGCCGCGGACCTTGCGGTCGCGGGGCGCGGTCGCGGGTCGTCGTGGCCACATGGGCTCTTGCGATGGCGGGCAAACTGGGCTTCACCGGAATGCGCAAAGGGCCCGGGGTGGCCCCGTTATGACCAGCAAGGACAGACCATGACCGACATCATCCGTCACGACACCAATACCCGCATGAGCCAGATCGTCGAATACGGCGACATGATCTACCTGGCCGGCCAGGTCGGCACGCCCGGCGCATCCGTGGCCGAGCAGACGAAGGATTGCCTGGACAAGGTCGACGCCCTGCTGGCGCGGGCCGGATCCGACAAGTCCCGGATTCTTCAGACGACCATCTGGCTCGACGACATGAACAATTTTGCGGAAATGAACGGGGTCTGGGATGCCTGGGTTCCCGAGGGCCACGCCCCCGCCCGCGCCTGCGGTGAAGCCAAGCTGGCCACGCCGGAATACCTGGTCGAAGTTATTGTCATCGCAGTAAAATCCTGATCGGCGGCCCGATTGTGGGCTGACGGCAAAACGATGGGTCCGCCCGGCACACGCACGGCGTGCATCGGGCGGGCGTCCGCGCGTTTCCTCTACGTAGGGCTTGCAAAGGCTTGCAGGTCTCTCCAACGGGGATAGTCTCGGTTTTGACGAGTGAAACTGAGTACAGGCGCCCAAACAGCCCGAGAGCCGCGGCGCCGACAACACGGAGGCCCCCTTTCATGAAACATACTCCCAAGCTGGCCCTGGCGGCGCTGCTGTCGGGCACCATCCTGAGCGGCGCGGCGATGGCCGCCGGCACGCATCCCGTGACCGGCGAACCGCTGGCCGACGACCAGACCTTCACCTACCGCGTGCTGGACGAACTCAGCTCGCTCGACCCGCAGATCGTCGAGGACGTGACCGGGTCCGAAGTGGCGCGCGACCTGTTCGAAGGCCTGATGAGCCAGGACGAGGACGGCAACCTGGTGCCCGGCGTGGCCACCGGTTACGACGTCTCGGACGACAAGCTGACCTATACCTTCCACCTGCGCCCCGAAGCCAAGTGGTCCAATGGCGATCCCGTGACCGCCGGCGACTTTGTCTTCGGCTGGCGCCGCGCCGCCGATCCGGCCACCGCGTCGCCCTACCAGTGGTACATGGGCCTGATGTCGATCGCCAACGGCGAAGCCGTGATCGCCGGCGACATGCCCCCCGAAGAACTGGGCGTGAAGGCCATCGACGATCACACTTTCGAAGTCACGCTGTCGGCGCCGCTGCCCTACTTCGCGCAGATGACCACCCACGCCACGACCTTCCCGGCGCCGCAGAAGGTGATCGAGGAATTCGGCAAGGACTGGACCAAGCCGGAAAACATCGTGTCCAACGGCGCCTATATCCTGACCGAGCATCTGCCGAACGAACGCCTGACCCGCGAGCGCAACCCGATGTACTGGGACAACGAACACACGATCATCGACAAGGTCGTGGCGCTGGTCATCAACGACGAGAACGTGGCCCTGACCCGCTACCTTGCCGGCGAACTGGACCGCACCGAAGTGCCCGCCGGCCAGTACCCGCGCCTGCACGAGGAATATCCCGACCAGGCGATCAGCTTTCCGCGCCTGTGCAACTACTACTACACGTTCAACCTGTCCGATTCCGGCCCCGAGGCCTTCAAGGACGTGAACGTGCGCAAGGCGCTGGCCCTGGCGGTCGACCGCAAGATCATCGTGGAAAACATCCTCGCCGGCGGCCAGCCCGAGGCCTATACATTCACGCCCGAAGCCGTCGCCGGGTTCACCCCGCCGACCGTCGACATGGCGACGATGACCCAGCCCGAGCGCGACGCGATGGCAAAGGAACTGCTGGCCGAATCCGGCTATGGCCCCGACAACCCGCTGTCGTTCTCGATGGTCTACAACACGTCCGAGGCGCACCAGAAGGTCGCCGTGGCGCTGAGCCAGATGTGGAAGCAGAAGCTGGGCGCGCAGGTCGACCTGGCCAACATGGAATGGAAGGTCTTCCTGGAAGAGCGCGGCAACCAGAACTTTGAAATGGCCCGTGGCGCATGGTGCGGCGACTACAACGAAGCCTCGACCTTCCTTGACCTGCTGGACAGCGATTCCGGGTACAACGACGGCAAGTATTCCAACGAGGAATACGACAAGCTGCTGGAAGAGGCGAAGACCGCCGACGACACCACGCCGCTTTACACCGCCGCCGAACAGATCCTGGCCACCGACATGCCGGTGATCCCGATCTACCACTATGCCGGCGTCTACATGATGGACAGCGATGTCGGCAACTGGCCCGTCAACAACGTCGAACAGAACTGGTATTCCAAAAACCTCTACAAGATCGCCGAATAACCCCGGCCGATCCGATCCAACGCGCCGCTCCGTCCCCATGAAAACCGGGGGCGGAGCGGCGCCCGTTCCGAGACCCCGTACATGTTAGCCTATATCGTCAAGCGCATCCTCGGCGCGATCCCGACACTGTTGTTCCTGGTCGTCGCCGCCTTCATCATGATGCACATGGCCCCCGGCGGGCCCTTCACGTCCGAACGCAAGCTGCCGCCCGAGGTGCTGGCCAATATCCAGGCGCAATACGGCCTGGACCAGCCGCTGTGGAAACAGCTGTGGGATTATGTCACCGGCATCGTGCTGCATTTCGATTTCGGTCCCTCGTTCCGTTACAAGGACCGGGACGTGAACGACATCATCGCGCAGGGCTTCCCGATCTCGCTGACCTACGGGTCGCTGTCGTTCCTGGTCGCCACGCTGATCGGTGTCAGCCTCGGCATCGCCGCCGCGATCCGGCACAATTCCTGGGTCGACTATTTCGCGGTCAGCCTGGGCATCGTCGCCCAGGCCTTGCCGAACTTCATCATGGGCCCGATCCTGATCCTGACCTTCACGCTGTGGCTGGGCTGGCTGCCCGGCGGCGGCTGGAACGGTGGGCAGTGGCAATACCTGATCATGCCGGTGATCGCGCTCTCGACCTCGTACATGGGCAACATCGCGCGGCTGACCCGGTCGTCGATGCTGGAGGTGCTGAATTCGAACTTCATCCGCACCGCCCGCGCCAAGGGGCTGCCGGCCCATTCGGTGATCTGGCGCCACGCGATGAAACCGACGCTTTTGCCCGTGATCTCGTACCTGGGTCCCGTCTTTGTCTACGTGCTGACCGGATCGGTCTTCGTCGACCTCTATTTCTCGACCGGCGGCCTGGGGCAATCCTACGTGAACTCGGCGCTGACGCGTGACTACGCGGTGCTGCTGGGCGTCACGATCCTGTATGGCGCGCTCACCATCCTCGTGAACCTGCTGACCGACCTGGCCTATGCCTGGTTCGATCCGAAAATCCGGTACTGAGGAGGCCGCAGATGTTCGCAAAATCCGACAAGGCCGCCGATCTGGCGGGCGAAATCACCGACCTCAAGGCGATCCAGGGCCGATCGCTGTGGCGCGATGCGCGCGACAGGTTCGTGCGCAACAAGGCTGCGATGGCCTGCGTGATCGTTCTGGCGCTGATCGTGGCCTTCGTGGTCTTCGGCCCATTGTTCGCGCAATGGTCGAACGAGGAAATCGACTGGTCCCGCATGGGCGACATCGCCCGCGAGGGCGTGCCGTCGATCGAGAACGGCCATTACTTCGGCCTCGATGAACTGGGCCGCGACATGTATTCCCGCGTGATCCAGGCGACCCGCACCTCGCTTCTGGTGGGGCTGATCGGGGCGGCCATGGCGCTGCTGCTGGGCACGGCCTATGGCGTGATCGCGGGCTTCTATGGCGGGCGTCTGGATGGCACGATGATGCGCTTCGTCGACATCCTGCTGGCGATCCCCACGACGCTGATCGTTATCCTGATCCTGGTGGTCGCGGGGCGGTCGTTCATCACGCTGTTCATCGCGCTCGGCGCGGTCAGCTGGCTGACCATGTCGCGCATCGTGCGGGCCCAGACGCTGACGCTGAAGACCCGCGAATTCATCGAAGCGGCGCGCGCCGGGGGGGTGTCGGAATGGGGTATCATCACCCGTCACATCCTGCCGAACCTGCTGGGCGTGGTGATCGTCTATGCCTCGCTCCTGGTGCCGGAAATGATCCTGGCGGAAAGCTTCATCTCGTTCCTGGGACTTGGCATCGCCGAACCCAACACCTCGCTGGGCCGGCTGATCGCCGAGGGCGCCGGGACGATGGCCTATGGCACGCTCTGGCAGCTTCTTTTCCCGCTTTTCTTCTATGTCACCATCATCATCACGATGTTCTTCATCGGCGATGGCCTGCGTGACGCGCTTGATCCGAAGGACCGCTGACATGGCCGTTCTGACCGTAAGAGACCTGAAAGTCGGCTTCGACACGCCTGATGGATATGTCGAAGCCGTCAAGGGCACCAGTTTCCACATCGAACAGGGCGAATGCCTTGGCATCGTGGGTGAATCCGGGTCGGGCAAAAGCCAAACCTTCATGGCCGCGATGGGCCTTCTGCCGACCAATGGCCGGGCCTCGGGGTCCGTGCAGCTTGGCGGGAAGGAGATCCTGAACCTGCCGGTGAACAAGCTGAACGCGGTGCGTGGCGCCGACGTGGGCATGATCTTTCAGGATCCGCTGACCGCGCTGACTCCGCATTTGCGCGTGGGCGAACAGATGGCCGAGGTGCTGAAGGTGCACCGCGGCATGACCGGATCGGCCGCGCGCAGGCTGTGCCTGGACTGGCTGGAACAGGTGCGCATTCCGGCGGCCAGCCGGCGGCTGAAGCAATACCCGCACGAATTGTCGGGCGGCATGCGCCAGCGGGTGATGATCGCCCAGGCGATGCTGTGCGAACCCAAGCTGCTGATCGCCGACGAACCGACGACGGCGCTGGACGTGACGGTGCAGGCCGAGGTTCTGGACCTGATCGCGGGGCTGCAGAAGGAACACGGCACCGCCGTGGCGCTGATCACGCATGACATGGGTGTCGTGGCGCGGATGTGCGACCGGCTTGAGGTCATGCAGTTCGGCGAAGTGGTGGAAAGTGGCACCGTTCACAAGATCTTCGGCGCCGCAGAACACGCCTATACCCGGCGCCTGCTGAAGGCGATGCCGCGCATCGACGATGGCGCCGCGCCCGATCCGCTGCCGGCCGATACGCCGACGCTGATGGACGTCGACGACCTGCGCGTCGAATTCCCGATCCGCCCCGACGGCGGGTTCTTTCGCAAGCCGATCCCGCTGCGCGCCGTCAATGGTGTCAGCTTTTCACTGGCAAAGGGGGAAACCCTTGGGATCGTGGGCGAATCCGGCTGTGGAAAATCCACCCTGGCCCGCGCCGTCCTGCGGTTGATCGAACCGACGCAGGGCGATGTCACCTGGCTGGGCACGCCGCTGACCGAACTGGACCGCAAGGCGATGAAGGCCGAACGCAAGGACCTGCAGATCGTCTTCCAGGATCCGCTGGCCTCGCTGGATCCGCGCATGACGATCTCGGCGTCCATCGCCGAGCCGCTGAAAACCTACCGTCCCGACCTGACCGCCCGCGAACGGCGCGAGGCGGTGGCCGAGATGATGGAGCGGGTCGGCCTGGACCCGATCATGCAGAACCGGTATCCGCACGAATTGTCGGGCGGTCAGAACCAGCGGGTCGGCATCGCGCGGGCGATGATCAACCGCCCCAAGCTGATCATCTGCGACGAGGCGGTTTCGGCGCTGGACGTGTCGATCCAGGCGCAGATCGTGAAGCTGCTGAAGGATCTTCAGGCGGAATTCGGCATGTCCATGCTGTTCATCTCGCACGATCTTTCCGTGGTGCGCGAGATTTCGAACCGGATCATGGTGCTGTACCTGGGCCGTATCGTGGAAATGGGCGATGGTCAGACGATCTGCGCCAATCCGCGCCACCCCTACACGCAGTCGCTGATCTCGGCCGTGCCGATCCCGGATCCCGATGCCGAACGGTCGCGTCAGCGCATCCGCATCCCCGGGGAACTGCCGTCGCCTTTGGACCTGCGCGCCGCGCTGCGCTTCCTGCCCTCCCGGCTGGAAGCAGGGGACGAGGAATACGTGCCGCGCCTGGACCAGGTCGCGCCGGGGCACTGGGTGGCCGAGCACGATCCGCTTGAGAAGATCATGGCCCAGGCGCCCGTCTAAGGGCGCCGCAAGGGGGGTCAGCCCGAGTGGCGCAGGGGTTCGGCGGCGGCCGGCAGGGCCGTCGCCAGCGCCATGGCCAGGGGGGCGGGCTGGGCCATGGTGATGCCGTGGCCCGCCCGTGGGATCGCGACCAGGGGCAGGGGCTGTGCGCAGGCGGCCAGGAATTTCCCCGCCATTGCATCCGTGCAGATCGACGACCCGGCGCCGCGGATCACCTGCACCGGCACGTCCAGCGTCGCCAGATCGCCGGTCATGTCGATATCTGTGGCCAGGATCGCCTCGATCCCGCGGGCGACGGGCACATGCCAGACCGCCCCGTCATGGCGCGCGGCGGCGCGGAAATAGCTGTCCAGAAGCGCCGGGTTGGCAAAGGGATCGGCCCCGGTGATCAGCGACACCAGCCCCTTCACGTTGGCCGCGCCCTTGCGCATGGCCGCCACGTGGGCAAAGAGCCGGTCGCGCATGTTGGGCAAGTGATCGTCGGCGGTGTCGACCAGCGTCAGGCCCAGGGCCGGCACGGCGGCGCGTTTCAAAAGCCCGATCGCCACCTTGGCCCCTGCGGAATGGCCGGCCACCCACATGGGTGTCCTGGCAAACCCTGTCAGCGCATCCGATTTCAGGGCATCGGCCAGCCGTTCGGCCACCGCATCGCTTTTCATCTCGCGCCGGGACACGGGCGCGCTATCGCCGTGGCCGGGCAGGTCGACAGCGATGAAGGTCGGGCGGGGGCCGGGCCAGTTTTCGACCAGTGGCGCCCAGATCCAGCTGCAATCGGCCATGCCGTGGATCAGCAACAGAACCTGATCGGTCTCGCCATCCCAGATGCGCAGCGAGATCCCATCATCTGCGCCGATACGAAGGGTGCGGGGCTGTGCGTCGGACATCTGGATCGTCGCCTTCGTGGTGCTGGTCCCCGGCGGAACGCCTTGGGGCGCGTGGGAAATGAATTCAACCAATGGGGTAGATCGTTGCAGCGCCGCAGTGCAGAAATCAAGGTCAGAGGCCCCCGCTGCGGCAACGCGGCAGGGGACTTCGGGACAAGATATCCAAATTTCGGGCAGGCGGCGGGCTTCAGGCCAGGCGCATCTGCCCCGGGGCGACGGGCACCAGCAGGTCGGCCGCAGTGGCGGCGCGGACCTCGTCGACGGTGACGCCTTCGGCCACTTCGCGCAGGACAAGGCCGTCGTCGGTGGGTTCGATCACCGCCATTTCGGTGACGATCAGGTCGACCCGGCGCAGCGCGGTCAGGGGCAGGGTGCATTCCGGCACGATCTTGGATTCGCCCCTGGCGGCGTGGACCATGGCGACGACGACCTTCTTGGCCCCGGCGACCAGGTCCATCGCGCCGCCCATGCCCGGCACCATCTTGCCCGGCACCATCCAGTTGGCCAGGTGCCCGTTGGAATCCACCTGCAACCCGCCCAGCACCGTCATGTCCAGGTGCCCGCCCCGGATCAGCCCGAAGCTCATCGCGCTGTCGATCGAGGCCGCGCCCGGAACCGCCGTCACGAACCCGCCGCCGGCATCGGTCAGGTCCGGGTCTTCCATCCCTTCGGGCGGGCGCGCGCCCAGACCGATCACGCCGTTTTCGGCCTGGAAGAACACGTGCACGTCCTTGGGCAGGTAATTGGCCACCATCGAGGGCAGGCCGATCCCGAGGTTCACCAGCGAATCGCGCTCGACCTCCAGCGCGACGCGGCGCGCGATCCGTTCCTTGCTGTCCATCACGACATTCATCACTGGGCCCTTTCGATCAGGTGGTCCACAAGCACGCCGGGGGTCTTCACCGCATCGGGGGGGATGACGCCGACCGGCACGATGCCGCGGGGTTCTGCGATCACGGTCTTGCCCGCCAACGCAATGATCGGATTGAAGTTATGGGCGGTCAGCGAATATTCGAGGTTGCCGATGTAATCCGCCTGGTGGCAGCCGATCAGGGCGAAATCGCCGCGCAGCGGCTTTTCCAGCAGGAAGATCTGGCCGTCGATTTCGATCTTCTGCTTGCCCTCTTCCACCGGCGTGCCTAGCCCCGTCGCCGTCAGCACGCCGCCCAGGCCCACGCCACCGGCGCGGATGCGTTCGATCAGCGTGCCCTGGGGCACCAGTTCGACCTCGATCTCGCCCGCGATCATCTGCGCCTGGGTTTCGGGGTTCAGCCCGATGTGGGATGCGACAACGCGGCGCACCGCGTGGGCCGAGATCAGTTTGCCGATGCCTTTCCCCGGCATCGCCGTGTCGTTGGCAATGATCGTCAGGTCGCGGCGCCCGGCGGTGACCAGCGCATCGATCAGCCGGTGCGGAGAGCCCACCGCCATGAAACCACCGATCAGAAGCGAGGCCCCGTCCGGAATCAGGTCCGCCGCCGCTGCTGGTGAAATCGCTTCCTTCATGAGATTCGCATCCTCCGACGTATTGTTTCTGCGCCTGCACAATAGACTGGCAGACGTTCCCCACAGAACTGCGACACTCCGCCCGCCGGGTGGGCGCGTCAATCCGTACCTTGACCGCCTCATATTCGCGCGCTTGTTACAGGGGTATGCTGCAATGCAGCTAACCTGCAGGAGGCGCAGATGTTCTCGCTCGACGGAACCACGGCACTCGTCATCGGTATCGCCAACGACCAGTCCATCGCCTATGGCTGCGCCGCCGCGCTGAAGGCCCAGGGCGCGAAGCTGGCGATCACCTATCTCAACGACAAGGCGCGCCCCCACGTGGAGCCGCTGGCCGAAAAGCTGGAGGCCGAGGTATTCATGCCGCTCGACGTGCGGGACGAGGCGCAGGCCGATGCGCTGTTCGCCGAGATCACCGAAAAGATGGGCCGGCTGGACACGCTGCTGCATTCCATCGCCTTCGCCCCGCGGGACGACCTGCACGGGCGGGTCGTGGACAGTTCGGCCGAAGGGTTCGGGCTGGCCATGGATATATCGGTCCATTCGTTCCTGCGCATGATCCGCCGGGCCGAACCGCTGATGCCGCAGGGGGGCACCTGCATGACGGTGTCCTTCCTGGGATCGACCCATGTGGTCGAACATTACAACATGATGGGCCCTGTGAAGGCCGCGCTGGAAGCCTCGGTGCGCTATGCCGCCGTGGAACTGGGGCCCAAGGGAATATCGGTCCACGCGCTGTCGCCCGGGCCGCTGAGGACACGCGCCGCTTCGGGGCTGCCGGCGTTCGACGAATTGCTCGACGCCGCCGCGGCCCGCGCGCCCACGCATCACCTCGCCACGATCGAGGACGTCGGCGCCTATTGCGCCTTTCTCGCCAGCCGGGAAGCTTCGAACGTGACCGGCGGGGTTCACCTTATCGACGGAGGATACGGCATTGTCGCCTAAAAGATCCGATACAATCGACGCCGCGGAACTGAGCGCGGCCCCCATGGAAGCCATCCAGCGCCAGCTTGTGGGCCGGACGAGGCGGCTGGAGGAATCCAGCGAGATGATGGACCTGCTGATGCGGTCCTCGCATATCCATGCCGACAATATTTCGCGCACGCATCACCAGCGGATGAAAGCCACCTCCGGGCAGATGCACGACGTCGTGCAGGGCGTGAAGCCCGACAGGATCATGGCCGACTGGCGCGCCTACCTGGTCGACGCGACCCAGCGGGCCCTGCTGACGCTGGACACGTTGCGCGAACGCGGCGACATCTTCGTCAAGCACGAGGCCGACGGCTGCCCGCCGGTGCTGATCTACGATTACGAGGTGGTGCTGGACGGCGCCGACCTGCCGCGGCCCTGCAATTACCAGCTGCTGCGCATCATCCCGCCCGAAGGCGTCGAGGTCATCGCCGAAAAGCGCCCCTACATCATCATCGACCCGCGCGCCGGCCACGGGGCGGGCATCGGCGGCTTCAAACCCGACAGCCAGGTGGGTGTCGCGCTGAAGGACGGCCACCCGGTCTATTTCGTCAACTTCAAGCGGGACCCGGCGCCGGGGCAGGTGCTGGCCGACGTGACCCGCGCCGAGGCGGCCTTTGTCCGCAAGGTGATGGAACAGCACCCCGACAGCCCCAAGCCCGTCGTCACCGGCAATTGCCAGGGCGGCTGGGCGACGCTGCTGCTGGCGGCGACCAATCCCGACATCGTGGGGCCCATCGTGCTGAACGGATCGCCCGTCGCGCCCTGGTCGGGCGAGGTGGGCAAGAACCCGATGCGCTACAATGCCGGCATCCTGGGCGGCACCTGGATCCCGATGCTGATCTCGGACCTGGGCGGCGGGCTGTTCGACGGCGCCAACCTGGTGATGAACTTCGAACTGCTGAACCCCAGCCGGACGCTGTTCGCCAAGTACACCGACCTGTATGAAACGGTGGATACGGGGCGCGAACGGTTCCTGGAATTCGAACGCTGGTGGGGCGGCTATTTCCTGATGACCGAGGCCGAGATCCGCTGGATCGTGGAAAACCTGTTCGTCGGCAACAAGCTGACCCGCAACATGGCCCAGCTGGAACCGGGCCGCACCGTCGACGTCAAGAATGTCGAGGCGCCGATCATCGTCTTTGCCAGCCACGGCGACAACATCACGCCGCCGCAGCAGGCGCTGAACTGGATCCTCGACAGTTTCACCGATGAACAGGAGATCCAGGTGCTGGGGCATCGGATCGTCTACATGGTGCATGAAGAGGTCGGCCACCTGGGCATCTTCGTGTCGTCCCGGATCGCCAGGAAGGAACATACCGAGGTCACGTCGACCATGAAGACGATCGAGGCCCTTGCGCCCGGTCTGTACGAGATGAAGATCGACGCCGTCGAAGGGCAGGGCCAGGAAAAATCCTTTGTCGTGTCCTTCCACGAACGCACCTTCGACGACATCCGCGACATCGACGACGGGCGGGCCGATGAACGCCCCTTTGCCGCGGTCGAACGCATGTCCGAACTGCAGGCCGAATTGTACGACATCGCCGTGCGGCCCTGGGTCAATACCTTCGTGACACCCGAAAGCGCCAAGACCCTGCGCCGGTTCCACCCCCTGCGCTTTCAGCGCGAGCTGATGTCGGGCGCCAACCCGTTCATGAAGATGATGAGTTCGTTCGCGCCCGGGGTGAAGGAGCGGCGTCAGAAGGCCGAGCCGGACAACCCCTTCGTGCAGCTGGAACACATCTGGTTCGAACTGATCGGGCAGGTCATCGACATGGGCCGCGACGTGCGCGACGCCGCTTATGAAGAGGCGTTCTATACCATCTGGGCACCGCCGCTTGCGCAGCATTTCGGCGCCTCGCGTTACCAGCAGCGGACTTTGAAATCCGCCGAGGAACTGCGGTGCCTGCCCGAGGTGCAGTCGGCCTTGCGCAAGATCGCGCGCGGCGGGTTCGTCGAGGCGGTGATCCGGATGATGGTGCTGATGGCCGAAAGCCGTCACGAGGTGCGCCGCGACCGGCTGGAACGGTCGGCCCGGGTGCTGACCCAGGACGATCCGTTCCGGTCCCTGTCGGCCGAGGCGCGGGCCGAGATCATCCACGAACAGACCCTGGTCGCCACCTTCGAACCCGACCGCGCGATCGAGACGCTGGCCGAACTGCTGGTCGAGGAGACCGAACGCAAGCTGGCGGTCGAGGTCGTGACCTTCGTGGCCGGCCCCATTGACGAGATGGCGCCCCATACGCTCAAACTGGTGCAGACCTTCCGCCAGGCCCTGTCGGTGGACGGGCCGGTGGAAAACGTGACGGAAGACCCGATCGCGTCCGGCGCAAGCGGGGCGCATATGGGAACGGCAGCAGCGGAATGAAACTGGAAAACAAGACATATGACGAGCTGAGCGTCGGCGATACCGCCTCGCTCAAACGCATTGCGCGCGAAGACGATTTCCTGATTTTCGCAAACGCCTCGGGCAACCACAACCCGGTGCACATCGCGGCGTATGACGGCGACGGCGACGGGGTGGACGAGGCCATCGCGCCGTCGCTGTGGGTCGGATCGCTGATCTCGGCGGTGCTGGGCAACGTGCTGCCGGGGCCGGGGACCTACTATCGCCACCAGGATTTCGACTTTGTCGGCCGGGCCGAGGCCGGCGACGAGCTGGAAATAACCGTCACGGTGACCGAGAAGATGGGCGACAGCTGTGTGCGGCTGACGACGGGGGTGACACGGGTCAAGGATGGCAAGGCCATCGTGACCGGCGAGGCCGTGGTGCAGGCGCCGGACAAGAAACTGGTCTTCAACGCGCTGGAAGTGCCGGGGCTGGTGGTGCAAAGCCATCGCCATTTCGACAAGATGCTGGAACGGGTCGCCAGCCTGCCGGCGCTGGTGACCGCCGTCGTCGCGCCCGAAGAACCCAATTCGCTGGGCGGCGCCCTGCTGGCCGGGGAACGCCACGTGATCACGCCGATCCTTGTCGGCGATGCCGCCAAGATCCGAGCGGCGGCCGAAACCCTGGGCCGCAGCCTGGACGGCGTCGAGATCATCGACGAGCCCGATCATCACAAGGCGGCCAACATTGCCGTGGACCTGGTGGCCGATGGCCGGGCCGGGGCGCTGATGAAGGGCCACCTGCACACCGACGACCTGCTGCACGCGGCGCTGCGCAAGGAACGGGGGCTGCGCACCGGGCGGCGGTTCACCCATGTCTTCGTGATGGACGTGCCGGGCCTGTCGCATCCCGTGCTGGTCAGCGATGCCGCCGTGAACATCCAGCCCGACCTCAAGACCAAGATGGACATCGTGCAGAACGCCATCGACGTCGCCATCTCCATCGGGATCGAGGAACCCAAGGTCGGCGTGCTGTCGGCGGTGGAAACCGTGAACCCCGACATGCCGTCGTCCATTGATGCGGCTCTGTTGTCGAAGATGGCCGAACGCGGGCAGATCACCGGCGGGCTGGTCGACGGGCCGCTGGCCATGGACAACGCCATGGACCTGAGCGCGGCGCGCACCAAGGGGATCCATTCCGCCGTGGCGGGCTTTGCCGAAGTGCTGATCGTGCCCAACATCGACGCGGGCAACATGCTGGCCAAGCAGCTGTCGGTGATTTCCCACGCCGAGGCCGCAGGCCTGGTGCTGGGGGCCTCGGTGCCGATCATCCTGACGTCGCGCGCCGACAACGACATGGCGCGGCTGGCCTCCTGCGCCGTTGCCGCGTTGCACTACGCCCGCACCGCCCAGCCTTCCCTGCTGAAGAAGGCGGCCGAGTGACGTGTCTGCCCATATCCTGACCCTGAATGCCGGCTCGTCCTCGCTGAAGACGGCGCTTTATGCGGGCCACGACAACAGCCCGGTGATGACCGGCCTGATCGAACGCATCGGCACCGACCCGTTCCTGAAGGCCAGATGGACCGACGGCACCGTCGTGGAGCGCGGCATCGGCCACCCGGAGGCGGGACATGCCGGGGCCATGAAGGCGGTGCTGGACCTGGTCCTTGAAGGCGCGCCGGACGCGCGGATCGATGCGGTCTGTCACCGGATCGTGCATGGCGGGCCGGATCGCACCGAAAGCGTGGTCCTGTCCGAGCCGCTGATGAAGGAACTGGCCGCGCTGGCGCCCTATGCGCCGTTGCACCAGCCGCACAACCTGTCCGGCGTGCGCGGCGCGATGGAGGCGTTTCCCGACGCCATGCAGATCGCCTGTTTCGACACCGCCTTCCACCGGGGCCATCCCTGGGTGAACGATACCTTCGCCCTGCCGCGCGCCTATTACGACAAGGGCGTGCGGCGCTACGGGTTCCACGGGCTGTCCTACGATTACATCTCGACCAAGCTGGCCACCGATTACCCAGCGCTGTTCGCGGGCCGGGTGGTGGTGGCGCACCTGGGCAACGGGGCGTCGATGTGCGGGCTGCTGGGCGGGCGGTCGCAGGCCTCGACCATGGGGTTTTCGGCTGTCGACGGGTTGCCCATGGGCACCCGGACCGGGCAGCTGGATCCTGGTGTGCTGCTGTACCTGATGACCGAGGAAGGCATGGACGCCGAGGCCATCACCAAGCTGATCTATACCCAGTCGGGCCTTTTGGGCCTGTCGGGGCTGTCCAACGACATGCGCACGCTTGAAGCGTCCGATGATCCGGCGGCGGCCGAGGCGATCGATTATTTCGTCTTCCGCATCCGTCGCGAACTGGGCGCCATGGCGGCCGCCCTGGGAGGCCTTGACGGCCTGGTTTTCACCGGCGGCATCGGCGAGCATTCCGCGCTGGTGCGCAGTCGGGTCTGCGAGGACATGGGCTGGATCGGCATACGGATCGACGAGGCCGCCAATACGGCAAACGGCCCGGACCTGACGGGACCGGGCGGGCGTGTGACGGTTCTGGTGCTGAACACGGATGAAGAGGGGGTGCTGGCGCGCGAGGCGCGCCGGCACCTGGCCGCCGGCTAAGGAACAGGAACCGAAGGCCAATGCCCCCGAGGCCGGACGGGCGGCCGGCCTCGGGGATGGCCTTGCCCAGGGAGGGAGCAAGGCCCGGTCGGGTGGGGGTGCACCCGATTCCGTCGTGTCGTCAGATCCAGCTGGACGGGGCCGACCGGGCCGTTCGGGCAATCGCCCCGCCGGAAATCGCACCCAGAACCATCGAAGCGAAGCTGGACGGCGTGCCCTCCTGTTCCGTCTCGCCGGCGTCATTGCCAGCCATTTCCCGGGTCATTTGCCGTGCCATTTCGCCATGGAAGTCCGGTGCCGGATCCTGGTGCATGTCCGAGCGCAGCGACAGGGCCAGCGCCTGGTGCATCATGTCCCCGGCGCGGTCCGCCTCGGGGTCCAGGGCGCGGCTGCGGGTCAGGAAATGCAGCTGGTGGGCGCGGGCGGCCGGTTCATGCTGAAGAAAGAAGGCCGGGGCGGCGGGACGCAGGGCGGCGATCATCTGGTCCCAGCCGGCGATCTGGCGGTCGATCCCGTGGCGCAGGGCGGTGATGTTGACGCGCTGGCGGGTCAGCAGCCCGTTCACGCCCTCGATCTTCCACAGGGTCGTCAGGGCCATGCGCAGCCAGCATTCGAAATCGTCGAAGGCCTGAAGCTGTTCGTCAAAGACCCAGTCGCGGTCGTTCTCGTGATACGGGCGGTAGGACACCTCCTCAAGCGCCTCGCGCCGGGCAACCACGGTGGACACTGTGCCCACCGGATTGCGCTTGAACAGATGCGCGGCCGAGATGTTGTGCAGCTTGGGCCGCTGGAACTGGCCGAGCGGGCGGTCCTCCTCGTCCACCAGCGTGGTGGCCGAAAAGCTGACGCCGATGTCGGGGTTGGCGTCCAGGTGTTCCACATGGGTGGCCAGCTTTTGCGGGTGCCACATGTCGTCGGCGTCGCAGAACCCGATGTACCGTCCGCGGGCCGCCGCGATGCCGGTGTTGCGGGCCGCCGCGGCGCCGCGGTTGGACTGCCGCACGACGCGCATCCGGGGGTTGGCGCAATAGGCCTCGGCCAGGCGACGGGTGGCATCAGTGGACCCGTCGTCCACCAGCACCACCTCGTAGTCGCGGTAGGTCTGGTTCAGCAGGGAATCCAGCGTCTGCAGAAGGGTCGACGCGGCGTTGTAAGCGGGAACGATGATCGAGACTTTGGTCATGGGATCGACCTTTCTGGTTGGCGTTTCGGACAGATCGTCAGGCGTGGGCGGGATCGGGCCGGGCGGCAGCGCGGGCCGTTTTCGGGCGCAGGACCTGGTCCTGCAGGGCGGTCAGGCCCCGTATCGAGGCGCCGGCGGCGATCATGCGGATCACGACATCCAGCTCGGCATCTTGGTCCATGCCCTCGTCAAAGCCGCCGGCGTCGATGAAGGCGTCACGCCGCACCGAAAGGTTGGACATTGCGCTGGCCGGGCTGGCCTTGAGAAAGGGGCGCGGGATCGGGGCGCGACGCGGATCGCGCGGGTGTTCGTCGAAACCGGCTACCGGGCCACAGGTGCCGTCGGCGCGGGTCTCAAGGTAGAAGCGGTGCAGCTGCCCGAGGTGGTCGAACGACGCGCCCCCGTCGGCGTCGCAGAAGGCCAGGATCCGGCCCCGAGCGTGCGTCAAGGCGCCAAGGTTGCGTGCGGCGCTGCGGTTTTGGCGGGGCGCCCGGACAACGGCGATGCGCGGGTCACGGGCGGCGCGGTCATGCAGCAGGGCCAGGCAGGCGTCGGTCGATCCGGTGTCGACGACGATCGCTTCCCAGTTGGCGAAGCCCTGCGCGGCGAGGCTGTCCAGCGTCCTGGCCAGCCGGTCCGCGGCGTTCAGGCAGGCCACGATGACCGAGAAGAACGGCGCGGCAGAGACCCGCGGGACGGCGTGAAGGGTATTGGCGGCGACGGACTGCCGGGCGCGGCCCGTCGCCTTCTGGGTGGTGTAGCGGGCCGGCTTGGGGAAACGCGGCGCGCCCTGGGTCCGCGGACCCATGACCTTGCGACCTGCCTCGGCGGCCATGTGCATGTTGCACAGGACCTGCGCTGGGGGGAGGGGGCTGAGAGTGCCTGAGGTAAAGGTTGCTTGGGTCATGGGTCAGCGATCTCGGTTGGTGTGAGACCTTTCTACGCGCTGGCCCGGGTGCTGTCGTGATAACGGACGGAGCGACCGCGGGGACGATCGGATCGCGACCTATCCGTCGGTATCGAAGGCCCAGTCGAATGTCCGCAAGATCCTGGTTTCACGGCCTGATCGGGCGGTCGAAGGGCTTGTGTTCAGGTGCTCAGCCGGGCGCGCGTCGCGCACCAGCAGGGCGCAAGACGGGGCAGCAGGGCGGCCAGTGCCGCGATCTCGCCGCTGTCCACCGACCGTTCCACGTCGTTGAGAAGCTTGCGGAACGCGATCGCCCCGAAGACGGCTGCACTGCCCGCGACCTTGTGGACCCGCCCGACCAGCGCCTCGGGCTCGGCAGTGGCGGCATCACCGGGTGTCAGGTCGGCAACCAGCGCGTCGGCCTCGTCCAGAAAGCGGCCCAGCAGCTTGTCGAACGCGTCCTGCCCGAGGTTTTCGCGCAGTTCGGCCATCTGGTCCGGGTCGACCAGCGGATCATCGTCCGGCGCGTCCGGCGCGTCCGGTCCGGCGTCCGGCGGTCCGTCCCGGTTGGCGCGGACACCGCCAAGCGCCCGGCGCAGCGCATCCAAGGTCAGCGGTTTGCCCAGAAAGGCATCCATCCCGGCCGCGCGGAACCGTTCCTTATCCTGCGGCAGCACGTTGGCCGACAGCGCGATGATCGGCACCTTGGCCGACGGCCCGCCGCCCGAACGGATCCGGCGCGTGGCCTCGAGCCCGTCGAGCACCGGCATGCTGACATCCATGAAGATCAGGTCAAAGCGTTTGCTTTCGGCCATCTCGACCCCGGACTGGCCGTCCTGGGCGCTGCTGACGCGGTGACCATCACGCTTGAGCATGCTGCGCGCGACCTGAAGGTTGATCTCGTTATCCTCGACGACCAGCACGTCGAGACAGGCCAGCAGCGGGGGCCGGCGCGGCGCCGGATCCATCGGTGCGGGCGCCCGGGCGGGGCACATGGGAATGCGGACCCAGAAGACGCTGCCTTCGCCGGGGATGCTTTCGACCCCGATGTCGCCACCCATCGCCTGAACGATGCGCCGCGCGATCCCCAGGCCCAGCCCCGCGCCCCCGGCCGCGCGGCCGAACGAAGTGTCGGAGGTGTGGAAATCGTCGAAGATCGCGGTGACCTGATCCTCGGCGATGCCGATGCCGGTGTCGCTGACCCGGAATTCGACGATGCGGGCCTCGGGATCCAGGCCATGAGGTTCGGTATCGGCTTCGGCTTCGACCGAGATGCGGCCGTTTTCGGTGAACTTTATGGCGTTGCCCACGAGGTTCAGCAAGATCTGATAGATCCGCTGGGCATCGGTGCGGACCCAGTGCAGCGGCGCGCCGACCCAGGTCCAGTCCAGCGTGTTGCCCCGGTTCGCGGCATTGCCGCCCTGGCCGTCGACCAGGTTCTGCAACAGCTCGCCGAGGTGGACCCGTTCCTGCGCGATCTGCAGCTTTCCGGCTTCGAACCGGGCGATGTCCAGCACGGAATCCACGTGCCGCAGCAGGATGCGGCCGGACACGTCCATGTTGTGCACGAATTGCCGCTGTTCCCTGCCCAGGTCCGCATTGCCCAGCAGCGACAGGTTGCCCAGCAGCCCGTTCAGGGGCGTGCGGATCTCGTGGCTCATCACCGTGAGGAAATCGGCCTTGGCCTTTTCGCCGGCCAGGGCACGGTCGCGCGCCTTGACCAGTTCCTTTTCGTCGGCGACCCGTTTCGAGATGTCGCGCACGAAGGTGATCAGGATCTCGGTATCGCCGTCGCGGGCCGATTGCACGGCCATCTCGATCGGAAAGATTTCGCCATCGGCGCGCTTGGCTTCCAGTTTGACCCGCCCCTTGCCCACGATCTGAAGCTCGCCGCCGGACCTGAGCCGGCGCAGGCCTTCGCGATGGCTGCCCTGCCGGTGGTCCGGCACGAAAAGCTCGCTGACGGTGCGGCCCTTGATGTCATCGCTGCGGCAGCGGAAAATCCGTTCGGCGGCCTCGTTGAATTCCAGGATGCGGCCGTGGGAATCGGCCACCAGCACCCCGTCGAGCGAGGTGGACAGGATCGTGTTCATCCGTTGGTTGGCCTGTTCCAGCGCCAGCCCGCGGCGGCTTTTCTGTCGGTTGAGCAGCAGCAGGTAAAGGCTCAGCGCCATCAGAAGCGCCAGGAGAGATGCGCTTGCCACGGCCAGCTGGCGCATCGTCCTTTCGATCCTGAGGCGGCGCTTGTCGGCATAAACGGTGAAATGCCCAAGGCCCGAGGTCGTGAGCTGGCGCACCGTTTGCCATGCGTCCCGTGACTGTTCCGCCATTTGCCCCAGGCCGGTTTGCAGATCCGGGTCTGGTCCGTCGATCAGCGGGATCGCGTCGTCCAGAAGGGTCTGCAACTGGGCAAGGGCGGCGAAGAAATCGGGATTGGTCTGCACCAGCGATCCGAAGACCGGCGAATTCCCCAGCGTCGCCAGGCGGCTGTAAAGAATGTCGAATTTTTCCCGAACCAGCTTCAGGTCGGATTGCCCGTCGGGGTCCTTGCGGTCCATCGCGTTGAGAAAGCTGAGATATTCGACCTCGGCCTGGGTAAGGGTCCACACCAGGTTGTCGGATTCCGAAGTCTGCAGTTGCGCGATGTCATGTATCACCGCGCGGCTGTAAAGCAGCGACAGGGCCAAAACCAAGAGCAGCACAAGCGAAACAAAGCTTGCCACAACACTGTTTCGGACCCGTTTCGGCATGACCCCTGGCGTGGTGCGCATTGCGGCGCCCGCAGAATCAGGCCGGACAGGTCGACCGGCGTGGCCCGGATTGCCGGTGCCGGGGCGCGATATTGTCAGACAGTGCCGAGAGAGGACCGCGCCCGAACGTTTTCTTGTCATCCGCCCGGTTTGCTGTGGAACGGAATGAGATCAGCGGAATGACCCGCTTGAGCTGAATTTTGGCCCGGGTCGTGTCACCGTTTCCGGCAATCGAAACATCCCCCGACCCGGTCCGAGTGACCCATCCAGAGACCGCACGCTGTTGCTCCGAAGGTGACCCTTCGGTCGTGAGTGGTGGCTTTGGCAGTGCGGCCGGTCCGAAAATGATCTCGCGAATGCTGAACATTTCTGACGGTCCTCTCGTCGGCAGTTGGAATTTATCCCATCGCCGGAGCATCGGCATCCGGTCATGGGGATAAACGGGCTATCCATTAGGGTAGGGCGCAGGGGTTAACATGCGCTTGACCGGCCAGAGGGGATGCCGCCGCAATCCGAAGGTTTTTCCGGAGTTTCCCATTTCCCATTCGCCATTGCTTAACCTGTGACCCGCAGGATCCGGGATTGAATGACGGTTGCCTGAGCAAAGGGGCGTGGCGTGAAGATCCTGATAGCCGACGATCACGATCTGGTTCGCGATGCGTTGGTCGCCTTTGTCGAGGCCGCGGGGGATATCCAGACCGCGACGGCGCCGGATCTGGATACGGCTTGCACGCTCGTGCGCTCGCAGGGGCCATTCGACCTGGTCCTGCTGGACCTGAACATGCCAGGAATGAACGGTCTGGACGGGTTGGACCGGGCGTTGCGGCTTGAGGGATCGCCGCGTGTTGCGCTGATTTCCGGGCAGGCGTCACGCGACATTGCCGAACAGGCGCTGGAACGGGGGGCGGCGGGGTTCGTGCCAAAGACCCTGCCGGCGAAGTCGCTGGTGAACGCGATCAAGTTCATGGCGATGGGCGAACAATACGCCCCGGTGGGGTTCATGACGTCCGAACCTGCGGCCTGCGATCACCCGCTGGTGGCCTCGTTGACCGAACGTGAGATGCAGGTTTTGAAGGGGCTGACCGAAGGCAAGTCGAACAAGGAAATCGCGCGCGATCTGGACCTGTCCGAGCCGACGGTGAAGCTGCATGTCAAGACGATGTATCGTAAGGTCGGGGCCGCCAATCGTACACAGGCGGCTTTGCTGGCCAGGGGGGCAGGGCTGTTTTGATGCAGTTTTATTATTTCAAAACAAATTATTGAAGCGAAACTGCATTCGGAGATCGGGAAGCCCGGCCTCGGGATCGGCTCCCGCCCGAGATCCTGTGGATCGAAGCCGTTCAAGCTGTTTGTCGAGCTTTGGCATGGCCCATCTTCACGCAAGAAATTCTTTACGGAACTGGCGTTGGCACCACGCCACCCAGGTGGCCGGGATTGCCTGGTCTGCCGAGAGTGGATGCATCCGCTGCCTCTCTGCCGATCTCTCTGCGTACAGGGCCTTCGACGCAGGAGAAAACCGATGGCTGACGCCCGCTGAATTTCCGGCACTCCGCGCCCGGCAAAGACCCGGGACACGGATCCAGGACCCGCCGTCTGCGTCGCGCTATGCGCTGCGGGCTGGATTTCATTGCAGCTTCGAGCGAAGATCAGGGCCATCTGCGGCGCTGGGCGCAGCACTGGTTTCGACTGTTTTGTACTATCCTTGAGGGAGGACTTGTCCGTTTTGTACCACCCGGATACCTCCCCTCCCACGGCCTTCATTGCTGATCGTGCCGACTGATGCATCCCCTGTCGGGGCGATCCCGGCCGAAGTCTCGCTTGTCTTCGACGCCATGCAGCGGTCGGTGCGGATGCGGGCGCTGGAACTGCGCGACCTGGTCCTGAGGGTCGCCGCGCAGCAGGGGACCACCCTGGAGGAAACCCTGAAATGGGGCGAGCCGGCGTATCTGCCTGGAAGCGCGGGCACGACGGTGCGCATCGGGGCGGACAAGGTCGGCGCGCATGTCAAGCTGCTGGTCAATTGCCGGACCAGCCTCGTTCAGGACTGGCAGCAGATGCTGGGTGTCCGGCTGGCATTTGAAGGCAGTCGCGCGATCCTGGTTCCAGTGGATCGGGACCTGGACGAAGAGGCCCTGTCGATCTGTGTTGCCGCCGCGCTGACCTACCATCGTCGCAAGCGGACGGGCTGAGGGTCCAGAACCTCGGGACGCCACGCGTGCGGTCAGCGGGCTGGGGTATTTGTGAAGAGAAAGAAGACAAAGCCGCACTGCTGCTTCTTTCTCTTTCCAAATACCCGGCCCGACGTGACCGTCTGGCGGGCCGCTGCAGAATCAAGCGGCGACGCTGCTGTCCTGCAGGTCCGACAGAACCTCGGACGCGATTTCCAGAGACCGGATGCGCGCGGCGTGGTCGTGGATCATGCCGGTGATGATCAGTTCGTCCGGGGCATAGGTGTCGAGGATCGTCGACAATTCCCGGCGCACGGTCGCGGGGCTGCCCGTGGCCGAGACCGACAGCGAAGACTGCACCTGGGACATCACATGCGGCGGGATCTCGGTCATCACGTCCTTGACCGGGTAGGGCAGCTTGCCGGGGCGGCCGGTGCGCAGGCGGGCGAAGGACAGGATCTGGGACGAGCGGTGGAAGTCTGCTTCGGCATCCGTGTCCGCGGCGCAGACGCCGGCGGCGACCATGACGTGGGGGCGGTCGAGGACGGCCGAAGGCTGGAAGCGGTCGCGGTAGATGTGCAGCGCCTCGGCCAGCAGTTGCGGCGCAAAATGCGAGGCGAAGGCATAAGGCAGGCCAAGGTGCGCGGCCAGTTGCGCGCCAAAGAGGCTGGAGCCGAGGATCCAGACCGGGACATGGGTGCCTTCGCCGGGGATGGCGCGGACCGGCTGGCTGGGGGTGCTGTCGCCCAGGAAGCCGATCAGTTCGACCACGTCCTGGGGGAAGGTGTCTTCGGGGGACATGTGGCGGCGCAGGGCGCGGGCCGTGGGCATGTCGGATCCGGGCGCGCGGCCAAGGCCGAGGTCGATGCGGCCGGGGTAGAGCGTGGCCAGCGTGCCGAAGTTTTCCGCCACCATCAGCGGCGAATGATTGGGCAGCATGATGCCCCCCGCTCCCACGCGCATGGTCCTGGTCGCCGCGGCCACCTGGCCGATGACCAGGGCGGTGGCGGCGCTGGCGATGCCGGGCATGTTGTGATGTTCCGCCAGCCAGTAGCGGTGATAGCCCAGCCGTTCGGCATGCCGGGCCAGGTCGACCGTATGGGCCAGCGCATCGGCCACGGTCTGGCCCTCGGGCACGGGCGAAAGATCGAGGAAGGAGAAATGTTGCATGTGGGAAGGCCCCTTTCCCGTCAGAAGCTAGGTGCGCGAACCGGCGGTGCCAAGGGGGCCGTTCCGTCAGCCCAGATGCGTATCCATCCAGTGCACCGCGTAATTCCACGCGCCGAGCAATCCGAAGTCGGGATTGCGCAAAAGATAGAGGTTTATGGAACGCCGCAGCGCCGTGAACCGGCCGCCCTGGTTGAAGGCATCGACGAAGGTGTCGTCGAACAGCCAGGGGTTCTTGGTGGCCACGCCGCCCACCAGGAAGACGCTGTCGGCACCGTTGAGCAGCCCGATGTCGCCTGACAGCCGCGCCAGGTGCGAGCGGAAGATATGGGCGACGCGGTGGGCGACGGGATCGCGGTCTTGGTGGGCGGCAGTCAGCACGCCCTTTGCGTCCAGGTGCGGGCCGGTGTCGCCCATCACGTCCTGCACCGCGCGGTAGAGGATCGGCAGGCCGGTGCCGCTGAGCATGGCTTCGGATTCGCAGGTCAGGCCATCGCCATAGAATACTTCGGGCCAGAGCTTGCGGAAGGCGTCGAAGATTTCGAGTTCCTCGCGCGAGGTGGGGGCAAGCGCCACGTGGCCGCCTTCGCCGGGGATGGCGGTGTGGACGCCGTTGCGGAACACCAGCGTGCCGACGCCCAGCCCGGTGCCGGGGCCGACGACGACGTGGACGCCTTCGGCCGGGGGCTGGGCCGCGCCCTGCAGGCAGAGCAGGTCGTCGGGCGTGGTGCGGGCCGTGGCCCAGGAGGCGGCGGCGAAATCGTTGATCAGGAAGGCTTCGGGCGCGCCGGTGGTGCGCCTGAGGTCGCCGCCGCTGAGCGACTTGGCGGCATTGGTCAGTTGCACGCGGTTGTTCAGCACCGGGCCGGCGACGGCGGCGACGACAAGTTCCGGCGCGCTGCCCTGGGCGGCGGCAAAGGCGCCGAAATGTTCGGCCAGTTCCCCCGGGCCCGCGGTTTCGTGCTGCTGCGAGGCGCGGGTGCCGCCGGCGTCATAGGCGCGCAGGCGCAGATTGGTGCCGCCGATATCGGCGCAGAGAAACCAGGGGGTGGTCATGATGTCGTCCTGTGGTCGGTCAGGTCAGTCAGGTCAGCGCCTGTTTGAGCGCGTGATAGGACGCTTTGGGGGTACGTTCCAGTGTGTCGAAATCCATATGCACCAGTCCGAAGCGTTTTTCGTAGCCGCGCGACCATTCGTAATTGTCCAGAAGCGACCAGACGAAATAGCTTTTGAGCGGCACGCCGTCGGCGATGGCGCGGTGGATCGCGGCCATGTGGTCGTTCAGGTAGGCGATGCGGGGGGCGTCGTCTACGGCGCCGTTTTCCAGGATGTCGGCGCTGGCCATGCCGTTTTCGGTGACATGCAGCGGCAGGTCGCCGGTGTAGTCCTTGGCGGTGCGGGTGAGGAAGTTGTACAGGCCGTCGGGATAGATTTCCCAGTCCATTTCGGTTTTCGGCAGGGGGCCGTCGACTTCGTCCAGCGATGGCCAGGGGCCGGAGTTGGGGGCGATGTTCTTGCGGGTGTAGTAATTGATGCCGCACCAATCGAGGCGCTGGCCGATGGTGTCGAAATCGTCCTGCCAGCCGGTCGGCATGTGGGGGGCGAACCCTTCCATGACGTTGTCGGGATAGCGTTTGTGGAAGACGCCGGACAGGAAGAAGCGGTTGTAATAGCCGTCATAGAGGGCGGCGGCGCGGGCGGCTTCGGGCGTGTCGTCGGCGGGGTTGGCCCATTCCATGTTGAAGACGCCGCCGAGGTTGTCCATGCCGAGGCCGCGCATGACCTGGATGGCGCGGCCGTGGGCCAGCAGCACGTGGTGCATGGCCCGGGCGGTGGCGCGGATGTTGCGCAGGCCGGGCGCGTGGATGCCCATGAAATGGCTCAGCCAGCCGACGCACCAGGGTTCGTTGATGGGGGCGGCGTTGTACACGCGGTCGCCGATGCGGGACATGATGACTTCGGTGAAGTCCGCGAACCAGCCGGCGATGTCGCGGTTGGTCCAGCCGCCGAGGTCGGCCAGGGGCGAGGGCAGTTCCCAGTGGTAGAGCGTGGCGCAGGGTTTGAGGCCGCGTTCTAGCATGGCGTCGACGAGGCGGTCGTAGAAATCGAGGCCTTCGGGATTGGGCGTGCCGCGACCTTCGGGCAGGACGCGCGCCCAGGAGGTGGAGAAGCGGTAGCAGTCGAAACCGGCAGCCGCGATCAGGTCGAGGTCTGCCTCGTACCGGTGGTAGTGGTCGCAGGCCAAAGCGCCGTTTTCGGCGTTTTCGACGTTGCCGGGGGTGGCGGCGAAGGTGTCCCAATGGGTTTCGCCGGCGCCGCCGAACTTGTGGCCTTCGATCTGGTAGGCCGAGGTGGCGGTGCCGAAGAGGAAGCCTTTGGGGAAGTCCTTGCGGGTGAGGTTCATCTGTCTGGTCCTTGAGCCGGGGGGCAGGTCCTGTTGGGGTCAGGCCCTGTTGGGGGCGGGGCCGGTGGAGCGGCCGACGAGCAGGTCTGCTTCGAGCATGCGTTCGATGGGCGGGGCGTCGGGCATGGCGATGCGTTCGACGAGGCATTCCGCCAGCAGCGCGCCGGCCTTGCGGACCGAGGCGCGGGTGGCGGTGAAGATGGGAATGTCCTGCCCGTTCTTGAGATAGGACAGGTCGTCGTCGTGGGTGATGACCGAAACGTCGCGGCCCATGGTGAGGCCCGAGTCCTCGATCGCGCGGCGCACGCCGAGGGCGGTGATCATCGAGGCGGACATGATCGCGGTGGGCGGATCGTCGAGCGCGAGCAGGCGGCGGGTTTCGGCGTGGCCGTAATGTTCGGTCATCTCGTCCGAGCGCATCAGCGCGGGGTCGAGGGGGATGTGGGCTTCGGCGAGGGCCGCGGCATAGCCGGCGCGGCGGCGTTGGGCGAAATCCATCTGTTCCAGCCCGTTGATCAGCGCGATGCGGCGGTGGCCGAGGTCGATCAGGAAGCGGGTGGCGTGGTGGAACGACCGGGTGTTGTTCACGTCGACCCAGGAATAGGGCGCGGTTATGCCCGACGACCGGCCGTGCACGACGAAGGGCAGGCCGATTTCGTTCAGAAGCGGGATGCGCTGATCCTCGACCAGGGGGCCCTGGAGGATGACGGCGTCGACGGCGCCACGGGCGCGGTATTCGCGGTAGATGGCGCTTTCTTCGGTCGGGGCGACCCGGGTGAACATCATGTCATAGCCGAACCGGGCAAAGGTCAGCGAGGCGCCGGCGACGAAATCGCCAAAGACCGGGTTGACCATTTCATGCTGGGTCGAGGTCGGGATGACCTGGCCGATCACCATGGCACGCCCCGTCGCCAGCCCCTTGGCGCGGCTGTTGGGCCGGTAGTTGAACCGGCGGGCGGCCTCTTGGACCCGTTTGCGGGTCGCTTCGGACACCTCGGGGTAGCCGTTGAGCGCACGGCTGACCGTGGTCTGCGACAGCCCCAGCTCTTCGGCGAGTTTCTTGAGGTTCATGGATCTTCAAAGCGCTTTGGATTTTCCGATGCCTTGTGTGGGTGGAAAGATCCAAAACGTCAACGCCTTTCCCGGCCAAAAGTTCCCGTGTCTCCGGAAATCCATTGATTCCCTTAACTTACAAACTAGTTCACCAGCTTGTGTTGACAGCCAGCTTTGGAAAAGCCTTTATCCACGTCATCCAAAGCGCTTTGAAAAAACGATTCGCTTGGACGCTTGGATGTATGGCGCTGGTTCTTGATGTCCGTGGCGCTCAAGCGAACTCAGGAGGGAGTGAATACATGAATAGATCGACATTTTTTGCCGGAGCCGCCGCCCTGGCCCTGACCGCCGGCATGGCGCGCGCCGAGACGGTGACCGTCTTCGGCCCCTGGCTGAGCAATGACCAGGAAGACGTGGAAGCGGTGCTGGACGGGTTCACCGAGGCGACCGGATTCGATTACGCCTACGTGGGATCGGACAGTTTCGAACAGCAGATCCGCATCGACGCCGAGGCCGGATCGGCCCCCAACATCGCGATCTTTCCGCAGCCGGGCCTGGCTGCCAACATGGCCGAAGCCGGGTTCCTGACGCCGCTGCCCGACGGCACCGCCGATTGGGTCAAGGAAAACTATGCCGCCGGCCAGTCCTGGGTCGACCTGGGCACCTATGCCGGCCCCGATGGCAAGGACAGCCTGTACGGCTTCTTCTACAAGGTCGATGTGAAATCGCTGGTCTGGTACGTGCCCGAGAATTTCGAGGACGCGGGTTACGAAGTGCCCGAGACCATGGAAGAGCTGAAGGCGCTGACCCAGCAGATCGTCGACGACGGCGGCACGCCCTGGTGCATCGGGCTGGGATCGGGCGGCGCGACCGGCTGGCCGGCGACCGACTGGGTCGAAGACCTGATGCTGCGCACCCAGCCGCCCGAGGTCTATGACGAATGGGTCAGCAACGACATGCCGTTCAACGACCCCAAGGTCGTGCAGGCGATCGAGGAATTCGGCTGGTTCGCCAACAATGACGATTTCGTCGCCGGCGGGCGCGGCGCGGTGGCCACCACCGATTTCCGCGACAGCCCCAAGGGCCTGTTTGCGGTGCCGCCGCAATGCTACATGCACCACCAGGCGTCGTTCATCCCGTCGTTCTTCCCCGAGGATACGGTGATGGGCGAGGATGCGGATTTCTTCTATTTCCCCGCCTACGAGGGCAAGGACCTGGGCACCCCGGTGCTGGGCGCCGGGACGCTGTGGGCGATCACCAATGACAGCGAGGGCGCCGAGGCGCTGATCGAATATCTCAAGACGCCCGAGGCGCACGAGATCTGGATGGCGCGCCAGGGCTTCCTGACGCCGCATCTGGGCGTGGATACGTCGGTCTTTGCCGATCCGGCGCTGAAGAAGATGAACGACATCCTGCTGGACGCCAGCACCTTCCGGTTTGACGCGTCCGACCTGATGCCCGGCGCCGTGGGCGCGGGATCGTTCTGGACCGGCATGGTCGATTACGTCGGCGGCAAGGATGCCCAGCAGGTCGCGGACGAGATCCAGTCCTCGTGGGACGGGCTGAAGTAATCTTGTAGAAGACAAGACGAGACAAGACGGGGGGTATTCCGGCATGATCCGGGGTGCCCCGTTACGGAACGACCCGGAGCCCACCCCATGTCCCAAGCGTTGCAAGCCCTGACGACCATCCTGATCGGTCTGGGCGCCTGTGTCGGCTATTTCTTCCTGTCGAACAAATTCGTCGATATGATCTGGCCACCGCGCGGGCGGAACGCGGGGCGCAACATCAACCGGGCGAACATGGTGCGGCCCTGGTTGTTCCTGTTCCCGGCGCTGTTCGCTCTGGGGCTGTACCTGGGATACCCGGTGATCGAGACGCTGCGCCTGTCGCTGATGGAACGCATTCCGGGCGGCGGATATGCCTGGGTCGGGACCGAGAATTACGCGCGCATGTTCCAGGAACCCAAGTTCTGGGAGGCGATGCGCAACAACATGCTGTGGCTGCTGGTGGTGCCGGCGGCGTCGACGGGGTTCGGGTTGCTGACCGCGCAGCTGACGGATTCGATCCGCTGGGGGCGGATCGCGCAGATGCTGATCTTCATGCCAATGGCGATTTCCTTCGTGGGCGCGGCGGTGATCTGGAAGCTGGTCTATGACGCGCGGCCCATCGAGCAGGAACAGATCGGCATCCTGAACGCCATCGTCGTGGCGCTGGGGGGAGAGCCCGAGACCTGGCTGACGGTGCCGTTCTGGAACAACTTCTTCCTGATGCTGGTGCTGGTGTGGATCCAGACCGGGTTCGCGACGGTGATCCTGTCGGCGGCGCTGCGCGGGATCCCCGAGGAAACGGTCGAGGCGGCGATCGTGGACGGGGCGAACCCGTTCCAGATCTTCTTCAAGATCAAGGTGCCGCAGATTTCCACCACGATCCTGGTGGTCTGGACGACGATCACCATCGTGGTGCTGAAGGTTTTCGACATCGTCTACGCCATGACCAACGGCCAGTGGGAGACCCAGGTGCTGGCGAACTACATGTTCGACAAGCTGTTTCGGGCGAATGACTGGGGTGTCGGGTCGGCGTCGGCCATGGTGATCATGGTGCTGGTGCTGCCGATCCTGGTCTGGAACGTGCGCAATGCGCGCAAGGAAATGGAGTAGCGCGCATGGCGGACTTTCATCACGGGCCAAGCGGGGTCGCGGGCCAGAAGGCGATCCTGACCTGGGCGGTGCATATTTCGGTCGCGGTGCTGGTAATCCTGTGGGTCCTGCCGACGCTTGGGCTGTTCATCTCGTCCTTCCGGACGGCGGACCAGATTTCGTCCACCGGCTGGTGGAAGGCGCCCTTTGCGACGGAACAGACGCTGCAGGGGCGGACCGGGGGCGAGGACGCGCAGGTCCAGGAGGGCGATCTGTACGTGATCGAAGGCAACCTGCTGGAAGACGGGCAGGCGGGCAAGATCGGGTCCTGGGGGGTGTCGTCGCGCGACATCGCCGCCTATCAGCCGGGCGATACGGCCGAGCTGAAGGATGGCGAAAAGCTGACGGTTGAGTCCGACGGGGCCTACCGGATGGAAAGCGCGGTGCCGTTCGAGGGCAGCCGGGGGCAGCGGGTGTTCCTGACCGCGAAGGTGCCGCCGACGCTGACGCTTGAAAACTACCGCTACATGCTGTTCGACGAAAGCAACGTGAACGGGATGAGCCGGGCGTTCTTCAACACGCTGACGGTGACGATCCCGGCGACGGTGATCCCGATCCTGGTGGCGGCCTTTGCCGCCTATGCGCTGGCCTGGATGCAGTTTCCGGGCCGCGCGCTGCTGGTGGCGGTGATCGTCGGGCTGCTGGTGGTGCCGCTGCAACTGGCGCTGATCCCGCTCTTGAAGCTGCACCTGGCGATCGGCATCGGCAAGGGCTACCTGGGCGTCTGGCTGGCGCATACGGGGTTCGGGCTGCCGCTGGCGATCTACCTGTTGCGCAATTACATGGCCGGCCTGCCGCGCGACATCATCGAAAACGCCCGCGTGGACGGGGCGACCGAATACCAGATCTTTACCCGGATCATTCTGCCGCTGAGCTTTCCGGCGCTGGCGTCCTTCGCGATCTTCCAGTTCCTGTGGACATGGAACGATCTGCTGGTGGCCAAGGTTTTCCTGATCGACGCCACCGGGCGCACGACGGTGATGACCGCGCAGATCGTGGAACTGATGGGGACCCGGGGCGGAAACTGGGAGATCCTGGCGACGGCGGCCTTCGTGTCGATCATCGTGCCGCTGGCCGTCTTCTTCCTCATGCAGAAATACCTGGTCCGCGGCCTTCTGGCCGGATCGGTGAAATAAGGCATATCAACATGAACGACCTTTCGACCCAGCAGCTTTCCGAAACCGGCGCCAAGGCCACCGACTGGTGGCGTGGCGGGGTGATTTACCAGATCTATCCGCGGTCCTTCCAGGACAGCGACGGCGACGGAATCGGCGACCTGGCGGGCATCACCCGGCGGCTGGATTACATCGCCTCGCTGGGGGTGGACGCGATCTGGATCTCGCCGTTCTTCACCTCGCCGATGAAGGATTTCGGCTACGATGTCAGCGATTACTGCGATGTCGATCCGATGTTCGGATCGCTGCAGGACTTCGACGCGCTGCTGGCCCGCGCCCATGCGCTGGGGCTGAAGGTGATGATCGACCTGGTGCTGTCGCATACATCCGAGGAACACCCCTGGTTTCAGGAAAGCCGGGCCAGCCGAGACAACCCGAGATCCGACTGGTACGTCTGGGCCGATCCGAAGGAAGACGGCACGCCGCCCAACAACTGGCTGTCGATCTTCGGCGGGCCGGCCTGGCAATGGGACAGCCGCCGTCAGCAATATTACCTGCACAATTTCCTGGTCGCGCAGCCCGACCTGAACTTTCACTGCGAAGAGGTGCAGGTGGCCCTGCTGGACGTGGCGCGGTTCTGGCTGGATCGCGGCGTGGACGGGTTCCGGCTGGACACGATCAACTTCTATTTCCACGACAAGGACCTGCGGCCGAACCCGGCGCTGCCCTACGAGCTGCGCAACGATTCCATCGCGCCGCAGGTGAACCCGTACAATCATCAGGAACACCTGTATTCCAAGAACCAGCCGGAAAACATCGGCTTCCTGGAACGGCTGCGCAAGCTGACCGACGCCTATGACGCCCGCGCCTGCCTGGGCGAAGTGGGCGAGGCGCAGCGCGGCATGCAGATCCTGGGCGAATACACCAAGGGCAACCACCGCGTTCACATGTGCTATGCCTTCGAGTTCCTGGAAAACCGCAAGGCCACGGCCGACTGGGTGGTGGAAACCTTTCGCCGGTTCGACACGCACGCGCCCGACGGCTGGGCCTGCTGGGCGTTTTCCAACCACGACGTGCGCCGCCACGCCACCCGCTGGGACCTGAGCGAGGCCGCCAACCGGGCCTATGTCATGCTGATGATGGCGCTGCGCGGCACCGCCTGCCTGTACCAGGGCGAGGAACTGGGCCTGCACGAGGCAGACGTGCCCTTCGAGGCGCTGCAGGATCCTTACGGGATCGAATTCTGGCCCGAGTTCAAGGGCCGCGACGGATGCCGCACGCCGATGGTCTGGGAAGCCCAGGACGAATTCGCGGGCTTCACCACCAGCCACAGCCCCTGGCTGCCGGTCAGCCCGGCACAGGCGGAATGGGCGGTGGACCGGCTTGAGGCCGATCCGGGATCGTTGCTGCATCATTACCGGCGGGCCGTGGCGCTGCGCCACGACAACCCGGTGCTGGCCAAGGGCGACCAAAGCGGCGTGTCCTGTGAAGGCGACCTGCTGACCTTCACCCGGACCCTGGGGGACGAGGAGGTGTTCTGTGCCTTCAACCTGAGCGATATCGCCAGCCACCTGACCGTGCCCGAAGGCAAATGGACCCAGATGGCCGGTGTTCTGTCCGAGCTTCCGCCGGGGGTCGTGGACCTGCCCGGCTGGGGGTACATCATCGCCAAGCGGGAAGGGGAGTAAACGCCATGGCCGAGCTGGTGCTGCGGGATGTCGAGAAGACCTATGGAAATTCGGTGCAGGTTCTGCGCGACATCAACCTTGAGATCGAACAGGGCGAGCTGATCGTCTTCGTGGGCCCTTCGGGCTGCGGGAAGTCGACCCTGCTGCGGATGATCGCGGGGCTGGAACGCATCACCGGCGGCGAGCTGACGATCGACGGGCAGCGCATGAACGACGTGCCGCCGGCGCAGCGGGGCATCGCGATGGTGTTCCAATCCTACGCGCTGTACCCGCACATGACCGTGCGCGAGAACATGGCATTCGCCCTGAAGCTGGCCAAGAAATCCAAGGCCGAGATCGAGGAGGCGGTCGGCAAGGCCGCCGCCGCGCTGCAGCTTGAACCCTACCTGGATCGTCTGCCCAAGGCGCTGTCGGGCGGGCAGCGGCAGCGGGTGGCGATCGGCCGGTCGATCGTGCGCGATCCCAAGGTGTACCTGTTCGACGAACCGCTGTCGAACCTGGACGCGGCGCTGCGGGTGGCGACCCGGATCGAGATCGCGCACCTGAAGGAGGCGATGCCGGACCGGACCATGGTCTACGTGACCCACGACCAGGTCGAGGCGATGACGCTGGCGACCCGCATCGTGGTGCTGGCCAACAAGGGCATCGCCCAGGTCGGCACGCCGCTGGAACTGTACGAAACGCCCGACAACGAATTCGTCGCGCAATTCATCGGCTCGCCCGCGATGAACCTTCTGCCCGGCAAGATCACCGGCACCGGCGCGCGGACGACGGTGACTTTGATCCATGGCGAGACGGTGGTGTCGGCGGTGCCCACGACCGATGACGACATGGGCAAGGAGGTCAATGTCGGCGTCCGGCCCGAGGACATGGTGCCGACCGAGGACCAGCCGATCTTTCGCGGGACGGTGGATTTCACCGAGGCCCTGGGGGAGGTGACGCTGCTGTACTTCGAGGAGCAGCACGGCGAATCGGCGGTGATCGCCAAGCTGCCGGGGATCCATCGCGGCATCAGGGGAACGACCGTCGGGCTGGGCGCGGATCCGGCGAAGGTGCACCTGTTCCATAACGGATGGAGCATGCGTCTGCGGTGACCTCCCGGCGGTGCGGCGGGGCCGCGCCGGCAATCGGCAACACATGGGGCAGGAAGGGATCGGTCGTGGCGATGGGCACGTCGATCCCGACATCGCGGGCCAGGTGCGGGTTGGCGCGCAGGGTGGCGGCCTGGCGTCGGGCGATGCGGGCGCGGCGCCAGCGGCGCAGCAGGGTTTTCAGGCGGCTGGGGGCGGTCACGTGCGTGTCCTTTCACAAGCAGGGATCGCCGGTGAAAATGCTTTTTCAAGTGCACTTTAAGTCAAGCGGAATTTTTCGTGACCGGCGGAGGTCTTGCCGCGCGGAAGCCCGTTAAGGTGTTAACTGTATGCAGAAACGGCCGATTTCCGGCGTGAAGCCGCCGATTGACAGGAAAATGTATACATCCTAGCGTTTCCTCATCCTTGGGAGGGGAAGGGCTGGCCGATGGCCGAGAAGTCCACGCAGTTCGACAAGGCGTTGCTGGGGCTCAGGGCCCTGGTGCTGGAGGGCGCGTTCGAACCCAATACGCGATTGCCGGAAGTGGCCCTGTCGGAACGGCTGGGCCTGTCGCGCACGCCGTTGCGCCGCGCGATGGACCGGCTGGTCGAAGAAGGCCTGCTGGAGCGCATCGGCACCGGCGGCTGCCGGGTGGCGCGGTTCACCTTTCAGGACATCAGCGATTCCATTGAACTGAGGGGCGTCGTCGAAGGCACCGCCGCGCGGCTGGCGGCCGAGCGGGGGATATCGGGCGCGCGGATGGAAGAGGCGCAGGAGATCCTGGGCCGGATCGACAGGGCACTGGCGGGACCGGATCTGGACTTTGAAGGCTACGTGGCCGGCAATGCCGATTTCCACGACCTGCTGGCGCGGCTGCCCGGCAGCGCGGTGATCGAGCGCGAGACGGCGCGGATCCGCAACCTGCCGCTGGCCTCGCCGTCGGCCTTTTTGCACCGGCAGGACCTTTTGCCCGATTTCAACGCCTCGCTGATCCGCGCGCAGGACCAGCACAAGGCGATCATCGAGGCGATCGCGGGCCGCGAGGGCGCCCGCGCCGAGGCGCTGGCCCGCGAACATGCGCGGCTGGCGCGGCACAACCTTGATTACCTGACCAAGACCGATCCCAGCCTGGCCCCGCATGTGCCGGGGCTGATGCTGGTGAGGACACGCGAAGCCTGAGACAGGAGGATATCAGGATGACCAGTCTGACCGAGAAGATGGCGGGCTATGCCAATCCCGTGGAGATGCTGCGCAACAGCCAGATCGGGATGTATGTCTACCCGGTGGTGACGCCGGAATTCAGCAATTGGCGCAGTGAACAGGCGGCCTGGCGCGAGAGCGCGGTGCTGTTCGACCAGTGCCACCACATGGACGAGCTGATCGTCGAGGGACCGCAGGCCGAGGCGTTCCTGGCCCATCACGGCATCAACAGCTTTGCCAATTTCCCGCTGAACCGGGCCAAGCATTTCGTCCCCGTCACGCCCGATGGCCACGTGATCGGCGACCACATCATCTTTCGCGAACGGCAGGACAAGTTCATCCTGGTGGGCCGCGCGCCGACGTCCAACTGGCTGATGTTCTGCGCCGCTTACGGCAGCTGGAATGTGCGGCTGCGCTATGATCCGCGCTCGCCGTCCCGCCCCGAAGGCGAACGGGTGCTGCGCGAACATTACCGGTTCCAGATCCAGGGACCGGATGCGCCGAAGATCTTTGAAAAGATGAACGGCGGGCCGATCCCGGACATCAAGTTCTTCCATGTGGACGTGATCAACATCGGGTCCAAGAAGGTGCAGGCGCTGCGCCACGGCATGTCCGGCGCGCCGGGGCTTGAGGTCTGGGGGCCCTACAAGGACAAGGATTATATCCATTCGACGATCCTGCAGGCCGCCCGCGATGCGGGCGTCAACCTGGTGCAATGCGGGGCGCGGGCCTATTCGACCAACACGCTGGAATCGGGGTGGATTCCGTCGCCGCTGCCCGGAATCTACACCGGGGACGGGATGCTGAAGGACTACCGCGACTGGCTGGGCGCGGACATGTACGAAGCCGCGGGCGCGATCGGGGGCAGTTTCGTCAGCGACAATATCGAGGATTACTACGTCAATCCGTTCGAGCTGGGTTACGATTTCTACATCGGCTGGAAGAAGGACGACTTCATCGGCAAGGACGCCCTTGCGAAGATGAAGGAGGGGAAGAACCGCAAGAAGGTCACCTTTGAGTGGAACAAGGAAGACGTGCTGAAGGTCATCGCGACGGCCTTCGAAGAGGGCACGCCGGCCAAGTGGATTGACTTTCCGCAGCCCAATTATGCCTCGTCTTCGGCGGACATGGTGATGGACGGCGACCGCATGGTGGGGATGTCGATGTTCAACGGCTATTCGTGGAACGAACGCTGTCTCTTGTCGCTTGGCGTGGTCGATGCCAGTGTTCAGGTGGGCGACGTCCTGACGCTGCGATGGGGAGAACCGGACGACACCGCCAAGACCTCGGCCGAGCCGCACCGGCAGGCCGAGATCCGGGTGCGCGTGTCGCCGACACCCTACGCCAAGGAAGCGCGCGAGAATTATGCGGACAGCTGGCGGTCCAAGGTCGCCTGACAGCAAGAACTTACAAGAACGTCCGCAGATCAGACGACAGGTGGGGGGCGTTGCCACGCAATGGCCCCCGCGCGAACAGGGCACGCGGGAGGCGTGCCCGGATAGGGAGGAAAACATGACCATCAGGACCCTTGCGGCGGGTATGGCATCCGCCGTGGTGCTGGCGCTTCCGGCGGCGGCCGAAGAGCTGAGCTTTGCCAATTTCACGCCGCCGTTTCACACGATCAACGCCTCGGTCATCGAGAAGCTGAACGAATCCGTTTCGGCCGCGACCGATGGCGACCTGACCGTGCGCGGCTATCACGGCGGCGAGCTGGGCGCGGGCCCGGTGGAGCAATACGTGCGCATCCTGCAGGGTGTCGCCGACATGGGCTGGGGGCTGCCGGGGTATACATCTTCGCAGTTCGGCAAGACGATGATCGCCGAGATGCCCAATGCGCTGCCGCTGGACATGCCGGGCTACGAGGCGCTGTGGCGCGCTTATGACGAGATCTCGGACGAATTTCCGGGCACCGTGCCGCTGGCGCTTTGGACGTCGGAACCCAACATCTTCATCATGAAGGACCACGACATCCGCACGCCCGACGACCTGCAGGGGCTGAAGATCCGGGTGGCGGGCGCGACGGCGGCCGAGGTGGCCAGCGCCCTGGGGGCGACGCCGGTGCAGATGCCGATCAACCAGGTCTACAATGCGCTGCAGACGGGCCTGATCGACGGGGTGATCACCGGGGCATCCACCCTGTCGGATTTCAAGCTGGACGAGGTCGCCAATTCCTATTCGCTGGGCGCGAACCTTGGCCGGCTGGTGTTCTGGACGGTGATGAACGAGGCCAAGTACAAGAGCCTGACCGACACCCAGCGTGCCGCGCTGGACGCGGCCAGCGGGCTGGTCCTGTCGGAAAGCGCCGAGGTGGCGTGGAACGCCACCGCCGATGCGGCGATGGAGGCGGCGCGGGCGTCGGGCGACAACAATGTGATCGACCTGACCGATGACGAGATCGCCGCCTTTGCCGAGGCCGTGGCCCCGGTGACCGACGCCTACGTGGCCCAGGTGGGCGGCGAAGCGGCCCTGGCGGCGATGCTGGGCGACTGATGCTGCGTCTGAGGCGCGGTGCGGACAGGCTGATCGGCCTGTCCGCCACCATCGGCGCGCTTGGTCTGTTCGTCGAGACCGGGGTGATCCTGGTCGACGTGATCGGGCGGGCGTTCGGATCGCCGCTGTTCGGGTCGCAGGACATTATCATGATGACCATGGTGATCGTGGTCTTTGGCGGCATGTCGCTGTGCGACCGGATCGGCGGGCATATCGGCGTCGACATCTTTGAACGGCATCTGCCTCCCGGGCTGAACCGGGCGATCGACGTGGTGTCGGCGCTGCTGGGGGCGGTGATATTCGCGGGGATCGCCTGGGCGGTGTGGGACAGTTCCAGGATCTCCCAGATGCTGAACCTGTCGACCAATCTGCTGGGCCTGCCCAAGGCGTGGTTCCAATGGGCGCTGGCCGGGTTTTCGGGGCTGACGGCTCTGGGGCTGCTGTTGCGGGCCGCCGAACTGGCGCTGACGGGGCGGGATGTGCGGACCGAAGATCCGTCGCGCAAGGACATGGCGGCATGAGCGCGGAACTGATCGGCATGATGGGGATCGTCTTGCTGCTGGTGCTGCTGGCGATGCGGATCCCGGTGGCCTTTGCCATGTTCGCCGTGGGCTTTGCCGGGATCACGATCCTGCAGAATTTTTCGTCCGCCACGGCGCTGCTGGCGTCCGAGACCTTTACGCTGGCGTCTTCACCCGAACTGGTGATCGTGCCGCTGTTCATCCTGATGGGCAACGTCGCCAGCGCGACGGGGATGAGCCGGCAATTGTACGATGCGGCCTATGCGATGGTGGGGCAGATCCGGGGCGGGCTGGCGTCGGCCACGGTGATCGGTTGCGGCGGGTTCGCGGCGCTGTCGGGGTCGTCGGTGGCCTCGGCGCTGACCATGGGCAAGGTGTCCCTGGCCGAGATGGACCGGTTCGATTACGACAAGCGGCTGTCGACGGGCGTGGTGGCGGCGGGCGGCACGCTGGGGATCCTGATTCCGCCGTCGACGGGGTTCGTCATCTACGCGATCCTGACCGAACAAAGCATCGGGCGGCTGTTCCTGGCCGGTGTGCTGCCGGGGCTGTTGCTGCTGAGCGCCTTCGTGCTGGCCATCGCGGTGATCTGCGCGATCCGGCCCGAGGCGGGGCCGCGTGGGCCCAGGACGACCCTGTCCCAGAAGACGAAGGCGATCGTGGGCGCGCTGCCGATCCTGGTGGTGATCGTGCTGACCATCGGCGGGATCTATGGCGGCTTCTTTTCGCCGGTCGAGGCGGCGGGCGTGGGGGCGGGGGCCGTGATCCTTTACGGGGCGGTGACGCGGACGCTGGGGCCGCGCGCGCTGTTCGAGGCCGCGAAGGACAGCGTGGTGACGACGGCGACGGTGATGCTGATCCTGATCGCGGCGCACATGATCAACCCGTTCCTGGCGCTGTCCCACGTGCCCACGGCGGTGGGCGAGGCGCTGCTGGGCCTGGCGTTGCCCCCGGTGGCGACGCTGGCGGTGATCCTGGCGGTCTACCTGGTGCTGGGCTGTTTCCTGGAAGGGTTCGCGATGCTGGTGCTGACCCTGCCGATCTTCTTTCCGGTGGTTCTGGACCTGGGGATCGATCCGATCTGGTTCGGGGTGCTGGTGGTGCTGACGCTGGAAATGGGGCTGATTTCGCCCCCCGTGGGGCTGAACGTGTTCATCGTGAAGTCGGTGGCGCCCAAGGTGCCGCTGAGCGACATCTTTCGCGGCGTGATCCCGTTCTGGCTGGCGATGCTGGCGACGCTGGCGGTGCTGATCGCCTTCCCGCAGATTTCGCTGTTCCTGCCGGACACGATGATGAACTGACGGATGCAGGGGGGAAACCCCGCCCTGCGCCGGCTTTCGCGCGATGCCCCCCGAGATGCCCCCCGAGTCGCGGGCTTGCAACTGCGCCTAAGGTGGAATTGACGGAAGGCCGACTTGTCCTCCCGTATGGACCGGCGGGTCGGTCCGGGTCTGGACGTGAACCCGTCCATCCAAGGGAGGATTCCGATGTCTCATAAATACGACGGCGGGTGCGAACACGTTCACACCTTTTCCGATGCCGAACCGATCGACAACCACACCTGCCATTGCTCGGTCTGCAAGCGGGTGACCGGGCAGCCGACGACCCACGTGGTGTTCTTCAAGCATTCCGACCTGGCGGTCGAGGGCGGATCGATGAACAGCCAGCCGTTCAACACCGAGAACCCGGACGGCCCGCTGGAGCTGATGACCTGCGCCGAATGCGGCACGCCGATCATGCTGGACGACAAGCAGAGCCGGATCCGCGCGATCGTGCCGAACCTGATGGGCTATGACGCCGATATGCCGGCGACCTATCACGCGTTCTACGACGCCGCGACCGGCGAGCCCAAGCCGACCGATGGCCGCCCCGTCTACGAGGCGCTGCGCCCGGAATTCGTCTGGCCGCAGCCCAACTGACGCCTTGCCGGTCACGCCGGTCACCTGTCGTGACCTTATCCGACCCCGCCTGAGGCCTGCCTTGGGCGGGGTCTTTTCCTGCCGCACCGCGGCAAAGGCGGTGCTGGCCTCGTGCGGCGGAAATCGGTATCGGCTGTCCCCGAGGATGACCCGGAGGAGACGCCCCATGGCCGATACGCGCCCTGTCCTGATCGCCGGAGGCGGCATCGGCGGTCTGGCGACCGCCCTGACCCTGCACCAGATCGGCGTGCCCTGCCGCGTCTACGAGGCCGTGCCCGAGCTGAAGCCGCTGGGCGTGGGGATCAACCTGCAGCCCAACGGCGTGCGCGAATTGTACGACCTGGGCATCGGGGCGCAGGCGCTGGACGGCATCGGGATCGACACGCGGGAATGGGCGCTGGTGGGGCGCAACGGGGCACAGATCTATGCCGAACCACGCGGGACCGAGGCGGGTTATGCCTGGCCGCAATATTCGGTGCATCGGGGCAAGCTGCAGATGCTGCTGTACGATGCCGTCGTCGACCGGCTGGGGGCCGAAGCGGTTGTCGCCGGCGCGCGGGTGACAGGCTACGAGGCGACCGGCGGCGGCGTGCGCGTGACACTTGCCCGCCCGGACGGGACGGTCTTTCAGGACGAAGCGCGGCTGCTGATCGGGGCCGACGGGATCCATTCGGCGGTGCGCGCGCAGATGCACCCCGGCCAGCCGCCGATCAACTGGGGCGGGGCGATCATGTGGCGGGGCACGACGCGGGCGCGCCCGATCCGGACCGGGGCGTCCTTTGTCGGGCTCGGCGGGTCGCGGCACCGTCTGGTGTTCTACCCGATCTCGCAGCCCGACGGCGACGGGCTGGCCGAAATCAACTGGATCGCCGAGGTCACGGTGGACAATGCCGATGGCTGGACCAGCGGCGACTGGAACCGGAAGGTGTCGCCGCAGGACGTGGCGGCGCATTTCGAGGGCTGGTCGTTCGACTGGATCGACGTGCCCGCGTTGATCGCGGGGGCTGGCGATGTCTGGGAATATCCGATGATCGACCGCGATCCGGTGGCGACCTGGGTGGATGGGCCCGTGGCGCTGTTGGGCGATGCGGCGCATGCGATGTATCCGACGGGGTCGAACGGCGCGACGCAGGCCATCGTCGATGCCCGTGTGCTGGGCGCCTGCCTGGTCGACCACGGGGTGGGCGAGGCCGCGCTGGCGGCCTATGACGCGCGGCTGTGCGCCCCGATTTCCGAAGTCGTGCTGCGCAACCGGGGCGCCGGGCCCTTCGGGTTGCTGTCGCTGGTGGAAGACCGTTGTGCCGGTGCCTTTGACGACATCGACACGGTGGTGCCGGCGGCGGAACGGGCGCAGTTCATGGCGGCCTACAAGTCGGCGGCGGGCTTTGCGATGGAGGCGCTGAACGCCCGGCCCCGCACCATCGCGGAAGGGGCGCGGGTGGCCGAGGGTTCGGTGGGCTGACAGGCCCGTCCGGGGGGCGGCCTTTGTCAGCGCCGCCCGTATCGGGATCAGGACGGGATGGCGGGATGACGGAAGACCGAACCTGGCGGTCCGGCTTCCGTCGCGTTCGCCGCCCGGTGGAAACTCGCGTGTTGGATGAAGCCGTTGCGGGTGCTACCAATCCCGCGACGATCGCGTTTCGAGGGAGGAAAACATGAAACGACGTACCGTGGTCGCGACCTTGGTCGCCGGCGCAATCGCGCTGACCGCTTGCCCCGCCATCGCCCAGGACGTCACCCTGCGCTTGCACCAGTTCCTGCCTCCGCAGGCGCCGCTGCCGGCCCATGTGCTGAAGCCCTGGGCCGAAAGCGTGGAGGCGGCGTCGGACGGGCGGATTAAGATCCAGCATTTCGACGCCATGGCGCTGGGGGGCACGCCGCCGTCGCTGATGGACCAGGCCCGCGACGGGGTGGTCGACATCGTCATGACGCTGGTGGGGTATACGCCGGGCCGGTTTCCCCGGACCGAGGTGTTCGAACTGCCGTTCATGATGACATCGCCCATCGCCACGTCCCAGGCGTTTTGGGAGATGGTCGACACCGACTGGCAGGACAGCGAATACAAGGACGTCAAGATCCTGGGCGCGTGGGTGCACGGACCCGGCGTGATCCATTCCCGCGAGGGCGTCGAAAGCCTGGAGGACATGAAGGGTCTGAAGCTGCGCGGGCCCACCCGGATGACCAACGAATTGCTGGGCGAACTGGGCGCGACGCCCGTCGGCATGCCGCTGCCGGCGATCCCCGAGGCGCTGTCCACGGGCGTGATCGACGCGACGGTGATCCCGTGGGAAGTGACGGCGTCCATCCGCCTGTCGGAACTGGTGGACAATCACACCGAGTTCGGCGGCGACCGGGCGCTTTACACGGCGGCTTTGGTGCTGGCGATGAACCAGCGGTCCTATGACAAGCTGCCGGACGATCTGAAGGCGATCCTGGATGCGGAAAGCGGGGCGAAGCTGTCGCAGATGGCGGCGCAGGTGATGTGGGATTACGATGCGCCGGGCCGCAAGATCGCGCAGGACGCGGGCAACACCATCGTGGTTCTGGACGAGGCCGAGGTGGCGCGCTGGCAACAGGCCGCGCTGCCGGTGGTCGACCGCTGGGTCGCCGACATGGACAGCAAGGGGATCGACGGAACCGCGCTGATCGACCAGGCCCAGGGGCTGATCGACAAGTACGAAACCGAGTGATCCGGACCTGACCCGAACCTGATCCGCACTTGAACTGCACTTGAACTGCACTTGAACTGCACTTGAACTGCACGGGGCCGGGCGTTTCGCGCCCGGCCCCCCTTGAAAGGACGCCCTGCATGTATGCCCTGCTGAACCGTCTCGCCGGGGGGATCGCCCGCGGCATGGCGCTGATGGGCGGCCTCGCCCTTCTGGCGCTGGTCGTGATGACCTGTGTATCGATCACCGGCCGCGCGCTGATCCCGCTGGGGCTGCAGCCCGTCAAGGGGGATTTCGAGCTGATGTCCATCGGCATGGGGTTCGCCGTCTTCGCCTTTCTGCCCTGGGGGATCTACATGCGCGGCCATGCGACGGTGGACCTGTTCCAGCGGGTGCTGCCGGGAGGGATGAACCGTCTGGTGGACCTGCTGGCCGATATCGGGTTCCTGGCGGTGGCCGTGGTGATGGCCTGGCGGCTGTGGGCGGGGATGCTGGACAAGCGCAGCTATCACGAGACCACGCTGATCCTGCAGGTCGACCTGTGGCAGGCCTATGCCTTGGCGCTGGTCGGCGCGGTGGCCTTTGCGGTGGTGGCGGGGGTCTGCGTGCTGCGCTCGGGCCGGGCGCTGGTACTGGGTGTCCCGGTGGGCGATTCTTCGGGCGACGGGGGGGCGGTGGATGTCTGATTACGCGCTGGCGCTCTGGTCCTTTCCGGTCCTGCTGCTGCTGATCTTCCTGCGGTTTCCCATTGCGCTGGCGATGCTGGTGGTCGGGTTTGGCGGGACCTGGATGGTCACCGGGTCGCCCAACATGATGCTGGCGCAACTGAAATCGCTGACCTATTCGACGTTTTCGCAATACTCCTTCTCGATCATCCCGCTGTTCCTGCTGATGGGGCAGTTCGCGACGCTGTCTGGCATGTCGGCATCGCTGTTCCGTGCCGCCGAAGGGTTCCTGGGCCATCGCAAGGGCGGCATGGCGATGTCGGCCATCGGCGCCTGTGCCGGGTTCGGGGCGATCTGCGGATCGTCGCTGGCCACGGCGGCGACCATGGGGCAGGTGGCCCTGCCGGAGCTGCGCCGCTACGGCTATCCGGATGCGCTGGCGACCGGGGCGCTGGCGGCGGGGGGCACGCTGGGCATCCTGATCCCGCCCTCGGTGATCCTGGTGATCTACGCGATCCTGGCGGAACAGAACATCGCCAAGCTGTTCGTCGCGGCGATCGGGCCGGGGATCCTGGCGGCGATCGGCTACATGATCGCGGTGGCGGTCTGGGTGCGGGTGTCGCCGAATTCCGCCGCGCTGGCGGACCGGGTGCCCTGGGGCGCACGGCTGAAGATGATCGCGGGGATCTGGCCGGTGCTTGCGATCTTTGCCGCCGTGGTGGGGGGCATCTACCTGGGCATCTTCACGCCGTCCGAAGCGGCGGCGGTGGGCGCTGCCGGGACGGGCATCGCCGCGCTGGTGTCGGGGCAGATGAACTGGGACCGCTTCCGCCAGTCGGTCTATGCCACGGCCTCGTCCACCGCGATGATCTTCATGATCGTGCTGGGGGCGGGGATCTACAATTCCTTCCTGGCGCTGACGCAATTGCCGCAAGGCACGGCGGCCTGGGTGTCCATGCAGGGGCTTTCGCCATGGGTCGTTCTGATCGTCGTGCTGGTGATGTACCTGGCCTTCGGCTGCATCATGGATTCGCTGTCGATGGTGCTGCTGACCGTGCCGATCATCTACCCGATCATGGTCGGTCTGGATTTCGGGATGAGCGTGAATGACTTCGGCCTGTGGTTCGGCGTGCTGGTTCTGATCGTGGTCGAGGTCGGGTTGATCACGCCGCCGGTGGGGATGAACCTGTACATCATCAACAACATGGCCCGCGACGTGCCGATCGCGGCGACCTTCCGGGGGGCCTTGCCCTTTGTCGTGACGGATATCGTGCGGGTCGTGCTTCTGGTGCTGGTGCCGGGGCTGACCCTGGGTCTGGTCTGGGCGATCTACTGACCTGCTGCCTGACACGGCATCCGGGCCCGGGGGCAGCGCCCGGCCCCCCATCGAGGGGGCCCGTGCGCTGCCCGGCGCGCAGCACCGGGCGGGGCCATTGACGAGGATCGTGCTTTGTCCGAAGGATGCCGCCTGTTGAAAGGAGTCGCCCGCCATGCCCGACACGTCCCTTCCCACTCGCAAGGATTTGCTGACGTCGACCCACTGGGGCACCTACCGGGTCGAGACGGAGAACGGGCGCATCACCGCCATGCGGCCCCTTGAGGCGGATCCCGATCCGTCGCCCATCGGCCCCGGCATCCTGGACGTGCTGGACGGGCCGACCCGGATCAAGCGGCCCGCGGTGCGGCAAAGCTGGCTGGACCATGGCCCAGGCGCGCGGGGCGACCTGCGCGGCGAGGATCCGTTCGTCGAAGTATCCTGGGACGAGGCCGAACGGCTGGTGGCGGACGAGCTGAACCGGGTGCGGACGCTGCACGGGAACGAGGCGATCTATGCCGGGTCCTATGGCTGGGCCTCGGCCGGACGGTTCCACCATGCGCAGAGCAACCTGAAGCGGTTCCTGAACTGCATCGGCGGGTTCACCAGGTCGGTCAACACCTACAGTTTCGCCGCCGGCGAGGTCATCGTGCCCCACGTGATGGGGCATTTCTACAACCTGGTCTATGACGCGACCAGCTGGCGGTCGGTGATCGCCGACACGGACCTGTTCGTGGCCTTCGGCGGCGTGCCGATCAAGAACGGCCAGATCGCCCAGGGTGGCGTGGGCCGCCATGTGCAGGCCGAAGCGGTCCGCGCGGCGGCGGCGGCCGGTGTGCAATTCGTCAACATCTCGCCGCTGCGTTCGGACGTGATGAAGGAGGCCGGCGCCGAATGGCTGGCGCCCCGGCCGTCGACCGATACGGCGCTGATGCTGGCCCTGTGCCAGACGCTGCTGGCCGAAGGGCTGCATGACGGCGCGTTCCTTGCGCGCTACACCACCGGGTTCGACCGCTTTGCGGCCTACCTGACCGGGGCTTCGGATGGGGTTGTGAAGGAGGCCGACTGGGCGGCGCCGATCTGCGATCTGGCCCCGGACGTGATCCGCGACCTGGCCCGGCGGATGGCGTCGAACCGCACGATGATCTCGATCAGCTGGTCGCTGACCCGGCAGGATCATGGCGAAATGGCCTATTGGGCGGCAATCGCGCTGGCCTCGATGGTGGGCCAGATCGGGCTGCCCGGGGGCGGTATCGGGTTCGGCTATTCGGCGGTGAACGCCATCGGCAACGACCTGCGCGACCTGCCGGTGATCGCCCTGCCGCAGGGGCGGAACCCGGTGGATCGGTTCGTGCCGGTCGCCCGGGTCACCGACATGCTGGAGAACCCCGGCGGTGGGTTCGAATTCGACGGGCAAAGCCTGACCTATCCGGATGTGAAACTGGTCTGGTGGGCCGGGGGCAACCCGTTCCACCATCACCAGGACCTGAACCGGATGCGCCGTGCCTGGGCGAAGCCCGAGACGGTGATCGTCAACGAATGGTGCTGGAACGCGCTGGCCAAGCACGCCGACATCGTGCTGCCCTGCACGACCCACCTGGAACGCGACGACCTGGCGCTGACCAACCGCGACCCGTGGATGGCGCGGATGGACAAGGCGGTGGAACCGGCGGGCGAGGCGCGGGACGATCACGCGATCTTTGCCGCCATCGCGGCCAAGCTGGGGGTCGAAGAGGCGTTCACCGAAGGGCGCACGCCCGAGGACTGGCTGCGCTGGATCTACGACCGGACCCGGCAGAACGCGGCCGCGATGGAGATCGAGCTGCCGTCGCTGGACGAGCTGCGCGAAAAGGGCGTGTTCGAGGTGCCCGCGACCGAAAAGCCGCATGTGATGCTGGAGGGGTTCCGCGCCGACCCCGAGGGCGCGCCGCTGGCGACGCCCAGCGGGCGGATCGAGCTGTTTTCCGACGTGATCGCCGGGTTCGGCTATGACGATTGCCCGCCGCATCCCGCCTGGCTGGAACCGGTGGAATGGCTGGGGCAGGGGGCCGGGCTGCACCTGATGTCGAACCAGCCGAAGGGCAAGTTGCATTCGCAGCTGGACCATGGCGCCTATTGCCGGTCCTTGCGCCCCGATGACCGCGAGGTTCTGACGCTGCATCCCGGGGATGCGGCGGCGCGGGGGATTGCCGCAGGCGATCGGCTGCGGGTGTTCAACGATCGCGGCTGGTGCCTGGCGACGGCGGCGCTGAGCGATGGTGTGCGCCCCGGGGTCGTGCAGATGTCGACGGGCGCGTGGTTCGACCCGGCAGTGGATGACCAGGGGCGGCCAGGGTGTCGGCATGGCAACCCGAACGTGCTGACGCTGGACAAGGGGACGTCGCGGCTGGGGCAGGGGCCGATCGCGCACTCCTGCGTGGTCGAGGTCGAAAGGGATACCTCGGACATGGTGCCCGCGCCCTTTGAACCGCCGGTGCTGGTGCAGAGGTAGGGAACGGGCAGCGGGCACACCTCCCGCCCGTCGCCATTGTCGCTTGGACCAATGGCGCATCAACGGCGTTCCCCGGTGCGCCCGCTGCCCTGGGTGGCGGGTGTGATCACAACAAAAGGGCGCGGGACCAGATGGTTGCGCGCCCTTCTGATTCAGGCGGCGATCTGGCGGGCTTTTTCCACCAACACCTCGGCCTGGCGGATCGAGGCATAGTCGATCAGGCGGCCATCCAGCGACACCGCGCCCTTCCCGGCGGCCTCGGCCTCGGCCATGGCGGCGAGGATGCGGTTGGCCTTGTCGACCTCGGCCTCCGACGGGCTCATGACCTCGTTCGCCAGCGCGATCTGGCTGGGGTGGATGGCCCACTTGCCCTCGCAGCCCAGCACCGCGGCGCGCTTTGCCGCCGCGCGATAGCCGTCGGGGTCCTGGAAATCGCCGAAGGGCCCGTCGATCGGGCGCAAGCCATTGGCGCGCGCGGCGACCACCATCCGGGCCAGCGCATAGTGCCACATGTCGCCCCAATGTTCGGCCCGCGAGCCATCGGCCAGCGGGTCGGTCAGCACCGCGTAATCGGGGTTCACGCCGCCGATGATGGTCGTGCGGGCGCGGGTCGACGCGGCATAGTCGGCGACCCCGAAATGCAGGCTTTCGTTGCGCTTTGACGCAGCCGCGATTTCGGACACGTTCTGCATGCCAAGCGCCGTTTCGATGATGTGTTCGAAGCCGATGCGCTTCTTGCGTCCCTTCGCATCCTCGATCTGGGTCACCAGCATGTCGACGGCATAGACATCGGCCGCCGTTCCGACCTTGGGCACCATGATCAGGTCCAGCCGTTCGCAGGCCTCGACCACGTCGACCACGTCACGATACATGTAATGGGTATCCAATCCGTTGATCCGGATCGACATCGTCTTGGGGCCCCAGTCCATGTCGTTCAGGGCTGTGATCACATTTCGCCGGGCCTGTTCCTTTTCGTCCGGGGCGACCGCGTCTTCGAGATCCAGAAAGATCACGTCGACGTCTGATTTCGCCGCCTTCTCAAACAGTTGCGGTTGGGATCCCGGCACCGCCAATTCGCTGCGGTTCAGCCGGGCGGGGGCTTGCTGAATGGAATGGAAACTCATGGGACGGGCGCTCCTCTGGCCGTTCGTCGGGAAATGACGGGCAGGAAACGGCGCGCGCGGCGAGTCTGTCAAGTAATTTTATTACATGCGAATGTATACTGAAGAAATAATATTTCGCGTCATTCCTGCCCCGGAGACCGGGCCGCGTAGAAGAAGGCGATGGCCTGCGCGCGGTTCCGGACCGACAGCTTTTCGTAAAGGTTCGACAGGTGGAATTTCACCGTGTTGGTGGAAATCCCCAACGCGGTCGCCAGTTCCTTGTTGGTCATCCCCTTGGCCAGCGCATCCAGGATCTGGCGTTCCTTGCGCGACAGCGTCTGGATCGGGTCCTGCTGCAGCTCGCGCACGTCGATGAACGGAAAGACCATGTTGCCGGCGGCGACCGAAACGCAGGTCTGCAACAGCGTCTCGACCTCGCCCGAGCGGGACGCGAAGCCGGCGGCGCCGGCGGTCATGGCCAGCCGCGGCAAGTCGCCGGTTTCGTGCCCGTAGACCACCAGGCGGGGGGCGTTTTCCTGGTCGCGCAGCACCTCGATCAGCTTGGCGGCGCCGAGCGCGGGCAGGTTCCAGTCGATCACGCCGACCTTCACCGGAACCCGCATGACGGTGCCCAGGAAGCCTTCGGCGGTGGATGACGTGGCGACGAGCGAGAATCGGGGATCGCGTTCGAACAGTTCGGACATGGCCGACAGGACCAGGGGGTTTCCGTCCCCCAGCATGATGTCGATGGGCTTTGCGCCGGGTAGGGTAACCATTTGTTATCCTTTGGATCTCGGGCCAAAAACTACCCGTATGGGTGGGTAATTTGCTGCATACACTGGCATACTTACCAGAATGGGTGGGAAATTTCCCATACCTTTAGATACCAGAAAGCAGGAGTAAGGAGTGTTGTGCGACTTCGCAAGGTAAGATTATTTCGTCTCCACCTCGAAGAACGTTTCCGGCCCCCGAACGGGCCGATCAAGGGGCCGATGTAGGGGAGAAACCCATGACCGCGCAGATCTTTCCGCAGCTCGACATCCCGCAGACGCTGGCCGCCGGCCCGGGTCCGGGCAACACCGACGCCCGCGTCCTGCAGCGCTTTGCCGCCGCCGGGGTCGCCGATCACATGCAGGCCGACGTGCTGCGCGGCATGGTCGAGGCCAAGCTGATGCTGCGCCAGGTCTGGGGCACGAAGAACATCCACACCTTCGGCGTCGCCGGAACGGGGTGGAGCGGGCTCGACACGATGTTCGCCGCCATCCGCCCCGGCGACCGGGTGGTGGCCTTTGCCAACGGGACGTTCTCGGGCATCGACGCGCTGACGCTGCGCATGAAGGCCGCCACGGCCGAGGAACTGGAGGCCGACAGCCTGAACCCGCAGGCGGCGTCGGTCACCGTGATCGAGGTGCCGCATGGCCAGTCGGTCACCGGCCAGATGGTCGAGGCGGCGCTGGCCGAACACGATCCGAAATGGGCCTTCATGGCGCATTGGGAAACCGGATCGGGGCGGATCAACGACCTGCGCGGGTTCTCGGACGCCTGCGACCGGCACGGGGTGATGGGGCTGGTCGACGCGGTGTCGTCGCTGGGGGTCGAGGATTTCCGGATCGACGATTTCCCCGGCGTGGCGGGCTGGGCGTCCTGCCCGCAAAAGGGGATCTGCTGCCTGCCGCTGACCTATGCGCCGGTCAGCTTCACCGACCGCTACATCGCGACGCTGAAGAAGGGGGGCGCGCGGACGTTCGTGCATCATCCGATCCTGGAAGCCCGGCACTGGGGAATCCTGGAGGGTCAGGACGTGGACAAGGGGACCTATCACCGGACCCATTCCGCCTATGCCGTCGCCGCCTTTCACGAAGCGCTGCGCCTGACGCTGGACCAGGGCGTCCGGGAACGGGCCGCGGCCTATGCCTTTCACGAACGTGCCCTGCGCGCCGCGGTCGAATCGATGGGCTGCGAGGTGACGTCGAACATGACCAGCCTTGTCGTGCTCAACCTGCCCGGCGACCTGGCGGGCCGGGAAATGGAGCTGGTGCAGAACTGCCGGGCGGACGGCTTCGGCATCTGGCCGACGCTGTCTGCGCCGGTGCAGGTGCGCATCGGCATCCTGAACCAGCTCAGCCGCCCGCAGATATCCGAGATCGTCCGCCGCTTCGCCGAGGCGATGCGCGCCATGGGGGCAACGGTGAACGACAAGGCCATCGAGGAGATCCTCGACGCCCATTACCAAAGTGCGCTTGCCGCAGAATGAGCCGCGTCACGTCATTGGAAGGAGGAGACCAATGGATATCCACGAGTACCAGGCCAAGGAAATCCTGGCGAATTTCGGGGTCGAGGTGCCGCCCGGCGCGCTGGCCTACAGCCCCGAACAGGCGGCCTATCGGGCGCGCGAACTGGGCGGCGACATGTGGGTGGTGAAGGCCCAGGTCCATGCCGGCGGGCGCGGCAAGGCGGGCGGCGTCAAGCTTTGCACCACGGATCACGAGATCCAGGACGCCTGCGAGAACATGTTCGGCCGCAAGCTGGTGACGCACCAGACCGGGCCGGCGGGCAAGGGGATCTACCGGGTCTATGTCGAAGGCGCGGTGCCCATCGCGCGCGAGATCTACCTGGGCCTGGTGCTGGACCGCACCAGCCAGCGGGTGATGATCGTGGCCTCAAGCGAAGGCGGGATGGAGATCGAGGACATCTCGGCCAACCGCCCCGACAGCATCGTGCGATCCACCATCGAGCCGGCGGTGGGGCTGCAGGAATTCCAGGCGCGCGAGATCGCCTTCAAGCTGGGGATGGAACCCGGGCTGGTGCAGAACATGGTGCGCACGCTGCAGGGCTGCTACCGGGCGTTCACCGAGCTGGACGCGACCATGGTCGAGGTCAACCCGCTGGTGGTGACCCGCGACAACCGCGTGCTGGCGCTGGATGCGAAGATGACCTTCGACGACAACGCACTGTTCCGCCATCCCCAGGTGGCCGAACTGCGCGACAAGAGCCAGGAGGATCCGCGCGAAAGCCGGGCCGCCGACCGGGGTCTGTCCTATGTCGGGCTCGACGGCAACATCGGCTGCATCGTCAATGGCGCGGGGCTGGCGATGGCGACGATGGACACGATCAAGCTGGCCGGGGGCGAACCCGCGAACTTCCTCGATATCGGCGGCGGCGCCACGCCCGACCGGGTGGCCAAGGCGTTCCGGCTGGTGATGTCGGACGCCAACGTGCAGGCGGTGCTGGTGAACATCTTTGCCGGGATCAACCGCTGTGACTGGGTGGCCGAAGGCGTCGTGCAGGCGCTGCGCGAAGTCCAGGTCGAGGTTCCCGTGGTGGTGCGCCTGGCCGGGACCAACGTGGAAGAAGGGCAGAAGATCCTCGCCAAGTCCGGCCTGCCGATCATCCGCGCCGGCACCCTGATGGAAGCCGCCGAACGCGCCGTGGGCGCCTGGCAACGCGATCTGACCCAGAACACCAGAGTGAGGGCCGTCTGATGAGCATCTTTCTTGACCGCGACACCCGCGTCATCGTCCAGGGCATCACGGGCCGCATGGCCCGGTTCCACACCCGCGAGATGCTGGACTACGGCACCAACGTCGTCGCCGGCGTGGTGCCCGGCAAGGGCGGCCAGACGGCCGAGGGCCTGCCGGTCTTCGACACGGTGAAGGACGCGGTGGACGCCACCGGCGCCGAGGCGTCGCTGGTCTTCGTCCCGCCCCCCTTCGCCGCCGACAGCATCATGGAGGCCGCCGACGGCGGCATCCGGTATTGCGTCTGCATCACCGACGGGATCCCGGCGCAGGACATGATCCGGGTGAAACGCTACATGTGGCGCTATCCCAAGGAACGGCGGATGGTGCTTACGGGTCCGAACTGCGCGGGCACGATATCCCCGGGCAAGGCTTTGCTGGGGATCATGCCGGGCCATATCTACCTGCAGGGTCCGGTGGGCGTGATCGGGCGGTCCGGCACGCTGGGCTACGAGGCCGCCGCCCAGCTGAAGGAACACGGGATCGGCATTTCGACCAGCGTCGGCATCGGCGGCGACCCGATCAACGGGTCCAGCTTCAAGGACATCCTGGCGCAGTTCGAAGCCGACGGCGACACCGAAGTCATCTGCATGATCGGCGAGATCGGCGGCCCGCAGGAGGCCGAAGCCGCGGCCTATATCCGCGATCACGTGACCAAGCCCGTGGTGGCCTATATCGCCGGCCTCACCGCGCCCAAGGGGCGGACCATGGGGCATGCCGGCGCGATCATCTCGGCCTTCGGGGAAAGTGCCTCGGAAAAGGTCGAGATCCTGTCCGAGGCCGGCGTGACGGTGGCGGAAAACCCGGCGGTGATCGGCGACACGATCGCCCGCGTCATGGGGAGGGCGGCCTGATGGCAAAGCCCTCCGTCTTCGTCACCCGCCGCTGGCCGGCGGCGGTCGAGGCACAGCTGTGCGACCGCTACGAGGTCACGCTGAACCGCAGCGACCGGCCCATGGGGCTCTTCCAGTTCCGCGAGGCGCTCAGGCGCTACGACGCGGTGCTGCCGACGGACACCGACTGGCTGGGCAAGGACGCGCTGGACGTGCCCCAGGCCCGGACCAGGATCATCGCCAATTACGGTGTGGGCCTGTCCCACATCTGTGAACCGGCGGCGAAACGGCTGGGCGTGACGGTGACCAACACGCCGGACGTGGTGTCGGAATGCGCCGCCGACCTGGCCATGACGCTGCTGCTGATGGTTGCCCGCCGCGCGGGCGAAGGCGAACGCGAGCTGCGCGCGGGCCGCTGGACCGGCTGGCGGCCGACGCACCTGGTGGGGACCAAGGTCTCGGGCAAGGTGCTGGGGATCGTGGGCTTCGGCCGCATCGGGCGCGAGATGGCGAAGCGGGCGCATCATGGCTTCGGCATGACGATCCTGGTGCATGACCCGCATCCGCAGGACCCCGGGGCGCTGGCCCAATGCGGCGCCGAACAGGTCGCCACGCTCGAAGATCTTCTGCCACGCTGCGATTTCGTTTCGCTGCATTGTTCGGGCGGGGCGGCCAACCGGCACCTGATGAACACCCCGCGGCTGGAAATGATGAAACCCGGTGCCTACCTGGTCAACACCGGCGCGGCCGAGCTGATCGACGAACACGCGCTGATCCAGGCGCTCAGCTTCGACACGATCGGCGGCGCGGCCCTGGACGTCTTCGAAGGCGAACCTCGCATCGCATCGGACCTGCTGAACTGCGACAACCTGGTGATGCTGCCCCACCTCGCCAGCGCCACGAAGGAGGCGCGCGAAGCCATGGGCTTCCGGGTGCTGGACAACCTCGACGACTTCTTCGGCGGCAAATCCCCCCGCGACCGCGTCATCTGACCTCCCGAGGGCGCAGACCCTCCGATCTCCCTGCGCTGCGCCCGACAACCCCGCCCGGATCCAACCCGACCCGGGCGGGGTACATCACCCGACCCGCACCAACGTCCGGCGCGCTCCCACCCCGGCAACCGCGCGCCGGCCGTTCCCAGAACCAATCGCTGCTTCTTCTTGGCAAAAATACCCTCGGGGGAGTCCTCCACCGGAGGACGGGGGCAGCGCCCCCGACTCTACGCCCGCCGCCGCGACCCGGCGGTCGGCGGCGTCTGCGGCGCCCCCGCAAAGCATTGCGCATTGTCCATCCAGGCCTTGGCCACCGGCCCCTCGACAATCAACGCCGTATCCGCCAGCGCCCGCGTCTGGGTGACGACGGCGGCGAAATCCACCGCCGGCCCCTCGATCCGCCCCGCCGCGTCATCGCCCCAGTCCCAGACCGCCCCGGACGGCGACGTGACCCGCACCAGCGGCATGGCCTCCGGCATGTCCAGCCCGTGCACCTTGTGCGACCATCCGAAGGTGTTCACCCCCAGCACCACGATATTGCGGATCCGGTCGGTTTCGTCCCGGTCCTGCCCCAGCAGGTCGAAGATCTCGAATCCATGCGCCCAGGTCTCCATCTGCCGCGCGGTGATCGACGACCGTGCCGACATCGACGGTCCGGCCCAGGGCAGCCGCGCCCTGGGATCCATTTCGGACCAGCGGGCCGCCATCTCGCGGGCATAGGTGATCCAGGCCGCCAGCAGCTCCGGACCGCGCTCCTCGACCCTGGCGTTCTCGGCCGCCCGGAAGGCGCCGCGCTCGATCTCGGGCAGAACCTCCTCCATCAGGGTCCCGAAGGCCTCGCCGTCCAGCGCCGACAGATCGGCCGCGCGGTTCCAGAAGTGCAGGTGGACCAGCACGTCGCCGATCGTCCAGCCCTTGAACGCCGTCACCCGGTCGTAGTCGGCGGCGCCAAGCCCGTCGAGCAGGGCAAAGAGCGCCTCGCTTTCGGCCAGGAAATCCGCCGCCTCGTCGATTGCCATCACCCGTGCTCCCGCTGTGCGCCGGGAAACCTTGGGGCCGGGACCGGGCGCTGGCAAGCCGTGACGCAGCGGATTGCGAAATCCGCTCTTGCCGCGGACGGCCATGCTGGGGAAAGGTGCGCGGCGTGCAGACGAAGGGGGAACGGGGCCATGGACATCAACAAAGCCGGCGCGGTCGTGACAGGCGGCGCCTCGGGGCTGGGCGGGGCGACGGCGGCGCACCTGGCCGCATTGGGCGCGAAGGTCACCATCTTCGATCTGAACGAGGACCTGGGCCAGGCCCATGCCGAGGCGATCGGCGGCCGGTTCGTCAAGGTAAACGTGACCGACGCGGCGCAGGTCGAGGCCGGGCTGGATGCGGCGCAGGATTTCTGCGAGGCGATGCGGATCTGCGTGAACTGCGCCGGGATCGGGCCGCCGGCCAAGGTGATCGACCGCGAGGGCAGGGCGCTGCCGCTGGGCGATTTCACCTCGATCATCAGCGTGAACCTGCTGGGCACCTTCAACGTGCTGTCGAAATTCGCGGCGCGGATCCATGCGGCAGAGCCGCTGGGAGAGGAACGGGGCGTGATCGTCAACACCGCCAGCGTCGCGGCCTTCGACGGGCAGATCGGGCAGCCGGCCTATGCCGCGTCCAAAGGCGGGATCGTGGGGATGACCCTGCCCATCGCGCGCGAATTCGCGCGCTACGGCATCCGCGTCATGACCATCGCGCCGGGGCTGTTCCTGACACCGCTGCTGGCCTCGCTGCCGCAAGAGGCGCAGGATTCTCTTGGCGCACAGGTGCCGTTTCCGAACCGGCTGGGCGATCCGGCGGAATATGCGAAGATGGTCGAGGCGATCATCGCCAACCCGATGCTGAACGGCGAGACGATCCGCCTGGACGGGGCGATCCGCATGGCGCCGAAATAGGGCAGGGACAGATTTTATTCGTCGAATAAAATCGCCCCGGCACCCGCTGGCGCAGCACGTGCCGATTTCTTTCGTACGAAAGAAATCCCCCGCCCCCCCGACACGCTGCCGCCCCACTCGCCGCCGCCCGGTCCGGCCAATGCCTTCTGGTTTCGCCAGCCAAACCGCGCTATCACCCGGTTTGCTTGCCAATCCGGGTATCCAGGTTGATCGACCGCCGCATCAAGTTCCGCCACATCCAGTGTTTCGTGGAGATCGCCCGCGAACGCAGCTTCAAGCGTGCCGCCGAACGGCTCTACCTCACCGGCCCCGCCATATCGAAGACGCTGAAGGAGCTGGAGGAGATCCTTGGCGCCCCGCTGCTGACCCGCAGTCGCGCCGGCGTGGCCCTGACCGCGCAGGGCGATGTCTTTCTGCATTTCGCCGAAATGTCCCTGGCCGCCCTGCAACAGGGGCTCGACGGGGTGGAACATGCCGGGGCGCAGGCGGCCGAACACCTGGTGGTCGGCGCCCTGCCCAGCGTGATGGCGCGGCTGATGCCCGCGGCGGTAAGTGTCTTCGACGAAATGCGCCCGCAGGCGCGGCTGCGTATCCTCGACGGGCCCCACGGCTACATGACCGACCGGATGAAGCTGGGCGAGATGGACCTGGTCATCGGCCGCCTGGCGGGCCCCGAACAGATGCAGGGCATTTCCTTCACTCAGCTTTACACCGAACGCGTGGTCTTCGTGGTCCGCGCCGGTCATCCGCTGCTGGAGGCCCCCGACCTCAAGCGCATCGTCGACTGGCCCGTGGTCTACCCGTCCCCCGGGTCCGCCATCCGCCCGCTGGTGGACCGGTTCATGGTCGAACAGGGGGTCGGAGACATCACGCGCCAGCTGGAAACCGTCTCGGGCGCCTTCGGGCGGGTCTACACGCGGCGCACGGATGTGGTCTGGATCATCTCGGCCGGCGTCGTCGCCAACGAGATCGCCGATGGCCACCTGGTGCAACTGCCCTTCGAGACGGCCATTACCACCGGATCCGTCGGGCTGATGACCCGCGCCGGGGAAACGCCATCGCCGGTCGAACAGGTCTTTCGCATGGCCGTCGCCCAGGCGGTCGAGGATCTGGGCCTGACCGCCTAATTGCCTGATTGCCTGAGGCCCGCCCGAAGAAACGCCTTGCAGTGGCGCGCAAAGCGATGTCCCCTGTCGGCTATAACGGTAAGGACGGGATCCCGGTGCACCAGATCAGGCAGAGCGGAACGGCGGCGGCACAGGACGGGGGGATCCCCTTCCGTGCAATCCGTGGGATCTGACCGCATGGCCTGGCTTGGACCCGAGGAGTGGAACGCGGTCGCCCTGTCGCTTCGGGTGTCGTTCTGGGCCATGGCCGTCAGCCTGCCCATCGGCATTTTCACCGCCTATGCCCTTGCCAGGTGGCGCTTTCCCGGCAAGCAACTGATCAACGGCATCGTCCACCTGCCGCTGATCCTGCCCCCCGTCGTCACCGGTTACATGCTGTTGCTGACCTTCGGCACCAAGGGCCCGGTGGGGTCGGTCCTGCAGAAGGTCGGCATCGTCTTCGCCTTCAACTGGACCGGGGCCGCCCTGGCCGCCGGGATCATGGCCTTTCCGCTGATGGTGCGCGCCATCAGGCTGTCGATCGAGGCGGTGGATCCGCGCCTGGAACAGGCCGCCGCCACGCTGGGCGCGCCGCGTCCCTGGGTCTTTGCCACCGTCACCCTGCCGATGATCCTGCCCGGCATCCTGACCGGCGCCATCCTGTCCTTTGCCAAGGCCATGGGCGAATTCGGCGCCACGATCACCTTCGTGTCGAACATTCCCGGCCAGACCCGCACCATTCCATCGGCCATCTACGCCTTCCTGCAGGTGCCCGGCGGCGAAGGTGCTGCGCTGCGCCTTGTCGCCGTTTCCATCGCCGTCGCCATGGGCGCGCTTCTGGTGTCCGAGGCCCTGTCGACCCGCGTCGCGCGCCGGGTGGCGGGCAACTGATGCTGAACGTCCGGCTGAACCACCAACAGGGCGCCTTCACCCTGGACGTGGATTTCCAGGCGCCGCCGGGGATCACCGTGCTGTTCGGCCGTTCGGGGTCGGGCAAGACGACCATCGTGAACGCGGTGGCGGGGCTGTTGTCGCCGGGGCAGGGGCGGATCGCCGTCGATGACCTGACGCTGGTCGATACCGATGCCCGCGTGAACCTGCCGCCGCATCGCCGCCGCCTGGGCTATGTCTTCCAGGAAGGCCGGCTGTTTCCGCACATGACCGTGCGCCAGAACCTGGGCTATGGCCGTTTCTTCGCCCCCCGTAAGGCCCCCCAAAAGACCTGGCGCGCCGAAGCGGACAGGGTGGTCGAGATGCTGGGCATCGGCCCCCTGCTCGACCGTCGCCCCGGGCTGCTGTCAGGCGGGGAAAAACAGCGTGTCGCCATCGGCCGGGCGCTGCTGTCCTCGCCGCGCCTGATCCTGGCCGATGAACCCTTGGCCGCGCTGGACGAGGCCCGCAAGGCGGAAATCCTGCCCTATTTCGAACGCCTGCGCGACGAGGTCTCGGTTCCGATCCTGTACGTCAGCCATTCCGCCGCCGAAGTCGCGCGGCTGGCCACCACCGTCATCGCGCTGGACGGCGGCCGGATCGTGCGCCGGGGTCCGGCGGGCGAAGTGCTGGCGGACCCGATGGTCACCCCCACCGGCGTGCGCGCCGCCGGCGCCGTGATCGAAGCCCGCGTCGTCACCCATCATCCCGACGGCATCACCGAACTCGAAGCCGGGGGCCTGCCGCTTTTCCTGCCGCGTGTCGCCCATTCCCCGGGCCAGACCATCCGCCTGCGCATCCCCGCGCAGGAAGTCGTCCTGTCGCGCACCCGGCCCGAGGGTCTTTCGGCGCTCAACATCCTGCCCGGCACCGTCGACCGGGTCCGCGCGGGGGAAGGGCCGGGGGCGCTGGTGTCGCTGCAGACACCGGCCGGGGCGGTTCTGGCGCGGATCACGCGGCGGTCGGTCGAGGCGATGGGCCTGGCCGAGGGCGCCACCTGCCACGCCATCATCAAGTCCGTGGGCATCGCGCCGGAAGACGTGGGCGGCTAGGTCCTTCGCTATTCCACGTCCGCCATCATCTGCGCGCGGATCGCCAGGTCCATCACGGCAAAGGCATGGTCCTGCGGCATCGCCGTTTCGCTTCGGTCGCGGATATCGGCGATCAGGCGGGCGAAATAGGGCAGGCCGGTGCCCCTTGCGTCGATTGTCTCGCACCGGGTTCCATTGGTCAGGATCAGCGTATCGGTGCGATCGGACGCGCCCGGATCCACGTATTTGCGCAGCTCGATGGTGCCTTCGGTGCCCAGCAGGAACAGCCGCCCGTCGCCCCAGGTCGGCAGGCCATCCGGCGTGAACCAGTCCAGCCTGACATAGCCGTCCACGTCGCCGGCCTTCAGCACGATCTGCCCGAAGTCGCGGAACCCCGGGTCTTGCGGATTGGCGCGGTTGGCGGTGGTGGCCAACGTGACCTCGGCATCTCTGGCGCCCGCGAAGAACAGGAACTGGTCGATCTGGTGCGACCCGATATCGGTCAGGATCCCGCCATTGCGCGCGGGGTCGAAGAACCAGTCCGGCCGGATCGCCCGGTTCAGCCGGTGCGGCCCCAGCCCCAGCGTCTGGATCACCCGCCCGATGGCGCCCTGCGCGACCAGCTCGGCGGCGGCGGTGACCGACGGCACCTCGAACCGTTCCGAGAAATCCACCGACCAGATCCGCCCGGTCTCTGCCACCCTGGCCCGGATCGCCGCCAGCTGGTCCAGCGTCAGGCACCCCGGCTTGTCGGTCATCACATCCTTGCCCGCCGCCATCGCGCGCAGGGCAATCCCAGCCCGGTCGCAGGGTATGGCGGCGGTCAGGATGACGTCGATGGTCGGATCCTCCAGCAGGGCATCGGCGGAGGATACCCTTGGCGCTTCGGGAAACCGATCGACGAATCCCGCCAGCGTGCCGGGCGTGCCCTCGGTCGACCAGCCGGCCAGGACGGCGCCGGCGTCGCGCATGTGGCCGGCCATGGTATAGATGTGGCGATGGTCGATGCCGATCACGCCCATGCGGATGGGGTCATTCATCTGCGGTCTCCATGTCGATGCGCCGTCCCTCGCGCGAGGATCGAACGATGGCGTCGATCAGCTCCTGCACCGCCAGCGCGGACCGCCCGGTGATCGCGGGGGCCCGCCCATGACGGACGGCATCGGCGAAATCCTCGATCACCGCCTGGTGCCAGGCATGGGTGAATGCCATCGGGTCGGCGCCGCCGCCGGTGGCGGACGCGCCGCCGATCTCCTCAATCCGGCCGTCGCGCCAATGCAGGGTCAGGTGATCGCCGCTCAGCCGGGCCGAGCCGTGTTCGGCATTGATCACGATCTGCTCGGCCGCGCCGGGGAATTGCGCGGTGGTCGCCATGACCGACCCCGCCGCGCCGGTGGCAAAGACCAGTCCGGCGGTGGCGAAATCCTCGGATTCCATGCGGTGCAGCGTGGTCGCGGTCAGCGCCTGCACCGCCCTGACCGGCCCGCACAGATGCAGCGTCAGGTCCAGCGTGTGGATCGCCTGGGTGATCAGCACGCCGCCGCCATCGCGCGCATAGGTGCCCCGGCCCGGCGCATCGTAATAGACCTGGTCGCGCCACCAGGGCACGCGGACATCGACGCCGCCGATCCGGCCCATGTTCGTCAACCGCGCCTTCAACGCCCGCGCCGCCGGGCGCATCCGATGTTGCAGGGTCACGCCGCAGGGCAGGCCGGCCGCGTCGCAGATCGCGACAATGGCCTTGGCCCGGGACGCATCGCGTTCGATGGGCTTTTCCATCAGCACCGGCAACCCGGCCCCGACCAGCTTCTGTACGATCTCCAGACGGGCATCGGGCGGCGTGACGAGGATGGCGAAATCCAGCGCGTCGTCGTCGGCGATCTCGTCCAGCGTGCCGTAGACCTTTGGCCCGCCGTGTCGCTGGGCAAAGGCCCGCGCCGTGTCCCCCCGCCGCGCATGGACCCCGTGCAGCCGTGCGCCGGACGCATCCGCCAGCGCCCGCGCATGGGTGTCGGCCACCATGCCGAGCCCGATCAGCACGGCATTCAGCGGTTTCACGCCGCGTCCCCGGTGCTGTTGTCCGTGCGCGGCAGGATCGCCCCCTTCACGCCCACCACGCGCGACGCCAGCGCGTGGCCCGCCATCAGCGCCTTTGCCTCGTCGGCGCCGGTCAGCCGGGCGCCCAGGTAGCCCGCGTTGAAACTGTCGCCCGCCGCCGTGCTGTCGATGACCCGCGAGGCCGGCGCGTAAGGGCCGGACAAGCTGCCATCCAGCGCCAGTGGCCCGCTTGCGCCGCGCTTCAGCGCGCCGGACGTCACCCCGAACCCCGCCAGCCGGTCCAGCACCGCGCCTTCCGAGGTATCCCCGAACAACGCCATCTCGTCATCCACGCTGGGCAGGCCGATGTCGGTCTGCCGCCAGGCAGAGCCCACGGCGGCCCGGGCCGTCGCCTGATCGGGCCAGAGCCGGGGGCGATAGTTGGAATCGAAAGCGAAAACGCCCCCGCCCGCGCGATAGTCCGGCAGCCAGTCCAGCAGGGCCTGCCGATGCGCCGCCGGCAGGATCGCCAGGGTGATCGCCGACAGGTACAGCACCTTTGCCCGGCCCAGATCCGCGAACGACAGCCCGCCATCCCCCAGCATCTCGCGCGCCGCCGACTGGTCGCGCCAGTAAAAGAACGACCGTTCGCCGGCCTCGTCGGTCGAGATCGCGTAAAGCCCGGGCAGGCGGGTGTCGTGGCGGGGGATCAGGGCGCACTCCAGCCCCTCGTCCTGCATCATCGCCACCATCTGGTCGGACAGCGGATCGCGGCCCAGCCTTGTGGCATAGGCGACGTTCAGGCCGGGGGCCTCGCGTTTGAGATAGATCGCGGTGTTCAGCGTATCGCCCGCAAAACCCACCGCCGCCCGTCCCCCGGGGGCGGACGCCAGCGACAGTTCCACCATCGCCTCGCCCATGCAGATCACGTCGGTCATCGATTACCCCTTGAAGCGCGCGGCGTAGAAATCGACCATCTGGGGCACCATGTCCTCGCCCCGCCCGTCCGCGATGGCGGCCTGCATGGCCGCATCGGCGCAGGCGGACATGATCGTGTCGGCGCCCAGATCCCCGGCCATGCGGCGGTAATACCCCACGTCCTTGGCGCCGTTCCTGACCGCGAATGCCAGCATCCGCGCGTCGCCGTCCACCGCGTAGGCCTTGATGAAATCCATCATGCCCGATTTCAGCGGCCCGGCCGACATCACGTCATACAGCCCCTGCCGGTCGATCCCGGCCGCGTCGGCCATGGCGAATGCCTCGGACATGGCGTTGGCGGTGGTCATGGCGAAGAAGTTGTTGATCAGCTTGATCGTGTGCCCGGATCCCAGGTCGCCCAGGTGAAAGACGTTCTCGCCCAGGTCATCCAGCACCGGCCTGACCCGTTCATAGGTGGGCCTGTCGCCCGCCGCCATGATGTTCAGCAGCCCGTCCTTGGCATGGCTGGGCGTGCGTCCCAGCGGTGCGTCCAGCATCACCGCCCCGGTCCGCGCCACCTCGGCCCCCAGCGCCTTGGTGGACGATGGCAGCGAGGTGCCGAAATCGATCACCACCTTGTCCGCGCCCAGGCCCGCGATCACGCCGTCGGGCCCCCGCATCCGGCCTTCGACCTGGTCCGAGGTGCCCATGCACAGCATCACGATGTCCGACGACGCGGCCAATGCCTTCGCCGATCGGGCTTCGGTCGCACCCCTGGCCAGGGCGGCGTCGACCCCGGTGCGGTCGCGGTTGCCCAGCACGGTAAGGGCATAGCCCTGGTCCTGCAGGCGGCCGACCATGGCGGCGCCCATCAGGCCCAGGCCGATGAAGCCGATGGTGGGGTGGGTCATTCGGGGTCTCCTTTCGGCCGCGTGGCGGCTTCGATCTGAAGGGTGACGTCGAGGGTCTTCATCGCCTCGTCCGCGCTGACAAGCGGGCTGGCGCGGCCGGCGATCACGTCGGCGAAATGGTCCAGCTGGCGGATCAGGGGAGCGGCGTCTTCGACCGGGGTTTCGGTGGGGCGGGGCAGGTCGTTCCATGTCTGCGCGCCGGACCAGGTGCGCAGCGACGGGAATTCGACGGCGCCACGGGTGCAGGCGATGCGCAGGAAATCCTGGCCGGTTTTCGGGATGGCGGGGCTTTCGCCGGTGCCGGCCTCGAAGCCCCAGGGGGTTGGCGTGGTATCGGCGAAGGCGATGGTGGCGGTCATGCCGGTGGCAAACCCCAGCACCGCGCCGCCGCTTTCGGTGCGCGCCGCGCCCCGGATGGCGTTCGATCCGAAGCCCGAGACGTGGACGACCTCTCCGAACAGCCAGCGCAGCGTGTCGACGTCATGGATCAGGTTCTGCTTCACCGGCGCACCGTCCATGCCCGCGCGCCAGGGCACGTCGAAATAGGCATCCGGTTTGCGCATGGTCCAGAGCAGGGCGGCGGTGACCGGGCGGCCAAGGGCGCCGCCCGCGATGATCTCTTTCAGCTTGGCAACCCGGGGGTGATGACGGCGGTGATGGCCGACGAGGATCTGCCGGTTGGCCTGCGCGGCGGCGTCGATCATGGCCTGCGCGGAAGGGAGGTCTTCGGCAACGGGCTTTTCCACCAGCACGTGCCAGCCGCGTTTCAGGGCGGCCAGCGTCAGCGGCGCGTGGGTCGGCGTGGGGGTGGCGATGACGATGCCGTCCGCGGCGACATCGACATCCGCGATATCGGTGAAGCCGGGGATGCCGTCGGGGCGGCGGTCGGGCATCGGGTCGATGACCCCGGCCAGCGTCAGGGCGGGGTGGTTGATGATATGGGCCATGTGGCGCTGGCCGATCATGCCGGTGCCGGCCATCAGCAAACGCGTCATGGCCGGCCCCGCTCGCCGGGCCCTTGCTGGCCCGTCTCGCAGTTTCCCGTCTCGCTGATCTGCCTGATCACATCACCGCTCCGATCTGCCAGGGGACGAATTCGTAATCGCCAAGGCCCTGGGCTTCGGACTTGGACATCTCGCCCGAGGCCACGCGCAGGAACATCCGATAGATCTCGCGGCCCTTTTCCTCGACCGTGACGCCATCGGTCAGGATGTCGCCGGCGTTGACGTCCATGTCCTCGATCATGCGCCCGAACATCTCGGAATTGGTCGCCACCTTGATCGTCGGCGCCGGTTTCGATCCGAAGGCCGATCCGCGCCCGGTGGTAAAGCACACCAGGTTGCAGCCCCCCGCGATCTGCCCCGTGACCGAGGCCGGATCGTAGCCGGGACTGTCCATGAAGGTGAAGCCCGCCGCCGTCACCGGTTCGGCATACCTGTAGACGCCCGTCAGGGGCGAGGTGCCGCCCTTGGCCGCCGCGCCCAGCGATTTTTCCAGGATCGTCGTCAGACCGCCCTTCTTGTTGCCGGGCGAGGGGTTGTTGTCCATCGAACCCTTGTTGCGGGCGGTATAATCCTCCCACCAGCGGATCAGGCCGACCAGCTTGTCGCCCGTCGCCCGGTCGGCGGCGCGCCGCGTCAGCAGGTGTTCGGCGCCGTAGATCTCGGGCGTTTCGGCCAGAACGCCGGTGCCGCCCTGCGCCGCCAGCAGGTCGCAGGCATAGCCCAGGGCCGGGTTCGCCGTGATCCCCGACCAGGCGTCCGACCCGCCGCATTGCAACGCCACCTTCAGCGACGAGGCCGGGCAGGGTGCGCGCCGGGCCTCGTTGACGATGGGCAGCATGGCGCGGACCTTCTCGATGCCCATCTCGATGGTCTTGCGCAGCCCCGCGACCCCCTGGATGTTCATCGTCTGAAACAGCGGCCCCTGCTTCAGCCCGTAGGCTTCCAGCAGCCAGTCGATCTGGTTCATCTCGCAGCCCAGGCCCACCATGATCACCCCGCCATGGTTGGGATGTTTCGCATAGCCCCACATGACGCGCTGCAGCGCCTCGAACCCTTCGCCATCGCCACCCATGCCGCAGCCGGTGCCGTGGACAAAGGCCACCACGCCATCGACATTGGGGTAGTCCGCCAGTTCATCCGGTCCGAAGGCATCCGCGATGCGCCGCGCGGCCGTGGCGGAACAATTCACCGACGTCACCACGGCGATGTAGTTGCGCGTGCCTACAGCGCCGTTTTCGCGCCGGTAGCCCATGAACGTGTCCTGCGTGGCCGCCGGTTCGACGGGCCGCAGGTCGGTGCCGAATTCGTAAGCCACGTCCGTGTTGCGGAATTCGACGTTGTGGGTGTGGACGTGGTCGCCCGCCGCGATGTCTTCGGATGCGTAGCCGATCAGCTGGGCGTATTTGCGCACCGGTGCGCCCCTGGCGATATCGGCAACCGCCACCTTGTGGCCCGACGGGATCAGCGCGCGGGTGATCACGCCATCAAGGTCTGAACCGACTTCGAGGGATCTTGTGGCGGTAACGACATTGTCGGCCGGGTCGAGACGGACATGAGCGCGCATGGGGACTTCCTTGGCATGGACACGGCGCATCATGCGCCGGAAAGGCTGAGAGGGGAGGGAGCGTCATTGGCCCCACTCCAGCAGGATTTCGATGATCGGCGGCCAGATCAAGAGCACCGACAGCGCCAGCAGCTGGATACCGATGAAGGGCAGGAAGCCCTTGAAGATATCGGTCAGCGCGATGTGCGGCGGGGCGACGGATTTCAGGTAGAAGGCGGCCGGCCCGAAGGGTGGCGACAGAAAGCTGACCTGCATGTTCATGCAGAACAGCACCCCGAACCACACCGCAAGGTACTTTGGTTGCAGCGTGCCGAAAAGCCCGATTTCCTCGATCGGCAGGCGCTGCACGATGGGCAGGAACACCGGGATGATCAGCAGCACGATGCCGACCCAGTCCATGAACGCGCCCATGAACAGCAGGATCAGCATCATCACCAGCAGGATCCCCATGGTCGGCAGATCCGCCCCGATGATCAGGTTGGCCACGTATGTCGGCCCTCCGGCGATGGTATAGGCGCCCGCCAGGGCGGCGGCGCCGATGGTGACCCAGATAATCGTGCCGGTGGATTTCAGCGTGCGCATCAGGCTGTCCCAGACCAGGTCGAACGACGCCTCGCCCCGAAATATCGACAGCACCAGGACCGCGACGGCCCCCATGCCGGCGGCCTCGGTGATGCCGGTAATGCCGCCATAGATCGACCCCAGGACAACGCCGATCACGACGATGGGCGCGACCAGCCCCTTGCCCATGTCCCAGCCGGTCCGCGTGCGGTCGCGGCCAAAGGCGAAGAAGGCCAGCAACAGGCTTGCCACCACGATGCCACCGAAAAGGGGCACGTCGCCGGGCATGCCCCAGGCGATCGGGTCTTCGCCCGCGCCGATCATGTTCTGCCCGGTGAGGGTGAAGAACCCGGCCCGCAGGAACAGGATCGTCGAAAAACCCGCCAGCAGGACATTCAGGAAGGCCCCGAACAGCGCCAGCTTGGCCAGGCCCACGGGTTCGCCGGGGCGCGGTTCCGGCAGCGGGGCCAGGGACGGGTTCAGCTGGGTGCGCACGATGATGTAGATGACGATGAAGCTGGCCAGCATGAAGCCGGGCAGGAAGGCGGCGGTGAACAGCGCCTTGATGGATGTTTCGGTGATCAGGCCGAAGATGATCAGCACGATGGACGGCGGGATCATCGTGCCCAGGCTGCCCGAGGCACAGATCGTCCCGATCGCCAGGTTCTGGTCATAGCCCAGCCGCAGCATCTGGGGCAGGGCGATCAGGCCCAGCAGCACGACTTCGCCGCCGATGATGCCCGACATGGCGGCCATGATGACGGCCATCAGGGATGTCACGATGGCGATGCCGCCCCGCGTCCGGCTGAGCCAGACGTTCAGCGAGGCATACATGTCCTTGGCGATCCCCGACCGTTCCAGCAGGGCCGCCATGAAGATGAACAGCGGAATGGATATGAGGACGTAATCCGTCAACAGCCCGTATATCTTCTGCGCCAGGATGTTCAGCGGCCCCGATCCGGGGCGGCCGGTCAGGATGCCTTCGCCGAATGTCCACGGCGCGGTCAGCAACTGGGGTTCGAACTTCATCACCAGCACAAGCACGGCAAGGAAGGCGGACGCCAGGCCCAGCGGCATGCCGATGGCCAGCAACAGCACCAGTCCGATCAACAGGACCATGGAGATCGTTCCGATATCCATCAGCGCGCCCTCCCTTTACCTTGAATGGACCCTCGGGTGACGTCCATCTCTCCGGTGCCCTCGGCGCCCACGGCGGCGCGCAGGCGTTCCAGTTCGTCGGCGTCGATGTCGTCGGCGGCGGTATGGATGATCGGTTCGACATTCCAGTCGGCGATCAGGTTGACCACGGCCTGCACGGCCACCAGCCCCACGATCAGCAGGACCATGGGTTTCAGCGTCGCCGGGATCGGCGGATCGAAGGCGGTGCCGAAGGTTTCCCACCGGTGCAGTTTCGACAGCGCCTCGCCATAGCCGCCGTAGATCAGCGCGAAGGCGAAGAGGACGATCAGGATGGTGGTGATCACGTCGCAGGTCCGCTGTGTCCAGCGGGGCAGCATGTCATACAGCAGGAAGATCCGGATATGGCTGCGCTGCTGCATCGCGTAGAGCCCGGCGCACAGGAACACGAAGCCCGCCAGCCACAGCGACAATTCGTTCGCCCACAGCGTCGGCGCCTCGAAGACATAGCGCAGCACGACCTCGTAGATCATGACCGACGTCAGCACGACGATCAGCATCATCGTCACCCGACCGATGAACACGGAAACGCGGTCCCACTTGAATCCGCCCTCATATTCCATCGGCGCCCGGTGCACCGTCATAACGCCCAGCACGAAGAACACCACAAGCCCCACCATCGCCGCCCAGTCGACGATATCGGCGCTGCCCCCGAACAGCCCCGCCAGGTTGGGCGTCACGTCGTTGCGGGCATGGATGGCGGCCAGGTTGTCGGCGGTGGACTGGTCGGCCGGCGGCAAGAAGGTCAGCGTGAAGGCGGGCAGGTGCCAGATGACCCAGCCCGCGCAGGCGATGAACCCCAGCGGCACCAGCCACTCGACAGGTCCTGCGGTTTTCTCTTGCATTGTCCCCTCCCCCCAATGGTCTTCCCATGGCGTCCCCGGGTGGTTTTTCTGTCTTCCCTCGGGACAAAAAAGGGCGTGCCCGGACCGGGCACGCCCCTGTCGCATGCCGGTTCGTCAGTTGGTCTCGTTCACCAGGCCCAGCTGGCGCAGATAGGCCATGTGGCTGTCGACCAGGTCCTTGGCTTCGGGCGTGGTGGCGAATTCGGGCCATGTGGCCTGTGCCGCGTCGCGGAACGCCTGCAGGTCGTCATCCGACCAGGCGTAGATCGTCACGCCCTGTTCGCGCAGCTGCGCGGCGGCCTCGGCATTGGCCTTCTCGAAGCTCAGCGCGGTCTGCAGCGCCAGCGCCTGCATCGACACCTTCAGGATGCGCTGCTGGTAGTCCGGCATCGCGTCGAACACCGCCTTGTTGCAGGCCAGGTGATCGGAGGGCATCGAATGGAAACCGGGGTAGTTCGCGTTCTTGGCGATGTCGTACAGGCCCATCCCCATGTTGTTGGCGATCCCGCTGGCATCCGCCCCGTCGATGATCCCGGTTTCAAGCGCGGTGAAGATCTCGGTGAAATCCATCACGATGGGCTTGGCGCCCAGCTTTTCGAAGATCTTGGTTTCCATCCCCGGGGGCGACCGGAACTTCCAGTCCTTCAAATCGTCGGGCCCCGAAATCGGCTTGGTCGAGGCAAGCGATTCCTGCCCGTAGACCCACCAGCCGATCAGCTCCATGTCGTACTTGTTGTAAAGCTTCTGCGCGGCGTCCAGGCCGCCGCCGTAATACAGCCAGCTCAGCTGCTGATAGGGCGTCGCATAGCCGCCCATGATATCGCCCACGAACTGGAACGCCGGGTTCTTGCCGGTCTGATAGCCGCCCCCGGTCATGTCGCAATCCAGGATGCCGGTGGCCGCCGCGTCGAAGGCCTCTACCGATTTGACCACCGAGGACGAATAGAACATCTCGATCTGGATGCTGCCGTTCGACATGGTCTGCACGTTGTCCACGAATTCTCCGGCCAGCTTGCCCGACACCGTTTCGGGCGCATAATGGGTCTGGATCCGCAGGGTGGTCGTCTGTGCCAGCGCCGTAGAGCCAGCCAGCAGGGCCGCCGCACCGAACGCGCCGGCGACATAAGTCGCAAGTTTCATAGGTCTCCTCCCAATCAACGTCCTTTCGCCGCTCCGACTTCTTGGCGTCGGTTTCCGGGAAAGGTGAGAGGCAGCGTAACAACGCCGTCCCAGCCTGCCAATCAAAATTTGAAAATAAGGAAAATTTTGAAATTTTCTTGTACTGGCAAATTTTCCCCGTATCGTGGCGCGGGTGGGAGAAGGTGCATGCGGGTCGAAACGCCAGAGATTTTCGCGGATCTCCAGCGCAAGCTGATGACGGCCGAACTGCGGCCGGGCGAAAAGCTCAAGCCGTCGGAATTGCAGGGGTTTTACGGCTGTTCGGCCAACACGGTGCGCGACGTTCTGTTGCGCCTGTCCAAGGTCGGGCTGGTCGAATTCGAGATGCAGCGCGGCTTTCGCGTTCGCCCCGCCACCCCCGACCGCCGCCACGACGTGACCCGGTTCCGCATCCTGCTGGAACAGGAAGGCGCGCGGCTGTCCATGCTGAACGGCGGGGTCGGGTGGGAAGCCCGGCTGGCCGCCGCCCATCACAAGCTCAGCCACATCGAATCGCAGATCGCGCGGGCCGACGACCTTGGCCCCTATCTGGGCCTCTGGTCCGATGCGGAACTGGAATTCCACGAAACCCTGATCTCAAGCTGCGGCAGCCCGATCCTGCGCGAGACCTACGGCGACATCTACGCCCAGTTCCGCCAGCAGATGGTCGGGCTCGAACGCGATTTCGGGTCGAACTATTTCCAGTCGATCATCGGCGAACACCAGGCCGTTCTGAACGCCGCCCTGGCCCGCGATGTCGAAGCCTGCCGGGCCGCGATCCATGACCATCTCAAGCGCAATCTCTGAGCCCGCGGGCGCACATGACACAAGGAACAGCATCATGACCGGACGACTGACAGGCAAACGCGCATTGGTGACGGCGGCGGGGCAGGGGATCGGCCGGGCGACGGCGCTGGCCATGGCCCGCGAAGGCGCCCATGTCTTCGCCACCGACATCAACATCGACGCGCTCGATGTGCTGAAAGCCGACGGCGCGGCGATGGACGGCACGCTGGACGTCTTCGCCATGGACGTGCGCGACGACACCTCCGTCACCGTGGGCGTGGACCACGCCGAACCCGACGTGTTGTTCAACTGTGCGGGCTTCGTCCATCACGGCACGGTGCTGGACGCCACCGACGCGGACTGGGCCTTTGCCTTTGACCTCAACGTGCAGTCTATGTTTCGCACCATCCGCGCCGCACTGCCGGGGATGCTGGACCGGGGCACCGGGTCCATCGTCAATGTCTCGTCCGCCGCGTCCTCCATCATCGGCGCGCCCAACCGGTTCATCTATGGCACCACCAAGGCCGCGGTGATCGGGCTGACCAAATCCGTCGCCGCCGATTTCGTCGGCAAGGGCGTGCGCTGCAACGCGATCTGCCCCGGCACGGTGGAAAGCCCGTCCTGGCACGACCGCGTCAACGCCGCCGGCGCGGAAACCGGGGATGTCGAAGCCGCAAGACAGGCCTTCATCGACCGCCAGCCAATGGGTAGGGTAGGCACACCGGAAGAGATCGCGGCCCTCGCGGTCTACCTTGCCTCGGACGAAAGCGCCTTCACCACAGGACAGGCGCACGTCATCGACGGCGGCTGGTCGAACTAAGGTTTAAACCCATGGCAAACAAGACAAAACTCCGCTCGCGTCTCTGGTTCGACAACCCGGACAACCGCGAGATGACCGCGCTTTACCTGGAACGCTACCTGAATTACGGGCTGACGCGCGAGGAACTGCAATCGGACAAGCCGATCATCGGCATCGCCCAGACCGGATCCGACCTGAGCCCCTGCAACCGCCACCACGTGGAACTGTCCAAGCGGGTTCGCGCCGGAATCGAATCCGCCGGCGGCACGGTGATGGAATTCCCCGTCCACCCGATCCAGGAAACCGGCAAGCGGCCCACCGCGTCGCTGGACCGCAACCTGGCCTACCTGTCGCTGGTCGAAAGCCTGTTCGGCTATCCCATCGACGGGGTCGTGCTGAACATCGGCTGCGACAAGACAACGCCGGCACTGCTGATGGCCGCCGCCACGGTCAACATCCCGGCCATCGCGTTTTCGGTCGGCCCGATGCTGAACGGCTGGTTCCGCGGCCAGCGCACCGGGTCGGGCACCATCGTCTGGAAGGCGCGCGAGATGCACGCCGCCGGCGAAATCGACGACGACGGCTTCATGGAACTGGTGGCCTCGTCCGCCCCCTCGGTCGGCTATTGCAACACGATGGGCACGGCCACCACGATGAATTCGCTGGCCGAGGCGTTGGGCATGCAGCTGCCCGGTTCGGCGGCCATCCCCGCGCCCTACCGCGAACGCGGCCAGATGGCCTATGCCACCGGCAAGCGCATCGTCGAGATGGTGCACGAGGATCTGAAGCCCACCGACATCATGACCCGCAAGGCGTTCGAAAACGCCATCGTCGTGAATTCCGCCATTGGCGGGTCGACCAACGCGCCGATCCACCTGAACGGCATCGCGCGCCACCTTGGCGTGCCGTTGGACAACGACGACTGGCAGACCCTGGGCCACGACATTCCCCTGCTGGTCAACCTGCAGCCGGCCGGCGAATACCTGGGCGAGGATTACCAGCATGCCGGCGGCGTCCCGGCCGTCATCGGCGAACTGATGGCCGCCGATCTGCTGCCCAACCCCGATGCGATCACCGCCAACGGGCGCACGATGGAACAGAATTGTTCCAACCGGCGCAGCGAAAACACCGAGGTCATCAAGCAGGTCGCCGATCCGCTGAAACCCAGCGCCGGCTTCGTGAACCTCAAGGGCAACCTGTTCGACAGCGCGATCATGAAGACCTCGGTCATCGGGCCGGACTTCCGCAAGCGCTACCTGTCCAACCCCGACGATCCGATGGCCTTCAACGCCCGCGCGGTGGTCTTTGATGGCCCCGAGGATTTCCATGCCCGCATCGACGACGAAAGCCTTGGTATCGACGAAAACTGCATCCTGATCATGCGCGGCGCCGGGCCCATCGGCTATCCGGGCGGCGCCGAGGTGGTGAACATGCGTGCGCCGGCCTACCTGATCAAGCGCGGCATCACCGAACTGCCCTGCATGGGAGACGGGCGGCAATCGGGCACGTCGGGGTCGCCATCGATCCTGAACGCCTCGCCCGAGGCGGCGGCGGGCGGCGGGCTGGCGCTGGTCCAGACCGGCGACATGGTGCGCATCGACCTGAACAGGTTCTCCGCCGACATGCTGGTGGACGACGCGGTGCTGGCGGACCGCCGCGCGGCGCTGCCCGACCGGCCCTTCACCCCCGAAAGCCAGTCGCCCTGGCAGGAAATCTTCCGCGAAAAGGTCCGCCCCTTCTCCGAGGGCATGACGCTCAGGGGCGCCGACGACTTCAAGGATATCGCGCACAAGTCCCTGCCGCGCGACAACCATTAATGCGCGCTTCCGGCAAAACCAATTCCGCGCGCCTCCGGCAAAACCAATTCCGCGCGCCTCCGGCGCGACCACTGACGCGCGCCTCCATAACGCGCGCCTCCGGCGCGACCACCAGAAAGGAGTCCCCCAATGAAACTCGTCCGTTACGGCCCGCCCGGCAGTGAAAAGCCGGGCCTGATCGACGCCTCCGGCGCGATCCGCGACCTGTCCGGCCACATGCCCGACATCACCGGCGCGACGCTGGGCGACGCCACGCTCGACATGCTGCGCCCGCTGGACCCCGAAAGCCTGCCGCTGGTCGAAGGCACGCCCCGCCTGGGCCCCTGCGTCGGCAATATCGGCAAGTTCATGTGCATCGGCCTGAACTATTCCGACCACGCCGCCGAGACCGGCGCCGACATTCCCGAACACCCGATCCTCTTCATGAAGGCCAATTCCGCCATCGTCGGCCCCAACGACGACGTGGTCCTGCCGCGCGGGTCCAAACGGTCCGACTGGGAGGTCGAACTGGGCGTGGTCATCGGCAAGACGGCGAAATACGTCAGCGAAGCCGACGCGCTGGATTACGTGGCGGGCTATTGCGTCTGCAACGACGTGTCCGAACGCCGCTTTCAGGGCCGGCTGTCGGGCCAGTGGACCAAGGGCAAGTCCTGCGACACCTTCGGGCCCACCGGCCCCTGGATGGTGACAAGGGACGAGGTCGAGGATCCGCAGAAGCTGGACATGTGGCTGGACGTGAACGGCAAGCGGATGCAGACCGGCAACACGTCCACGATGATCTTCACCGTGGCGCAGATCATCGAACATCTCTCGGGGCTTTTCACGCTCTATCCGGGGGATGTCATTTCGACCGGCACGCCCCCGGGCGTCGGCATGGGGATGAAGCCGGACCCGGTCTACCTGGCGCCGGGCGACGTGATGGAACTGGGAATCGAAGGACTTGGCCAGCAGCGCCAGGATGTGAAGATGGATGACTGACAAACCGAAACTGCTTGTGCTGGGGGGCGTGACGCCCGCCATGAACACCCGCCTGTCCGCGCGCTTCGACATGGTGGCGCTGGCCGATCAGCCCGACCGCGCGGCCTTCCTGGCCGCCGAAGGCCCGGCCTTTACCGCCGCCGTCACCGGGGGCCGCCTGCCCCCCGACGTGATGGAGGCGGCGCCGAACCTCAAACTCGTCTCCAGCTTCGGCGTCGGCTATGACGGGATCGACGCCAGGGCAGCGGCCGAACGGGGCATCATCGTCACCCACACGCCGGACGTCCTGAACGAAGAGGTCGCCGATACCGCGATCCTGCTCTGGCTCGCCGCAAGCCGGCGGATCGTGGCGGCGGATCACTGGGCGCGGTCGGGCAAGTGGGAAACCGACGGGGCCTTCCCGCTGACGAAATCCGTGCAGAACCGGGTGGTCGGCATCGTCGGCCTGGGCCGGATCGGCCAGACCATCGCCAGGCGGGCCGAGGCGTTCAACGCGACGGTGCTCTACCACGCGCGCAGCGACAAGAACGTCGGCTGGGAATATTGCCCCGACCTTGTCGAGATGGCGAAACGCGCCGAGGTGCTGATGGTCATCACCCCCGGCGGGGCGGCAACCCGGCACCTGGTGTCGGACGCCGTGATCCGCGCGCTGGGGCCCGACGGGATCCTGGTCAACGTGGCGCGCGGCACCGTGGTGGACGAACCCGCGATGGTGAAGGCGCTCGAGGAAGGGGCCCTGGGCGGGGCGGGGCTTGACGTGTTCGAATCCGAACCGAAGATCCCCGATGCGCTCAAGGCGATGGAGAACGTCGTGCTGGCGCCCCATGTCGGCAGCGCCTCGGTCGAGACGCGCCAGGCGATGGGCGACCTGGTCTGCGACAACCTCTTCAAGTACTTCGACGACGGAACCGTGCTGACCCCGGTCCCCGAAAGCAAAGGCCTCGTCTGACATCTGACGCGGGTCCCGGAAAATTCGCAGGACTTTCCGGATCGAGATTTTTCGGCCGAAAAATCTGGCGCCGGGCCTCTCAGGTCCGGCGCAGCAGGTAGATGTCCATGATCCACCCATGCGCCGCCCGCGCCTCGGCCCGTGCGGCCACGATCCTCGGCCCCGCCTCCGCCAGCGGCCCGGCGTCCAGCACCTGGTTCGCCATCCCCAGGCAGGCGCCCCACCAGATCCGAACGCCCTCCGGTGCCAGCCCCAGGAAACTGCACTCCCCGTCCAGCATCACCGCGACCGTCTCGGCCCCCTCGGGCCAGCCGTGATCGCGCAGCCGCCGCCCCGTGGTGATCGTCACCGGCCCGTTCACGGTGTTCAGCGGGATCGCATGCGCCGCCGTCAGCGCCTGCAGCGCCGTGATCCCCGGCACCACGCGCAGCTTCGGCGCAGGCCGAAGCCGCGCCGCGATCCGCAAGGTGCTGTCGTACAGCGACGGATCCCCCCAGACCAGCAACACCACCTCCCGCGCCTGCGGATACCGCGCCATCGCCCCGGCCCACCGCCCGGCAATCGCGTCATGCCAGCGCTCCACCCGCTCCAGGTAGGGCAGGGCCGGGTCCCGCACCGGCATCGCGAAGCCTTCGACCGTCACATCCGGACAGACCTCCGCCACGATCTGGCGCCGCAGGTCGGCCAGGTCGGTCTTGTCGTCGCCTTTCTCGGGCACCAGGATCAGGTCCGCGCCGGCCATCGCCTTGCGCGCCTCCATCGTCACGTGATCGGGATTGCCCGTGCCGATGCCGATCAGGTGCAGCGTGATCACGGCGCGTCCCCCGCCAGCGGCCCGTAGAGGATCAGCGCCGGGTTCACCCCCGGACCGCCGTCGGCCAGCTCCTGCGCCAGCGCGGCAACACTGGAACGGACAAGCCGCTGATCCGCATGGCTCACGTTCTCGGCCAGCAAGGCCGGCGTGTCCCCCGGCAGCCCGTTCGCCATCAGCAGCGCGGCAAATCCCGGAAACGTCCGTTTCCCCATGAAGACCACCGTCGTCGCCCCCGGATCGGCCAGCGCCGCCAGGTTCAGATCCTCGGGCAGGGCGCCCGTGACGTCATGGCCGGTGACGAACTGCACCCGCCGCGCCGTCAGCCGCCGGGTCAGCGGGATCCCCGCCGCCGCCGCCGCCGCGCAGGCGGACGGCACACCGGGAATGATCTCGTAGGGCACACCGGCCGCCTGCAGCGTCACCAGCTCTTCCTCGAGCCGCCCGAACATCCCGCCATCGCCGGACTTCAGCCGCACGACCCGTTGACCGCTTTGGGCGTAATCCAGCAGCAGCCGGCTTACGTGGTCCTGCCTGGGCGATGGCCGTCCGGCGCGTTTGCCGACGCCCACCAGGTCCGCATCGGGGCGCACATGCGCCAGGATCGGCCCCGACGACAGATCGTCGAACAGCACCGCATCCGCCCGTTTCAGCCGGTCCACCGCCTTCAGGGTCAGCAGTTCCGGATCGCCCGGACCCGACCCCACAAAGCTCACGAACCCGCTCATCCCGCTTCTCCCGCGATCAGGTGAAAGAACGTCCCGGTCACATGGCCCCGCCGCGACCCGGTCTCGGGCACCGCGTTGCCATCCGCATCCCCGACCCGGGCCAGGGGCGCATCCGGCTGCTCAGTGATCGTGGAATAGTGGAACTCGTGCCCCCGCAGCGCCGCACCCGCACCAAACCCCGGCATCGGCGCCTCAAGCACCGCGCGCCGATAGCCCAGGTGGAACTTGCGCGTCTCATACGACGTCACCAGCCCCAGCAGGCCCGCCATCCGGTGCGACACGCCTTCCTTGTCGATCAGCGCCTCGCCCAGGGCCATGTAGCCGCCGCATTCCCCATGCACGGGCCGCGTCGCGGCATGGGCGCGCAGACCGTCCAGAAACGTCCCCGCCGCCGCCAGTGGCCCGGCGTGCAATTCCGGGTACCCACCCGGCAACCACACGATATCCGCATCCCCGTCGGGCGCCTCGTCCGCCAGCGGCGAAAACGGCACGATCTCGGCCCCCGCCGCGCGCCAGCCTTCCAGGATATGCGGATAGGTGAACGAAAACGCCGCATCCCGCGCCAGCGCGATCCGCTGCGCCGGCGGCTGCGGCAAAGTCCCGGTCCCGCGCAACGACACCGACGCCGCCGCCGCCCGGATCGCCGCCAGGTCCACATGGGCCCGCAGGAACTGCGCGTAGCCGGCAATCGCGGTTTCCAGGTCCGGATGTTCCACTGCCTGGATCAGCCCCAGATGCCGTTCCGGCAGCGTCAGGTCGCCCCGTCGCGGCAGCACGCCCAGCACGGGGATATCGACCGCCTCCATCCCCCGCCGGATCAGCCGTTCGTGGCGGGGCGACGCCACCCGGTTCAGGATCACCCCCGCGAACGGCAGGTCCGGCCGGTAGCTGCGAAAGCCCAGGGCCGTCGCCGCCGCCGATTGCGCCTGTCCGCCGGCATCGATCACCAGCACCACGGGCCAGCCCATCCGCGCCGCCGTTTCCGCCGACGTGCCAAAGCCCGACTGCCCCTGCGTCGCGACCCCGTCGTACAGGCCCATCGACCCTTCGGCGATGACGATATCGGCGCCCATGGCCCGCGCCCCCACCGCGTTCAGCAGGCCATCGTCCATCGCCCAGGTGTCGACATTGAACGACGCCCGCCGCGCGGCGGCGAAATGGAACGCCGGGTCGATGTAATCGGGGCCGGACTTGAACGGCTGCACCTCCAGCCCGTCCTCGGCCAGCGCCCGCAACAGCCCCAGCATGACGGTCGTCTTGCCCGTCCCCGACGCGGGGGCGGACACCAGCAATCCGGGGGGCATTCCGGGCAATTCGGGGGGCATGTCAGTCATCGCCTTCGGTCCAGTCGACCCATTGGCTGTCCGCGGTCTGCGGCCGGTACCGCCGGTCGTAATCCGCCGAATACAGGCAGCTTTCCGTGAACCCCTCGCCCGCCAGCGCCCGCCCCACGAGGATCAGCGCCGTCCGCGTGATGTCCGGCTCCAAAGCCGCCTCGACGCTGTCCAGCGTCGCATGGATGATCCGTTCGTCCGGCCAGGAGGCCCGAAAGACCACCGCCACCGGGCAATCGGCCCCGTAATGGGGCACCAGGTCCGCCACCACCCTGGCGATATTGCCGATCGACAGGTGCAGCGCCAGCGTCGCGCCCGTGCGCCCGAAATTCTCCAGCGTCTCGCCATCGGGCATCGACGATGCCCGCCCCGGCGTGCGCGTCAGGATCACCGACTGCGCGATCCCCGGCAGGGTCAGTTCCGCGCCCAGGGCGGCGGCGGCGGCGGCAAAGCTCGGCACGCCGGGCGTGACGGTAAAGGGGATGCCTTCGGCCTTCAGCCGGCGCAGTTGTTCGCCCATGGCCGACCACACCGACAGGTCGCCCGAATGCAGCCGCGCGATATCCTTGCCCTGCTCATGCGCGGCGCGGATTTCGGCCATGATCGCGTCCAGGTCCATCGGCGCGGTGTTCACGACATGCGCGCCTTCGGGGCAATGCGCCAGCACGGCCCTGGGCACCAGCGATCCGGCATACAGGCACACCGGGCAGGCGGCGATGATGTCGCGGCCCCGCAGGGTCAGCAGGTCGGGCGCGCCGGGTCCGGCGCCGATGAAATGAACGGTCATCAATTGTCTCCCACGGCGATGGCGCAGGTGGCCATCCGGTCAAAGGATACGGCCCTTGGGCCCAGCAGCCGCGCATGTGCCCCGGCGGCGGCCAGCGCCGTGGCCTCGGCCACGCTGCCGGTGCCATGGATGGCCAACGAAGCGGGCGATTGCGTAAGCGTCGCCCGCCCGTCGGGTGCGGCTGCGCGCACGGGCAGGGCCAGCCGGTGCGCCAGCGCGGCAAAGGCCGGGTGATCGGCCTTGCCGGGCAGGGTGGCCAGCGCCTCGGGCGCGGGGCCGCCAGCAGCGGCCAGCGCATCGGCCAGGCTCTCCACCCCGGCGCCCTCGCGAAACCCGAACCCCGCCACGATCACAGCACGACGGCCCATTGCACGATCGGATAGGACGCCGCCCAGCCGGTGCGCGTGCCCAGCGGTTTCGCCTGCGCCAGGTCGATCCGCATCAGGTCGCCGCCGTGTGCCGCCCGCGCGGCAACCAACATCGCCTCGGATTCCAGCGTCACGGCGTTGGCCACGATCCGCGTGCCCGGCGCCAACAGCATCAGCCGCTCCAGCAGCGCCGCCGACAACCCGCCGCCGACAAAGACCGCATCCGGCACGTCCAGCCCGTCCAGCGCATCCGGCGCCCGCCCGGTCACGCAGGCCAGCCGGTCCACCCCCAGCGCGGCGGCATTGGCCACCAGCCGGTCGGCCCGCGTCGCGTCGGCCTCGATGGAAATCGCCCGGTTGGCGGGATGCGCCAGCAGCCATTCGATGGCCACCGACCCCGATCCGCCGCCGATATCCCACAGCATCTCGCCCGGCCTCGGTGCCAGCGCCGACAGCGTCAGCGCCCGCACGGGCCGCTTGGTGATCTGTCCGTCGTGGTCGAAACGATCATCGGGCAGGCCCGGCACGCAGGGCAGGGCAGGGCCGTCGCCGACCTCGATCGCCGCCACCACCGGGTGCCCGAACGCCCCGTCCAGCGCGTCGGCCCGCGCGGATGTCACCCGTTCCCGCGGGCCCCCCAGCGCTTCCAGCACCCAGACCGTGGACGACCCGAACCCGACCTCGGTCAGGTATCGCCCCAAAGCCGTCACCGCCGCGCCATCGCGCAGCGTCACGATCAGCCGCGCGCCCCTGGCCAAAGCGGGGCGCAGCCGCGACAGCGGCTTGGCGTGCAGCCCCAGGCAGTCGACCTGTTCCATGGGCCAGCCCAGCCGCGCGGCGGTCAGACCAAAGCACGACGGTCCCGGAAACGCCCGCCATTCGCCGGGCTCCAAAAGGCGCGTCAACGCCGTGCCCGCCCCGAACCAGAACGGATCGCCCGACGCCAGAACGGCCACCTTCCGCCCCTTCATCGCCATCAGCACGTCGATCCCGTCGGAAAACGGCACCGGCCATTCCACGGTTTCCGTGGTCACCTCGCCCAGAAGGCGCAGATGTCTCGGCGGACCCATGATCACCTCGGCCTGCCACAACGCGCTCCGGCTTGCGATGGGCAGGCCTTCCGGTCCATCCTCTCCCAACCCGATGATCGACAGCCACGGTGTGTCACCCATGCGCCCGAACCTCCTTATTCTTGGCGGCACGTCCGATGCCACCGCCCTTGTCCACGCGGTGGCCGCCTCCGGCCTTGCCGCAACCCTGTCGCTGGCCGGTCGCGTCGCCCACCCGGTGCCAAGCCCGATCCCGCAGCGCACCGGCGGCTTCGGCGGCCCCGAGGGCCTTGCCGCCTACCTGCGCGACCACCAGATCACGCATCTGATCGACGCCACCCATCCCTTCGCCGCGCGGATGAGCCGCAATGCCATCGCCGCGTCGGAACTGACCGGCGTGCCGCTCATCGCGCTGACCCGCCCGCCCTGGCGAGCCGAGCCGCGCGATCACTGGATCCACGTCCATGACATGGCGGCGGCGGCGCTCGCGCTCTCCGGTCCCGCCCAGCGGGTCTTTCTTGCCATTGGCCGCCAGCAGATCGACGTCTTCGCCACCCAGCCGCAACATCATTACGTCCTGCGCCTGGTCGATCCGCCGTCCGCGCCCCTGCCGCTGCCCGATGCCCAGGCCATCATCGCCCGGGGCCCCTTTGCCGAGGCCGACGATCTGAAGCTGCTGCGGGATCACGCGATCGACTGCGTCGTGTCGAAGAATTCCGGCGGCTCCGGCGCCTATGCCAAGATCGCCGCCGCCCGCCAGCTTGGCCTGCCGGTCATCATGATCGACCGGCCGGAATTGCCCAAGCGGCTGGAATGCGGCCTTGTCGAAGACGTGCTGGACTGGGTCCATCACGGCACCTTCCGGGGCGTGTAGACCAGCGGCGCGCCCTTGCGCGGGATCACCCGCGTGGCGGATGACCCCACCAGCACCACGGTCTGCATGTCCGCCATATCCGGCGTCGCCTCGCTCAGCGGCACCACCCGCAGGCTTTCATCCGCCCGGCTGACCGCGCGGGCAAAGATCACCGGCCTTGCGTCCCCGGCGGCCTCGCGCAGCACCTCCAGCGCGCGCCCGAACCCCTCGGGCCGCGATTTTGACCGCGGGTTGTAGAAGGCCATGGCGAAATCCGCCTCAACCGCCAGCCGCAGCCGCTTCTCGATCAGCGCCCAGGGCTTCAGGTTGTCACTGAGGTTGATCGCACAGAAATCATGCCCCAGCGGCGCGCCGGCCCGTGCCGCCGCCGCCAGCATCGCGGTGATCCCGGGCAGCACGCGAATGTCCATCTCGCGCCAGTCCTCGGGGCCGTCCTCCAGCGCCTCGAACACCGCCGCCGCCATGGCAAAGACGCCGGGGTCGCCCGACGACACCACCACCACCCGCTTGCCCTCGGCACACATGGTCAACGCATGCGCCGCCCGGTCGACCTCCACCCGGTTGTCCGAGGCATGCAGCACCAGCCCGTCACGCGGCGCGACCCGTGCGACGTAGGGGATATACCCCACCACGTCCGTCGCCTGCGCCAGCGCGGCGCTGACCTCGGGGGTGACCAGCGCCTCGTCCCCGGGCCCAAGCCCCGCGATGGCGATCCACCCGCTCACGGCCGGCGCCCCTGCCCATGCACGACAACGATCGAGAAATAGGGCGTCACGTCCTCGCAGACTTCGGCCAGCCGGCGCACCGATTGCTGCGGCATCGCGGCGAATTCCACGATCCACGCGGCCTCGGCCTTGCCCGCGCGGCTCAGCGCGCGGCGCACCTTGTCGAAATTCCGCCCGATCTTCATGACCACCAGCGCATCGGCGGTTTCCATGTGCCGCGCCAGGTCGTCCTCGGACAAGGTTCCCATCAGCACCGTCAGCACGTCGTCGCCCCAGGTGATCGGCATCCCCGTCGCGGTCCAGGCCGCCGACATGCCGGTGGTCGCGGGCACGACCTCGACCGGGACCTGCAGCCGCGAATGCAGGTGCATGAACGACCCGTAAAAGAACGGATCGCCCTCGCACAGCACCACCACGTCCTGCCCCGCCTCGGCCAGCGCGGTCAGCCGCGCGGCGCACTCTATATAGAACGCCGACAGCGCCTGATTGTAGCGCGGATCGCTCAGCGGGATCTCGGTCGTCACGGGATATTCCATCGGATGTTCGATGGCCCCCTCGGGGATCATGCCGTCCACGATCCGCCGCGCCTGTCCCGCGCGCCCCTTCTTGCGAAAGAACGCCACGTGGCGCGCGCCGCGCAGCAGCCGGTCGGCCTTGACGCTCATCAGGTCCGGATCGCCGGGGCCCAACCCCAGCCCGTAGATCGTCCCGCTCGTCCCGCTCATTCCGCGCGGCTCGCGATGGCGTTGACGGCGGCGACGGTGATCGCGCTGCCCCCCAGCCGTCCCTGCACGATGCAGCAGGGCACCGGCTGCGCCGCCCACAGCGCGTCCTTGCTTTCCATCGCGCCGACAAAGCCCACCGGGCAACCGATGATCGCGGCGGGGCGCGGGCAGGCGGGATCCTCCAGCATGTTCAGCAGGTGGAACAGCGCGGTCGGCGCATTGCCGATCGCCACCACGGCGCCTTCCAGATACGGCCGCCACAGCTCCAGCGCGGCGGCCGACCGGGTATTCCCCATGGCCGCCGCCAGCCCCGGCACCTCGGGCGCCTGCAAGGTACAGATCACCTCGTTCAGCGCCGGCAGCCGCTTGCGGGTGATGCCTTCGCTGACCATCCGCGCATCGCACAGCACCGGCTTGCCGTTTTCCAGCGCCCGGCGCGCGGCGGCGACAAAGCCGGGCGAAAACCGGATATCGCGTTCCAGCCCCACAAGGCCGGCGGCATGGATCATGCGCACGGCAACCTGTTCCTCGTCCGCCGCAAAGCGGTCCAGCTCGGCCTCGGCGCGGATCGTGGCGAAGGACTGGCGGTAGATGGCGGCGCCGTCGGTTTCGTATTGATAGGGCATCAGGTCGTCCCGGTCGGTAGGTGATCGGGCGAAAGCCCATGCTGGCTGGGCTCATCCCACGCATGGCCGGCTTCGACAAGGTCGAAGCTGCCGTCGCGTCCCACCAGCGTCAGATTGGCGGGCGTGGCCCGCGCGCATCCCTTGGCGCAGCCCGACACGTGCAGCGATCGCCCCTTGCGCGCCAGCCTGCGGGCAACGGCGCGCGTTTCCACGCTGGCCGCCGCGCAGAACGGCGCGCCGGGGCAGGCGTCTGTGGTCAAAAGCGGATCCTCGGGGTCTGTGAGGATGGCCGGATCCTGCACCGGCGCGCCGCCTTCCAGGATCAGGCACCGCCAGGGCGTCACCCGCATGGCCCGCGCGCCGGATGCGTCCATGACCCGGGGCAGGGCCTCCGCCGCGATCTGCCCGAACGGCAGACCTACCATCGGCCCCAGTCGCGTTGGTCCCGGAAGATGGCCCGAATGATGGCCCGAATGATGGGTCGAATGATGGCCCGAATGATGGCCCGAAACGACCCATCCTGCACCCGCCCCGCGCCACACCTCCGGCAAATCCACCTCTCTCAGAACCTTCGCCATCCGGGTCGGCGCCCGTAGGATGGGTCGTCCCGACCCATCCTCCTCGACCTCCAAACGCGCCCCGGCAAACCACCGCGCCAGTTCCACCACCCGGTCCACCGCGTCCGCCTCGTTCACCACACGTCCGGCTGCGGCCCCGTCGGCCCGCACCACCAGCCGCCCCTGCGCGATCTCCAGCCGGATATCCGCCGGAACATCCCGCAGAACCGCAACATCCCCCGCATCCACCGCAAATCCGAACTTCACCGGCAGCTCCGGCAAGTCCCCCAGCCGCGCCACCAGCGCCTTCGCCAGCCGCCAGTTCAGGTCGCCTTCATCCCAATCCGGCGCCACGACCACGTTCCGCCGCCCTTCAGTCTCCGGATCCGCATCCAGCAGCCCCAAACCGGCCAGTCCCTCCAGCACCGCCTCGTGCGCGCCCTCGGCCACGCCCCGCACCTGCAGGTTCGCCCGGTTCGTCACGTCCACCAATCCCGACCCGTACCGCAAAGCCAGCCCGCACAGCCCCTCCACCTGCGCCCGGTTCAGCCGCGCCAGCCGGGGCCGCACCCGCACCACCAGCCCGTCGCCCGACGCCATCGGCTTCCACGCGCCGGGACACCAACCCTTAACGCTCTGGCCCTTCACTGTCTTGCCCGTCACGGTCATGCCGGGGCCTCCATCGCCGCCCGGATCGAATTGCGCCGCGTGGTCCACAGCCCCGCGGCCTCCAGCGCCCGGAACCTGTCCCACATGGCCGCATGCGCCCCCGGATTGGCCTCCCTCAGGAACGCCTCCACACCGGGATCCCCCAGCGTCGCATCGAAATAAAGGTCGAACAGGTGATCCCCCACCACGCCTGCCAGATGCGCGAAGGCCCCCATGTGATCCAGCGTCGCCGCGATCTCGGCCGCGCCGCGAAACCCGTGCCGCCGCATGCCGTCAATCCACCCCGGGTGCGCGGCCCTTGCCTGAACCACCCGCGCGATCTCCTCGCCCAGGGCGCGCACCCTCGGTCGCTCGGGATCGGTATTGTCCAGGTGATACAGCGCCGCCCGGCCCCCCGCGACGCCCTGCGCGGCGGCAAACCCGGCCTCGTGCGCGGCATAATCGGCGGCCAGCAACAGGTCGCTCTCGGCCAGGTCCTGTAAATGCACGAAGGCATCCGCCCCGGCCACACGGGCCCGGATCCCGGCGGCATCCTGCACCGGCCCCGCGCCGTCGATGGCCCCGTCCATCGCCCAGGACGACGCCCTCAACCACGCCTCCCCGGCGCGCGCCTTCGCCTGCGCGCCATACTCATCCACGTCCATCCCCAACCCGTAGGACCCCGGCGCCGGCCCATAGACCCGCGCCCCCTCCGCGCCGACATACGGGTTGAAATCAACCGCCTCGTCGCGCCCCGCCAACACCCTGACAGCCTGCGCGAACAACCCCGCCAACCCCGGAAACACATCCCGGAACAGCCCCGACACCCGCAAGGTCACGTCGATCCTGGGGTGCTCCATCTCGCTCAGCGGCACCACCTCCAGCCCCGACACCCGCTCCGATCCCTCGTCCCACACCGGCACCACCCCCACCAGCGCCAGCGCCATGGCGAATTCCTCGCCCGCCGTGCGCATCGTCGCCGACCCCCACAGGTCCACGACCACGCCGCGCGGCCAGTCGCCTTCCTCCTGCAGATGCCGGCGCACCAGCTCTCCGGCCAGCCTTCGGCCCTGCCGATACGCCGCCCGTGTCGGCACCGATCGCGGATCGGTGGTATACAGGTTCCGCCCCGTCGGCAGCACGTCCCGCCGCCCGCGATAGGGCGACCCAGACGGCCCCGCCTCGACGAACCGCCCCGCCAGCGCCGCCTTCAACCCGGCCCGCTCGGCCACGGCGGACGGTCCCGCATCGAACACCCCGCCCGCAACCGGCGCCCGCCCGAAGACATGCAGCCCATCGCCGAACTGGCTCTCCTTCACGTCACAGACGAACCGGTCGATCTTCGTGATCGCCTCGGCCGCATCCATGCCCACCGCCAGCCCCAGGTCGCCCTCCAGCCCCAGCGCCTGCGCCTCGGCCCGGATATCCTCCTGCAGCCGGGCGCGCCGCTTCGGGTCCAGCCCGTCGGCATTGGAAAACTCGTCCAGCAGCGCCTCCAGCCGCGCCAGCCGCTCGGGCGTGCCGCTCTCGCGCAAAGGCGGGGGCACATGGCCGATCGTCACCGCCCCGATGCGCCGCTTGGCCTGCGCGGCCTCGCCCGGATCGTTGACGATGAACGGATAGATCACCGGCAGATCGCCGATCAGCGCCTCGGGCCAGCACGCGCCCGACAGCGCCACCGCCTTGCCCGGCAGCCATTCCAGCGTGCCATGCGCCCCGATATGCACCAGCGCCTTCACCTGCCGGCGCAGCCACAGGTAGAACGCCACGTAGCCATGGCGCGGCACCCGGCCCAGGTCGTGATACTCGTCCTCCCGCACCGCCACGTTGCCCCGCTCGGGCTGCAACGCCACGATCGCCTCGCCGATGCGCAGCGCCGCAAATTCGAACGCCCCGTCCCGCACCGACGGATCCGCCTCGGCCTGTCCCCAGGCCGCCTCCAGGTCCCCGCGCAACCGCTCGGGCAGCGCCTCCGCCGCCTCGCCATATTCCGCCAGCGAAACCCGCACCCGCTCGACCCCCAACCGCTTGGCCAGGTCTCCCGGCGCCTCCAGCCCCAGGTCCTCCAGCATCGCGCCGCAGGATGCCAGCGCATCCAGCCCCACGGCATGGCCGATCTGCCAGTCCTTGCCCGGATAGGTCGACAGCACCAGCCCGACGCGCCCGCCATGTCCCGCCTGCAGCCCGATCCAGCCACAGACCCGATCCGCCAGCGCCGCCACCCGCTCGGCGTCCGCCACATGAACCGCCCGCGCGAACTCCAGCTCCGGGTCCCGCGCACCGGCCTCCTTAAACGACACCACCCCGCCAAAGATCCGTCCGTCCACCTCCGGCAGCACCACGTGCATCGCCAGGTCCGCCGGCGCCAACCCCCGCTCGGCCCCGTCCCAGGCCGCCCGGTCCGACGTCGCCAGCGCCGCCTGGAACACCGGCACGCCCCCGGCATCCAGCGGCGACGCCCCCTCCGCCCCTTTCCCCGAAAACGCCGTGACATTCACGATCGCCGCCGGCGCCAATTCCCTCACGACACCGGCCAGCCACCCCGCCGCCGCCCCCTTCAGCGACGGCGCATAAAGCCCCATGACCTCGCAGCCCCGCGCCCGAAACGCAGCAAACAACGCCTCGACCGGCTCCAGGTCCGCCGCCGCCAGGTAGGCGCGGTAAAACACCACCAGAACCAATGGCTTCTTCTTGGCCGAAATACCTCCCGGGGGGGGCTCCGCCTCGCGGAGCCGGGGGGCAGGCAGCCCCCCTCCAACGCCCGCCAAGGGATCGCAGGGCCCGGTCCGGGGCGTCCACCCGCCCATCGACGGCAACCGCTTGTCCCCGGGCACCGGGGCCGCATAGATCCCCGCCGCCAGGCACAATTGCGCCAGGGCCGCCTGCGCCGTCACGGCCCCGCCTTCGTCGCACAGATGCTGCAACCGGCGCAGGGTCGACACCGGCACCGTCGAATACCCGTCCAGCGCCGGATCCTCCCGCCCGTCCGCCGGCAACACCGCCAGGGCCATCCCCGTCCGCGCCGCCAGCACCCGCAGTTGCTCCAGCCCGTAGGCCCAGTAGGGCACACCGCCGATCAGCCGGACCAGCACCGCTTTCGCGCCCACCAGCGTCCGCTCCACGTAGGTATCGACCGACAGCGGATGTTTCAGCGCCGCCAGGTTGGCCAGCCGCAAGGAGGGGATCCTCCCCGTCGCCCCACTTCCGGCATCATCTTCCAAAGACGCGCCTCTGGCGTCATCTTTTAAAGACGCGCCTCTGGCATCATCCTTTAAAGACGCGCCTCTGGCATCATCCTTTAAAGACGCGCCTCTGGCGCGATGCCACCCCGCCGCGAACGCCCCCAGGTCGCTGTCCGAAAACGACAGCACCACCAACTCCGCCGGGCTTTGCCCAAGGTCGACGGGGGTCTCGCTCTCTTCCAGCCCCTGGCGTTCGCGAAAGACGACATGCATGGCTCAGCCCAGCAGGACCTCGCGGATCTTCGCGGGATCGATATCGTCATGCTCGGCGATCACCACCAGCCGCCCGACCCGCGCGCCGCCGTCCCACATCCGGTCGTACTGGTGGCGCACCCGCGCGCCCACCGCCTGCACCAGCAGCCGCATCGGCTTGCCCGCGACGGCGGCATAGCCCTTCACCCGCAGGATGTTCAGCTCCCTCGCCAGCCTTTCGATCCGCGCCACCAGCTCGGCCGGGTCGCCCAGTTCGCCGATCTCCACCACCACGGAATCGAAATCCTCGTGGTCATGTTCCTCCGCCCCGTCATGCTGGCTGGGCCGCGCGTCCAGGTCATCCTCGGCCGCCGCTTCCAGCCCCAGGATCACGCGGGGATCCACGGCGCCCTCGGCCACCTCGATCACCGGCAGCACCCTGGGCGCTTCCGCCGCGATGACCGCCTTGGCCTTCGCCACGCCCTCGGGCCCCGCCAGGTCCGGCTTGGTCAGCAGGATGATGTCGGCGCAGGAAATCTGGTCCTCGAACACCTCCGACAACGGCGTCTCGTGGTCGATGCTGTCATCGGCCATCCGCTGCGCATCCACCCGCGCCACGTCCGGCGCGAACCGCCCCGCCGCCACGGCCTCGGCATCGGCCAGCGCGATCACGCCATCGACGGTGATCCGCGACTTGATGTCCGGCCAGTCGAACGCCTTCAGCAGCGGTTTGGGCAGCGCCAGGCCGGACGTCTCGATCAGGATGTGGTCGGGCCTCGGGTCCAGCGCCATCAGCGCCTCGATCGTGGGGATGAAATCGTCGGCCACGGTGCAGCAGATGCAGCCGTTGGCCAGCTCCATGATATTCTCCGCCGGGCACTCGGGGATCGCGCAGCCCTTCAGGATCTCTCCGTCGACGCCGACATCGCCGAATTCGTTGACCACCACGGCCAGCCGCCGGCCGCCCGGGTTCTGCATCAGGTGGCGGATCAGCGTCGTCTTGCCCGATCCCAGGAATCCGGTGATCACGGTGACGGGCAGTTTCTCAAGCGTAGGGCTCATTCGGGCAGCTCCAGAGGGGGAATGCGGGCAATGCAGTTCTTGCGGAAATGAACGGGGCGGTCGCGCCAGGGCACCAGCCCGTTCTCGGTCTCAAGGTAGCGCGTCGCGCCTTCGACGATCACGTCGACGGACGCGGGTTCGCAATCGAGGTTGCCATAGACATAGGTCCATCGCTTCGGCCCGCCGCGCAACGCGACGGAACAGCCGTGATCACAATTCGACAGGCACTCGACGGCATGTAATCTGACACCTTCCGGCAGGTCCGCATCGGCGAGCGCCGCGTGCAGCTTCACCCCCGGCCGGTCGGCCTCGTTTTCGACCGCAAGGCCCATTCGGCATTTTGTACAAATCAGCACATCCACCGGATCTTTTCTGTACAAAACGGAAGATTCCGCCATATCGCCCTCGCTTTCAGAGGAGGGGGCGCACCGGGACCGCTGGCAAGCAAACCCGCCACCGACACACCCCGTCCGGTACCGTATTCCGTCGCTGGCAGGTCTCCCGGCTTGCGGATGTCAGGGGGCCCCTGGCGGGAAGTCCCTGTCGGACGGCCTGCCTTCCCGATCGCTCAGTGGCATCTGGCCGACCTCTCCGGTCACGGTCGCGGGGGCGGCTGCGCTTCGGGGTCGGTGGCCCCTATCGCATTCCCTTTTCACCTGTCCTAGAACAGGCACCAACAGGGCGCGACCATCACGGCGCGCCCCGAACTTGTCAAGCGTTCGACAATTCTTGCGGGCAGATGCTGGCGAGGTTTCCGGGAGGGAATGACTCATGAAGCGGGCAGATGCGGATGTCCTGATGACGCTGCGTGCCCTGACAGGCGCAGACCGCGAGCAGCTGTCGGCATGGGCATGGAGAATGATTGACCTCGATCTCGGAACCCCGTCGCTGTCGGAACTGGCGAACGAGGCAGGGGTCCTGAGCGGTTCCGAACTTTCGGCCTGTCTGGATGCTGCCTTTACAGAGCTCGGTTTGCCCCGGGATATTGACCGCAGGACTTGTTTCGTAACAAGAGCTTACTCAGATTTTTCTGCGGCTTGGGACGATGACTTTGCACTGGAATCTTCAGCCATTGAGGTCGGTCTGTTGGATCACGAGAGCGGACCGCTGCAGTACATGTATGCCTCACTGGTGGATATCGAAGACGGCATGCCCGTGTCCATCGACGGCATCGCGCTCACCTCTGAAAACCGTGCCGATCTGGTGCGGGGCAAGGTCGAGGAATGGGTCGCGGCCAACCGGGAAACCCTGGATCCGCTCGTGGGCATGGTCGAGGCGTTGCTGACATGCCGGCGCTGATGATCCAGGGCACGGGGTCGAACGTGGGCAAGTCGATGCTGGTCGCGGGCCTGTGCCGCGCGGCCCGGCTGCGCGGCCTGACGGTCGCGCCGTTCAAACCGCAGAACATGTCCAACAACGCCGCCGTCACCGCCGACGGGGGCGAGATCGGGCGCGCGCAGGCCCTGCAGGCGCAAGCCTGCGGGCTGGAACCGCTGACCGACATGAACCCCGTCCTGTTGAAGCCCGAAACCGACGTGGGCGCGCAGGTGGTGGTGCAGGGCAAGCGGCTGACAACCACCAGGGCGGCCGATTACGCCGCCCTGAAACCCCGGCTGATGGACGCGGTTCTGCAAAGTTTTCAACGTCTTGCCAGCGCCCATGACCTGGTCGTCGTCGAAGGCGCCGGCAGCCCGGCCGAAGTCAACCTGCGCCGCGGCGACATCGCCAACATGGGCTTTGCCGTGGCCGCCGACGTGCCGGTGATCCTGGCCGGCGACATCGACCGGGGCGGGGTCATCGCCCAGATGATAGGCACCCAGGCGGTTCTGGACGCGCAGGACAACGCCCGCATCGCCGGCTTCCTCATCAACAAGTTCCGTGGCGACCCACGGCTGTTCGACGACGGTTACCGCTTCATCGAAGACCGCACCGGCTGGCGCGGCTTCGGCGTCTGTCCCTGGTTCCCGGAGGCCTGGCGATTGCCGGCCGAAGACGCGCTCGACATCTCATCCGGCCCCGGAACAGAGGGCATGCACGTGGTCTGCCTGTGCCTTTCGCGGATCGCCAATTTCGATGACCTGGACCCGCTGGCCCAGCATCCCGGCGTGCGGGTGACCATGCTGCAGGCGGGCGCGGTTCTGCCCGGCGACGCCGACCTGGTGATCCTGCCCGGCAGCAAGTCGACCCGTGGCGACCTGGCTTTTCTGCGCGCCCAGGGTTGGGACGTGGACCTGGCCGCGCATCGCCGCAGGGGCGGGGCGATCCTTGGGATCTGCGGGGGATATCAGATGCTTGGCCGAACGGTGGCCGACCCCGAGGGACTCGAGGGCCCGGCCGGACAGACCCCGGGCCTGGGCCTTCTGGATGTCGAAACGCTGATGTCGCAGGACAAGCGGCTGACCCGGGTGCAAGCCCGGCACGACGCGACGGGGCAGGGGTTTTCAGGCTACGAGATCCATATCGGGCGCACCAGGGGCGCCGATTGCGACCGCCCCTTTGCCCATGTCGGGACCCGCCCCGAAGGCGCGATCAGCGCCGATGGACGGGTCATGGGCAGCTACCTGCATGGCATGTTCCGCGATGACGGGTTCCGCACCGCCTTTCTGGACGGCTTTGGCGTGACCGGCGCGGCGGCGTCCTTCGACGCGGGCGTCGAGACGGCGCTGGATGCGCTGGCGGCCCACGTCGAAGCGCATCTGAACGTGACCGCCCTGCTTGGCGCGGCGCGCTGACGGTCTGGTCCGCGCAGGGGTATTTTCAGCCAGAAAGAGGCCGCAGCGGGGTGCCGGGCCCCGCCGTTTCAGCCGATCCGGGCGGCCAGGTGGCCTTCGAGAACGTCGACGAACTGGCCCACCGTCTCGATCGAGGCGTCGAGGCCGTCCATGTCGAGTTCGACGCCGAACTGCTCTTCGAAGGCCAGCACGAATTCGGTGTAGGCCACCGACGACAGGTTGATGCCACCGCCGAACAGCTTGTCCGACATCTTGACCGTTTCGACACCCGCATGTTCGGCGAGCAGGCTCAGGATTTTGTCCTGGGTACTCATATTTGATCCCGTTGGGCCGTGTGCATGTTCCGGCGGCTCAGCCTCGCATCGGACACAAGGCCCACCCCGACCCCGAAAGGTGGCCCAATGACGGCCCGAACTGGCGCCTTGCCCGGGACACTGCCCGCCACAACCGCAAGCGTCAAGGCGCTGTGCCAGAAGTCCCGGTGGATGTGGCATTTTTTCAAACGGCCTTGTCCTTTGACATGGCTGTACATCGTCCCGCCGGTGACGATAATGAAAGACGAAATCGGCTGTGCCGGACCGGCGCGGACTCAGAGGACGGGCGATGCATTACAACGACTACCGCAATGTGATCGATGCGGTGCAGGCCGCCGCGCGCAGGTATTCGGACCGGCGCATCACCATGTACAACGGCCGCTGCAAACCGGTGAGCAGCCGCAGCTACCAGGCGTTCCTGGACGCGGCGCAGGCGATGGCGGGCCGGATCGCCGCAGGCGGCGTGCGCCCGGGCGACCGGGTTCTGATCTGCCTCGCGAATTCCTGGGACTGGCTGGACAGCTGGCTGGGGACGCTGTGGCTGGGCGCGCTGCCGGTTGCGGCGTCGCCGGGGTTCGCCATGGGCTCGGCCGCCTACCGCGAAGAGAAGACGTTCGGCATCGCCGAACTGCTGGGCGCGCGGATGGTCATCTGTGGCGAAGCCCTGCGGGCACGGGCGGATTCGGCGCCTGAAGGCTGCCGGGTGGTCACGCCCGAGGAACTGACGGCGGCCGGCGATCTGCCCGAGCCCTGGGATGCCGGGCCCAACGACATCGCGTATCTGCAGCTGACCAGCGGGTCGACGGGGATCCCCAAGGCCGCGCAGATCACCCATCGGGGGATGATGCACAACGTCTGGGCCATGTTCGACGCCGCCACGCGGCGGCGCGGCGGGAATGCGCCCCGGTCGGGGACGACATGGCTGCCGCTGTTCCACGATTTCGGGCTGGTGATGACGATGGGCGGCATCATGAACGGGGTCGAGATCGCGGTCTTTCCGCCCAACGCGTACCTGTCGCGGCCGCAGGAATGGCTGAAACACCTTGGGACCATGGATGCGCCGATGTGCGGAATGCCCAACTTCGGGTTGCATCACGCCGTCAACCGGGTGACCGAGGCGCAGATGGACGGGATGAACCTGTCGTCCTGGCACACCTGTTTCATCGGCGCCGAAATGACCCGGGCCGAGACCCTGTCGGCCTTCCTGGGCCAGTTCGCCGCGGCCGGATGTCCGGCCGAGATGCTGGCGCCGTCCTATGGCATGGCCGAGGCGACGCTGGGCGTGACGCTGGACCAGAAGGCCGTGGGCCTGCGCACCGGCATGTCGGAACCGGATTCGCGGGGCGAACGGCTGCACGTCGTGTGCTGTGGCGCGCCGTTGCGCGAGACCGAGCTGAAGATCATGGGCCCCGAGGGCGAGCTGGGCGAGGGCGAGATCGGCGAGGTCTATCTGAAGGCGGGCGGCGTGATTTCCGGCTATTACAACAATCCCGAGGCGACGGCGGCGGCCTTTGACGGCGACTGGCTGAAGACCGGCGACCTGGGCTTCATGCGCGCGGGCGAGATCTATCTGACGGGGCGGATCAAGGAGATCCTGATCGTCAACGGCGCCAATTACATGCCCGAAGAGCTGGAGAACCTGGCCGAACGCGAAGGCGGATCGGGCGGGATGGAGCGGGCGGCGGCGTTCACCGTGGCCACCGACGGGCAGGGTGAACAGCCCGTGGTGGTGGTGGAAATCGATCGGCGGACCGCCCCGGAGGTTCTGGCCGACCTGGGGCAACGGATCGCCGGGCGGATCAGCCGCGAATTGGGGATGAGCGTGCGCGAGGTGCTTTTCGTGTCGCGCGGGTCGATCCCGCGGACCACCAGCGGCAAGCTGCAGCGCGGCGACCTGCGCGAGGCCTACCTGGCCGGAGAGATCACCGGACTGCCGACCTCTGCGTGATCCGGTGCGCCTGATCCGGTGCCCCTGACCCGGGGGCGATCCGCAAAACGCTTTGACATGTTCCGGGTGTTAGCGTGAACATCCCGGCCAAGGGAGGATTTGCCATGTATCTGGGTCTTGATCTGGGAACATCGGGGCTGCGTGCGCTTCTGGTGACCGAAGAAGGTGTGGTCATCGGCCAGGCCGAGGCGGTCTATGACGCCGCACACCCCCATCCGGGATGGAGCGAGCAGGACCCGGCCGATTGGGTCACGGCCCTGGGCAAGGTGGTGGCCGACCTGCGGGCGGCGCATCCGGTCGAGCTGGCGGAGGTGAAGGGGCTGGCGACGTCGGGGCATATGCACGGCGCGGTGATGCTGGATGGCGAAGGGCATGTGCTGCGCCCGGCGATCCTGTGGAACGACACGCGCAGCCATGCCGAGGCCGCCGCGCTGGATCTGCAGCCCGCGTTCCGCGAGATGTCCGGCAATATCGTCTTTCCGGGCTTCACCGCGCCGAAACTGGTCTGGACGGCGGCGCATGAGCCGGAGATCTTTGCCCGCATCGCCACGGTCATGCTGCCGAAGGACTACCTGAACTACTGGCTGACGGGGCGGCTGACGTCCGAGATGTCGGACGCCGCCGGGACCGCGTGGCTGGATGTGGGCGCAAGGGACTGGTCGGATGCGCTGGTCACGGCATCGGGTCTGCGGATGGACCAGATGCCGAAGCTGCTGGAAGGCACGGACGTGATTGGGCTGGTCCTGCCCCATCGGGCCGAGGCGCTGGGGTTGCCGGCGACCTGTGCCGTGGTGGCGGGCGGGGCGGACAACGCGGTGGCCGCCTGCGGGATCGGGGCACTGGGGGAAGGGCAGGGGTTCGTCTCGCTCGGGACATCCGGTGTCCTGCTGGCGGGCAAGGAAGGGTTCGCGCCCAGGCCCGAAAGCGCCGTGCACACGTTTTGCCATGCCATTCCTGGCGCCTGGTACCAGATGGGCGTGGTGCTGGCGGCGACGGACAGCCTGAACTGGCTGGGCCGGATCACCGGCGTCAGCCCGGCGGCGCTGGCCGGGTCGCTGGGCGATGACCTGCTGGGGCCGGGACCGGTGCGGTTCCTGCCCTACCTGTCGGGCGAACGGACGCCCCATAACGACAGCATCCTGCGCGGGGCGTTCCTGAACCTGGACATCGGGACCGACCGCGCCGCCATGGCCAAGGCGGTGATGGAAGGCGTGAGCTTTGCGCTGAAGGATTGCCTGGATGCGCTGGCCCAGACCGGCACGCGGCTGGACCGGGTGACCGGGATCGGCGGCGGGACGCGGTCGCTGTACTGGTGCCGGCTGCTGGCGACGGTGCTGGGCATTCCCGTGGACCGTCCGGTGGCGGGGGAGTTCGGCGCCGCCCTGGGCGCCGCGCGGCTGGCCATCTGCGGCGTCACCGGCGCCGCGCCCGAAGACGTGATGACCCCACCCCAGATCGCCGAGACGGTCGCGCCCCAGACGGACCTTGTCGCCGCCTTCGCCGAGGCGCACGGGCACTATCGAAAAAGCTATCCGGCCGTGAAGGATCTGCAGTGATCCGCCGGGCCGCCATGCCGGGAGGCTCCCGCATCCCCGGCCAATACCGCGATGGCCGGTGATCCCGCAGGCTGGCGTCAGCCGCGTCGTCCAGGACCTGATGAAAGCGGGTCGCCTGCCTGTGCAGGCCGCCCGCACCGGGATCAGAAGTCCTTTGAGAAGAACAGGCCGACCGAGCTGTTGCCTTCGCTGTCGACCTTGCCCTTGGCGGTGATCCGGTTGGTCACGTCGAGGTTCAGGTTCAGTTCGGTCCGCCCTTCGGTGTTCACCGTGACATCCGAATAGATCTGTTCCGACAGGTAGGCGCCGACACCGACCTGGGCGTTGCCTTCATCATCCGTCGTCAGGTCCAGCGAGGCCGCGCCAAGATCGCTGCGCGCCCGGCCCAGAAGGCCGCCGTTCTGCCCGGTCTGCCCGGTCAGCGTCGCCAGCGACGACGCCAGTTGCGCCAGTTTCAGCGGCGAGAGGTTGGTGAACTGATCGCCGAAGATCAGCAGGCCCAGGGCCTCTTCCGGGGGCCGCGCGGGGCTGGAGGTGACGTCGACCTGGGGCGATTGCAGCGGGCCGTAGATCTCGATCGTGGCGGTGCCGGCGGACGATGTGTTGGTGGCGGCAAAGTCGATATAGGGATCGAAACTGCCTTCCAGCGTCACGCTGCCCCGGGTCAGTTCCAGTCGGCGCCCGACGATGTCCAGCCGGCCACGGATCAGGTCGATCTGGCCCGCCGGGACGATGTTGGACGTGGTGCCGCGCAGGCTCAGCCCGCCGCCCAGTTCCGCGTCAAGCCCGCGGCCGCGCACGAAGATCTGCTGCGGGGCCGATATCGTCACGTCCAGCGCATAGCCCGGCCCGCTGCTGCCTCCGCCGTTGCTGTCGCTGTCGTCCCGGATCAGCCCGGCGCGTTCGCGGGTGTCGAAGGACCCGCGGCTTTCGCCTTCGTGGGTGATCGGCGGGATCGGCGAACCGCCGGCGGCGCCGGCCGAGGCGGCGATGTTCAGTTCGGTCGGCCCAACGTTGATCACGCCGCTGATGCGGCCTGCACCGACAAGCGGGCCGTCGATCGACACATTGCCGCCCAGCGACGTGTGGTAGAGCGCGCCGTCGGTCATGACGAGGTTGTTGATCGCGACCTTCAGCCCGGCGGTGTAGGGCGCCGTCAGGCTGACCGGCCCGTTGACCGTGAAGCTGCCGCCGTCGACCCAGTTCCCGTTAAGATCGATCTGGGCCGAACCGCTGTTCATGCTGATCCGTCCCGACAGCGGGTCGATCTGGCCAAAGACCTGCGGGATCGCGACCCGCGCGCCGGGCAGGTCGATGTTGCCCGACAGGGCCGACAGGCCCGGCGCACCGTTCAGCCGCAGGTCGAACTGCACCGGCCCGCTGACCGCCATCGGCGCGATGAAGGCATTGGCCGCCGCCAGCAGGGCGCGGCCCTGGGCGGTGATGTCGGCGTTGCCGGAGGCCTGGTTGTAGGTCCCCGCCACGGTCGCCTGTACACCCGCCGGCCCCGAGGACCGGCTGTCGATGGTCCAGACATCGCCCGACCCTGATGCCGTGCCGGTGGACACCAGCTGGCCGGGGAAATCGGGGACAAAGCGTTCGACCCGGTCGATCGTCGCGTCATAGGCGATCTGGGAATCCCCGTCGGGGTCGATCGTGCCATTGGCCTTTAGCGCAATGCCTGCGGTGCCGTCGACGGTGACGTCGCCGACGTAGGATCCGTTGTCCTCGCGCGCGGTGCCCTGCAGGTGGGCGGTGCCCGAAGCCGGCTGGACGAAGCGGCCGACATTGGCCAGCAGCGCATCGAAGGTCACGTTCTTCTCGGCGTCGCCATAGGCGCCCTGGGCGGTCAGCGTGCTGCCGTCGGCGGTCTTGGCGTCGACCTTGCCGCGATAGGCGTTGTCGCGTTCTTCCACGGTGCCGGTGACCGTGGCGCTGCCCGGCATCTGGGGCACGAAGACCCCGAGGTTGGTGAGCGCGGCGCTGAAATCGCCCTTGGTCTGGCCGGGGCCATAGGTGCCCTGGGCCTGCAGCGTGCTGCCGTCTGAATGGTTGGCCTGGACGCTGCCGATATAGGCGTCGCCTTCCTGGCGCACGTCGCCGCTGGCGGTGGCTTCGCCCGGCATCTGCGGCACGAAGGCTTCCAGCTTCTTCAGGTCTGCCTTGAACGTGCCGGCGGTGCGGCCGGGGCCATAGACGCCTTCGGCGTCCAGCAGGCTGCCGTCGGCGGCGCGGGCCTGGACCTTGCCCTGATAGCTTTCGCCGTCCTGCGCGACCTCGCCCGAGACCGAGGCGCGGCCGGGCATCTGCGGCACGAAGGTGCCCAGGTCGTTGAGGAACCCGTCGAACGTGGCGCTGATGCTGCCCGGGGCATAGGTGCCTTGGGCGTTGATGGTGCTGCCGTCGGCGATCTGCGCCTTGACGGTGCCGTCGATGCCGCCGTCGCCGTTGTCCTTGGCTTCGCCCGTCACGGTGGCCTGGCCGGGCAGCTGGGGCACGAAGATGCCCAGGTCCTTCAGGATCGCCTCGAACGTGGCGTTGGTCTTGCCGGGGCCATAGATGCCGTCGGCCTTCACTTCGCTGCCTTCTTCGGTCAGCAGGCGCAGGGTGCCGGTGAAATCTTCGCCCGATTGTTCCACGTCGGCGACGATCTGTGCGGCGCCCGGCATCTGGGGCACGAAGATGCCCAGGTCATCCAGGCTGCCGTCCACATGCGCCTGGCTGGCGCCATCCACATAGCGGCCATCGGCGGTCAGCGAGATGCCGCGCGGCGCGCTCAGGCTGACCTTGCCGACAAGGGCGTCGCCCTCTTCATGCACATCGCCGCTCAGCTTGCCGGGGCCGGGAAGTTCGGGGATCGCGCGGCCCAGGTCGTCGACCTCGGCGTCAAAGGTCAACTGGGTGCCTTCGGACCGCACGACGCCGCTGGCATTGGCGGTGATCGCGGTGCCGTTGACGGTGAAGCTGCGCAGGGTCAGACCGGTTTCGTCGCGTGCGGCGTCGACCGTCAGGTCGGTGCGGCCTTCCAGCAGCGGATCGACCTGGTCGATGCCCACGGCCAGGTCCTGGCCGGTGCCGTCCAGCTGGATGTCAAAGCCGCCGGACAAGGGCACGACATGGCCCTGCAGCGACGCGTCAAGCGAGCCTTCCAGCGGCTTGCCCGCCAGGTCGGCAAAGCGCGAGATATCGGCGACCGAGGCCTGCACGGTGGTGTCCACCCTAAGCCCGCTGTCCAGCCCGTCCAGCGTGGCGTCGACCGTGGCATCCAGCCCGGCGCCGTTGAAATTCATCCCCTCGAGGATCAGCTCTCCCGCGTTGATCAGGCGGAAGCCGCCATCCAGCGTCAGCTCTTCTCCGGCGGCCTTGGCCAGCGCGGGGTCGGTCATCGCCAGCCCCGAGATGTCGGCGTTCAGCCGTCCGACCAGCATGTCGTCGTCGTCCGACGCGCCGACCTGGCCGGAGCCCGTCAGCGCAAGGTTGTCCATGGCGAATTCGGACGAGGCCAGGCCCTTGACCCGTGCATTCACGTTCCAGTCTCGGCCCTGCGCGGCATCGTAGCCGGCGGTCAGGCGGACCAGTTCGACGGTGGTCACCTGGCCGGGCACGGGCAGGGTGACGGTTTCGCCGGTCTCGGGGCGGACGGCGGCCTGCAGCAGGACCACATCCACGTCGCCCTGTGCGTCGATATCCAGCGATCCGTCCAGCGACAGCGCCTGCGAACTGACCCGCACCGTTTCGACCGAGATCGCTCCGTCGGGATCGCGCTGGCCGTTGGTCTGAATCCGGGTGTCCGCGCCAAAGAATTCGTGGAATTGTTCGGGCAGCAGCGGGCGGATGTCGCCGCCCAGGTTGGCCGCAAAGCGCAGCGGCACCTGTTGGGCGCTGCCATCCTGGCCCGCCTCGGGCGACAGGCCCTGCAGGGTGATGTCGCCGCCGAACCGCAGCTGGTTGTCGGTGGACAGCGACAGGGTCGCCGCGAAATCCTCGACAGGGCCCGACCCGTTGACGTCCAGGTTGACCGACGGCGCGCCGGGCAGCTTGGCCAGCGTCCCGATCAGACCGCCGGGGCCTTCGTTGGCCTCGATATCCAGGTCCAGCTGGCGCGAGCTGTTGTCGAAGCTGGTGTCGATCAGGATCCGGTCGCCCTGCCGGTCGATGCGTTCCAGGTCCAGCAGCGCGTCCAGCGCGCCGTCGGCCAGGGACAGGTTGCCGTCCAGACTCAGCTCGGCGGCGGTGCCGGCGACCTGTTCGCCGATGTCGATCTCGTTGACGGACAGCTTGCCGATCTGGATCGCCACGGGCAGTTCGGGCACCTGAAAGGGCGTGACCTCGGGCGTGGCGACTTCGGTCTTGGCGGGGGTGGTGGTGCCGGGGGGGCGGATGAAGTCGATGCGTTCGGCCGACAGTTCATTGACCGAGAACCGGCCGCGGATCAGCGCCAGGCGGTTCCAGTCCAGCACGGCGTTTTCCAGCACGAACCAGACACCGTCGTCGTCCGAGACTTCCAGCCGCTGGATCGTCGCCCGCGACGACAGCGCGCCTTCAAGGCCGACGACCCGGATCGTCCGGCCATCGCCCGACAGCGTGTTTTCCAGAAAGCGGACCAGCCGCCCGCCGCTGTCCTGGTCACTGTCCTGTGCCAGGACCGGCGTGGCGGTAAGGGTAAGGGCGGTAAGCCCGACGATTGTGACTTTGTACACGGTCAAAACGCCTGTCCGATCCCGATGTAGAATTGCAGCCCCTCGCCGGTGTCGCCGCTGACCGGATAGGCCACGTCGACCCTGAGCGCGCCGATGCCGGCAAGGCCATAGCGCACGCCCAGCCCGGCACCGGACTGGCTTTCATTGTCCTGGTCGATGAAGCTGTTGGGGCCGACCATGCCGAAATCGTAGAAGCCGACGACGGTGATGGCGGTGGTCACGCGGGTGCGGACTTCGGCGGACAAGCCCAGGAAGGACCGGGCGCCGGCGATGTCGTCGCCTACCGGAATGCCAAGGGATTCATAGGGTTGGCCGCGAACCGTATCGGCGCCGCCCGAGAAGAACAGCAGGTCGGGGTTGGTGCCTTCCAGCGTCGAGCCCACGACCGAGCCCAGCTGTGCGCGGCCGGCCAGGACGATCTTGTCGCTGACCGCGAAATAGGACCGCCCGTCGACCAGCGCGCGCGCGCCGCTGTCGGTCCCGTCGAGCCCGACAAAGGGCGTCAGGTCGGTGCGCAGGTAATAGCCCTTGGTCGCGTTGACCGGATCGTCGCGCTTGTCCAGTTCCAGCCGCGAGGGAAAGCGGATCTGGTGGAATTCGCGCCCGTCTCCATAGGCGTCGTCGACGGTCGAATAGAACGGCCCGAACGAGGTTTCACCGATCAGGTCCTCGCTGAACACGCGGCGGATACCGGCCCCGAGGTCGAGGTTGACGGCGGTGTAATGCGGTTCGTCCAGGTATTCGATGCCGCCGAAGTAGAACAGGTCGTTGTCGGTGCCGAAGAACGCCGGCCGGTCCAGCCGGAACCGCAGCTTGCCGTCGAACCCGCCCGAGGAATAATCGGTGCCGGTCTCGGCGTCGATCTTCAGCCGCTCGGCCCCGCCGAACAGGTTGCGGTGGATCCACGAGCCCGAAAGCTTCACCCCGTCGTCCGACGACAGTTCGATACCGGCCGACAGGCGACGCTTGGGCTGTTCGCCGACCACGATGCCGATGGGCAGCGTGTCGTCGGCGGTGGGGGTATCGGCCTCGCGCACGGTGACGGACGAAAACGCCCCGGTGCGGCGCAGGCGGCTGGCGACAAGGTCCAGCTCGGCCGGGTCGAATTGTTCGCCTTCGGGATAGCCGGCGATGCGCAGGATGGCATCGGTGCGCACATTCTGGTTGCCCGTCACGGTCAGCGCGCCGAAATCCAGCCGGGGTCCCGGCAGCAGGTCGACCTCGACGTCCAGCACGGCGTTGGGGTGGTCGGCGACGATGTTCTGCCCCTTGAGGTCGGCCTTGGCGTGGCCATCGCTGCGCCAGGCGTTGATCGAGGTGATGGCGGCGTTGCGGACGACCGTCGTCTGCGCCGGCTGGCCGGTGCGAAAACCCTCGGGCAGTTCGGTGTCGGGGGCCAGCGGACCGATGTCCGCCTTGCCGAAGGTAAACAGACGGCCGGGCGTGACCCGGATATCCACGCGGCTGATCGCCTTCGGCGCTTCCAGCGGCGGGATCGAAGCGGCTTCGCGGCCATCGACGAGGATGTGGATTTCGGGTCCGAAGTAACCGGCGTCGTACAGCAGGCTGATCAGGGTGGCGTAATCGGACCGCGCGGCGGCCAGGATCTCGCTGGATGTGTGTTCGGTCTTGTCGTCATCGGCCAGGGTGACCGAAAGCGAACCTGAACTCAGCCGCTTTTCCAACCGTTCCGGACCGCCGTCGGTGCTCAGCTTGGCCTCGAAGGCCGGTGCAAAGCTGGGGGCCAGGGCCGGCACCAGCGCGATTGCAAGGGCAAGCCGGAACCGGCGCCCGTTCGAAAGTCTGGTTGTCACGCCGCCCGAACCCACATCATGTCCCCTCTTTACCTCCCGGTTTTATCAAACCCGCGCAGCCGCGTTAACGCTTAATGGCGCGTCCCGGAAATTAGCCTGCTGCTGTTGCGCGATTGTTCGCCGGGTTTGGGGGGTCTGCCCCGGATGGTCAAGACGGCCCCGCCCGGGGACCTAGGGCGCTGTGATCACAGGACCACGATGATCAGGTACCATCCGGCGAAGAAAAGCGTCGGAAACAGGTAGCGCGAGATGTGATCGAATCTCAGCGCCAGCTTTTCGCGTTCGTTGACGATCAGCCGCGCGGTGATCAGGGCCTGCACGGTTGCCAGGAAAATCAGCACGACGGCCCAGATGACCAGCCGGTCCATCACCGTCAGATAGGCGACCCGCGGCAGGACCGAGGAGACCGAGAAGTTGAAGGCGATGGTGGTCAGCATCGCCGTGGCGCAGATGCCGATCTGGAATTCGTAGCGTCCGGGCGGCACCCAGAAGATCACCCAGGACATGGCCACCACGATCGTCAGCAGCAGCAGGACCCGGTAGATGTAATAGTTCGACTTGCGCGCCGCGTTCAGCTTGACCGTCGCCACCGACACGGTTTGCTGCAGCTGATCCAGGTAGGTGTCGGCCACGTCCATCTGGATCGACTGGAAATCCCAACCCTCGATGTTCAGCTTGTCGCCCAGCCAGGTGCGTTCGTAATTCGGCTGCAACACGATCTCGGTCACGCTGGATTCCGGCACCGACACCTCGATCTCGAAGATCTGGGTGTCGAAGGGAAAGCGGGCGAGGTTGTGATAGGTCGACACCTCGCCGGTCAGGCGGTTGACATAGACAACCCGCCCGCCCGCCTCGACCGACACGTCATTGCGGGCATTGCGCCGCTTCTGGGTCAGTTTCGAAGAATTGAGGATGTAGATCTCGGGGAACCAGACCTCGGTCACCGGAAAGCGGCAGCCGGTCAGGGTGGCCAGGCGCGGATCGACCCAGTCCATCCGGACGAAGAAATCGATATCCATCTGCTGGTTGACGTCATCGACCCCCAGCACGTCGGTCATGCCGATGCCCAGCGACACCGCGGTGGGTTCGCCGGTCAGGCCGGGGCGGACATCGGACAGGTAATTGTCGGGCAGGGTGCAGGCGCGGGCCGCGCCGGACAGGCACAGCAGCAAAAGCAGCGCGACCTGCAGGACATGCCGTGTGGCGTGTCGGACCCTCTTGCCGGGCCGGATGGCCAATGCTGGAAGACGCATGTGCGCCCGCCGCTCCCCTTCTGGATTCTGCGGTGCGATTTGATCGCTCGCCAGTTGATCATGTTTGGCACGGGCATCCCGTATCGAGGAAGCGAAATTTGCACGGCTGTCGGGGAAGTTGTGCCGATTGTGGCGCGCCGGCCCCTATGCCCGGGCCGGGCGGTCCAGCGCCCAGGCCGCGATCGCCTGGGCCGCGGCATCGGCGCCAAGCTCCGTGGTGTCCAGCCGCAGCAGATGCGTGGCGTCGTCCCCCATCAGCGGCCTGGCCCCGGCGTGGTTGCGGCGCGCCATCTGCGCATCCACCGGCTTGCGCGAGGCCTGCCGGCCCGGCGAAGTGATGCGGCGGATGTTTTCGTCAAGCGCGCAGTGCACGTGGACGACACAGAAGGGCGGGCGCCGCGCGCCCAATGTCTGCATCCGGGCCCATTCCGCCCGGCCCCATGCGTTGTCGCCGGCCGAAACGGCGGTCAAGACGGCGGTCAAGACGGCGGTCAAGACGGTGGTCAGGATGATGGGTTCGTCCGGGGGGCGTTTCAGGATCAGGTCATGGGCGATGGCCTCGACCCGTTCGACGGCTTCGCGGAATTCAGGGCTGCGGAATTCGGTCAGCGCGAAGGCGATGTTGTAGACGGAATGGATGTAGACGGAATGGATGTCCAGCAGGCGGCCCTTCATCCTGTCCGCCAGGGCCCGCCCGATGGTCAGCTTGCCGGTGCCGGGATAGCCGTTCAGGACGATGATCATCGCTCCCCCCGGGTGTCAGCCTTCGGCGTCCTCGTACCAGCGCACCAGGATCGCGCGGGTTTCGGGATCCATGAAGGTCAGGTTGGCGGGCGGCATCGCCTGGCTCATCCCCGCTTGCAGGTAGATCTGTTTCGCGTGCAGCGCGATGTCGTCCGGCGTTTCCAGGTAGACGCCGCGGGGGGCGTGGATCATGCCCTCCCACAGCGGTTCGCGGGCGTGGCACATGGAACAATTGCCCACCACGATGTCGGTCACGTCCTCGAACCCCTCGGCCGAGGCAAAGCGTGCGGCCTGCGGGGGCAGGGCGGCGGTGTTGTCCTCAAGCCCGGCGGTGGGGCGGCCGGCGACGGACAGGGCGACGATGGCCAGGAACAGCGCCACGGTCACGGCCCAGGTCCACCAAGGCGTGCCCTTGCGGGCGTGCGTCGTGTTGAAGAAATGCCGGATTGTCACGCCCATCAGGAAGACCAGCGCCGCGATGATCCAGTTGTACTGGGTGGCGAAGGCCAGCGGGTAGTGGTTGGACAGCATCAGGAAGATGACCGGCAGGGTCAGGTAGTTGTTGTGCAGCGACCGCAGCTTGGCGATCTGGCCGTATTTCGGGTCGGGCGTGCGGCCCGCCTGCAGATCCTCGACCACGATCTTCTGGTTGGGGATGATGATGAAGAACACGTTCGCCGTCATGATCGTGGCGGTGAAGGCGCCCAGGTGCAGCATCATTGCCCGCCCCGTGAACACCTGGGTATAGCCCCAGCCCATCACCACCAGCAGCGCGAACAGGATCACCATCAGCCGCGTCGGTGTTTCCGCCAGGCCCGATTTGCACAGCCGGTCATAGACCAGCCAGCCGATCGTCAGCGACGCGGCCGAGATCAGGATGCCGGCCCAGTCGGGCAGCAAGACCTTGGACTGGTCGATCAGGAACAATTCCGCCCCGGCCCAGTAGACCACCATCAGCAGCGCCGCACCCGACAGCCAGGTCGAATAGGCTTCCCATTTGAACCAGGTCAGGTGGTCGGGCATCTGGTCGGGGGCCACCAGGTACTTCTGGATGTGATAGAAGCCGCCGCCATGCACCTGCCATTCCTCGCCATCGGCGGGGCCCTGGATGTTGCGGTTCAGCCCGAGGTCCAGCGCGATGAAATAGAAGGACGAGCCGATCCAGGCGATGGCCGTGATCACGTGCAGCCAGCGTATCGCGAAGCTGGCCCAGTCCAGCAGCACGGGCATGTCGAACATGAGGGTCTCCTGTTGGTTGTTCTTGCTTGTCCGAGGTTCGGGGACCTGGATCAATCCTTATGCGTCACCGCAGGGGCGACAAGCCCGGGTTGGCCCATGATCGAGGCAGTTGATGCCCCTTCGGGGCAGGGCAGCGGCCGAACGCCCGCCCACCCACCCCGTTCGCCCGCTGCCCGCCGCGTTCAGCTGCCGCGATAGGTCGAATAGCCGAAGGGCGAAAGCAGCAGCGGCACATGGTAATGCGACGGTTCGGACATGCCGAAGCGGATCGGGATCTTGTTCAGGAACCGCGGGCTTTCGGGCGGCACGTCCGTCCGGTCCAGGTAGGGTCCGGTGTGAAAGACCAGCTCGTAGGTGCCGGGCTCGAATTCTTCCTCGGGCAGGATCGGCGTGTCCGTGCGCCCGTCGTGATTGGTGGTCAACGTCCGCAGGTGGTGGCGGTCGTCGCCGTCGATGCGGAACAGTTCGACCTGGATGTCCTTGGCCGGGCAACCCCGGGCCGTGTCCAGCACGTGGGTGGTAAGATATCCGGCCATGAGGGTCCTTCCGTTCCGATCTGCTGCCGCGGGTGCCGTCGATTTACGCAACCGCTTGTCATTTTCTTCGCTTGCCGTTGAATTCAGACCATGCGCCAAGCTGGGGCGCAATAGAACAGAATGAAACCGAATGAGGCCCGCCATGACCCGTTACCCCCGCGACATGATCGGATACGGCGCGACACCCCCCGATCCGCAATGGCCCGGCGGCGCGAAGATCGCCGTTCAGATCGTGGTGAATTACGAAGAGGGCGGCGAGAACAACATCCTGCATGGCGATGCCGCATCCGAAGCATTCCTGTCCGAGATCGTCGGCGCCGCCCAATGGCCGGGCCAGCGGCACTGGAACATGGAATCCATTTATGAATACGGCGCCCGCGCCGGGTTCTGGCGGCTGTGGCGGATGATGAAGGATCTTCCGGTCACGGTCTACGGCGTGGCCACCGCGCTGGCGCGATCCCCCGAACAGGTCGCCGCCATGCAGGAGGCCGACTGGGAGATCGCCAGCCACGGGCTGAAATGGATCGAGTTCAAGGACATGCCCGCCGAAGACGAGCGGGCGATGCTGCACGAGGCCATCCGCCTGCACACCGAGGTCGTGGGCGAACGCCCGCGCGGCTGGTACCTGGGCCGGACGTCGATCAACACGGTCGACCTGGCGGCGGAGGAAGGCGGCTTTGCCTATGTCGCCGACACCTATGACGACGATCTGCCCTACTGGAAGAAGATCGCCGGCCGCGATCAGCTGATCGTGCCCTACACGCTGGACGCCAACGACATGCGATTCGCCACGCCGCAGGGGTTCAATTCGGGCGATCAGTACTTTGCCTACCTGCGCGATTCCTTCGACATGCTCTATGCCGAAGGCCTTGCGGGGTCGCCCAGGATGCTGTCGCTGGGCCTGCATTGCCGGCTGGTGGGGCGTCCGGGGCGCGCGGCGGCGCTGCAGCGGTTCCTGGATTACGTGAAGGGCCACGAAGGCGTCTGGTTCGCCACGCGCCTGCAGATCGCCGAACACTGGGCCCGCGTGCATCCCGCCCAGGACCGCGTGCGCCCGTCCGAGATGGACAAGGCCGCGTTCGTCGCGGCCTATGGCGGCATCTTCGAACATTCGCCCTGGATCGCCGAAGGCGCCTGGGCGCTTGAGCTGGGGTATGCCCATGACACCGCCGTCGGCCTGCAGAACGCGCTGGCCCGGGTGTTCCGGTCGGCTGGCGAGGATATGCGGCTGGAGGTGCTGAAGGCGCATCCCGACCTGGCCGGCAAGCTGGCCGCGGCCAAGCGGCTGACGGCGGACTCGACGGCGGAACAGGCTTCGGCCGGGCTGGACCTGCTGACCGATGCGGAGCGGGCCGAATTCACCGCCCTGAACGACGCCTACACGCAGAAGTTCGGCTTTCCCTTCATCATCGCCGTGCGCGACCATGACAAGGCGGGCATCATTGCCGCCTTCAAGCGGCGGGTCGACAATGACCGCGACACCGAATTCGCCGAAGCCTGCAAGCAGGTCGAACGGATCGCGCTGCATCGTCTGAAGGCGATCCTGCCATGACCGACATCGTCATCCGCCCCCTGACCCGTGACGCCTTTGCCCCCTTCGGCGACGTGCTGGACACCGAAGGCGCACCCGACAAGATCATCAACCAGGGGCTTTGCGGGCGCTACCACGACCGGGCCGCGATGGATTTCGCCGATGGCCGGGCGGGGATCAGCCTGTTCAACGCCGAACCGCGCACCCTTCCCCTGACGCTGGACATGGTCGAACGGCACCCGGACGGATCCCAGGCCTTCCTGCCGATGACGCATCAGCCCTTCCTGGTGGTCGTGGCCCCGGACAACGGCGGCACGCCCGGCCTGCCGCAGGCCTTCCTGACGCTGCCGGGCCAGGGCGTGAACCTTCGCCGGGGCACCTGGCACGGGGTGCTGACGCCGCTGCACGGGCCGGGGCTGTTTGCGGTGGTGGACCGGATCGGCGACGGCGCCAACCTAGAGGAACACTGGTTCGACCAACCCTACCGGGTGGTGGTGCCAGAAGGATAAGACGACACCAAAACAAGGACACAGGGACAATGACAGAAAGCATCGGGACGCCGGAACAGCTTCGGGATCCAAATTACACGCCACCGCTGCACAAGGCGATCCCGCTGGGGATCCAGCACGTGCTGGCGATGTTCGTTTCCAACGTGACCCCGGCGATCATCGTCGCGGGGGTGGCGGGCTTCGGGTTCGGATCCAATTCGCCGGACTTCCCCGAGCTTTTGTACATGATCCAGATGTGCATGCTGTTCGCCGGCATCGCGACCCTGCTGCAGACTATCACCATCGGCCCGGTCGGCGCGGCGCTGCCGATCGTGCAGGGGACGTCATTCGCCTTTCTGCCGATCATGATCCCGCTGGCGGCGGGCAAGGGCGTCGACGGGCTGGCCGCGCTGTTCACCGGCGTGCTGATCGGCGGGATGTTCCATGCCTGCCTGGGCTTCATCATCGGCAGGATCCGCTTTGCCCTGCCGCCGCTGGTGACCGGGCTGGTGGTGCTGATGATCGGGCTGGCGCTGGTCAAGGTGGGCATCGAATACGCCGCCGGCGGCGTGCCGGCAAAGGCGGGGGGCGCGGATGAATACGGCGGGCTGCTGAACTGGTTCATCGCGCTGTTCGTGATCGTGGTGACGCTGCTGGTGAAGTTCTTCACCAAGGGCATGCTGTCGGTGTCCGCCGTGCTGGTGGGGATCGTGGCGGGTTACATCCTGTCGATCCTGACCGGGGTGCTGTCGTTCGACACCATCGCCGGCAGCTGGGACCGGGCCGCCGCCTTCGCGTTGCCGCAGCCGTTCAAGTACGGGTTCGAACTGTCCTTTGCCGCCATCGTGGGCTTTTGCCTGATGGCCTTCGTGTCGGCGGTGGAAACCGTCGGCGACGTGTCGGGGATCTGCAAGGGCGGCGCCGGGCGCGAGGCGACGGACAAGGAGATCGAGGGCGCGACCTTTGCCGACGGGCTGGGCACGGCGGTGGCCGGGATCTTTGGCGGCATGCCCAACACGTCGTTCAGCCAGAATGTGGGCCTGATCGCGATGACCGGCGTGATGAGCCGGCACGTGGTGACCATCGGCGGGATCTTCCTGATCGTCTGCGGGCTGGTGCCCAAGGTGGGGGCGGTCGTGCAGACCGTGCCGATCGAGGTGCTGGGCGGGGGCGTCGTGGTGATGTTCGGCATGGTGGCCGCGGCGGGGGTGTCGATGCTGGCCGACGTGGTCTGGAACAAGCGGAACATGGTGATCTTTGCGCTGGCGCTGTCGATCGGGTTGGGCCTGCAGCTTGAGGTTCTCAATACCGCGCCGGGGGCGACCAATGCGTTGCAGTACCTGCCAGATACGGTGCGGATCCTGGGGGCGTCGGGGATCCTGCCGGCGGCGTTGATCGCCATCGTGCTGAACCTGATCCTCCCCGAGGAAATCGAGGCCGTGGTCTGAGGAACCCTTTCCCTGTCCCACGCGTGGGACAGGGGCGCGCATCAACGATTCCAATGGCTTGCAGAGGCGGTTTTACCTTTCGTTAGGACTTGGCCCTGTCCAAAGAGGGCAGGGCGACCGCCGCGTCCGGGTCAATCCGGAGGTCGATCCCATGCCATCGCGCGGGCCAAAGGCGAAGCCGCCGCGCATCGCCGGCCCGCCGCACCGGGCTGGCGATTTGGTGGGGCCGGGCGCGCAGTGTCGAGGTCGCAGGGACGTGGCTGCCATTCATCGAGAGGCTCGGAGGGGAGATCGCCATCCCGCGGGCCGACGATGCGCGGCTGGCGGTGAGGGTATCACGATTTGGCCGGGACGGTTGAAATGCGCGGCGGGGTCCGTGTTACGCTGTGGTGCCGACCCCTGAAACCTGACGCCGAATGGATCGCAAAGGAGCATTCCCATAAACCCCCACCTGCTGGCCTTCCTCATCATGGTGCCCTTCCTCGTGGCCTTCGTCTACGCGGGCATCCACGAATACCTTCGCTTCAGGTCCGAGGGGCGGGCGAATTACGGGCTGGTCTTCGATGAAGAGACGGGAACCAGCTATGTCACCGGAATTGCCGAGCACGAAGAAGCCTACGACCCGGAAGAGTTCAATCCCGACGACTACAACGACACGGATGCCGGGGACGGGACGGACACCGACAAGACGTAGCCAAGGCCCCGTCAGGACGTAGCCGGGTCGCAGGGGGTCATTCCGTCGTGGTCATGCCGAGACGGCCCAGGACCTGGCGTTCCGCCGTGACGACCAGCTGATAGAAGACCACCGACAGGATCACCGAGACGGCGGCGACCGACCAGATCATGCCGTAATCCAGGTAGCCGCGCGACTGGTTCAGCAGGTTGCCAAGGCCGCGCCCGGTGGCCAGCCATTCGGCGATCATCACCCCGAGCAGCGCGCGCGGCACCGTCAGGCGGGTGGCGGCGAAAAGGTAGGGCAGCGAGGCCGGGATCGTCACCATGCGCAGCTGTGTCCAGCGGGAGGCGCCGTAGGCGCGGGGGAGGTCTTCGGCGCTGCGGGGGACGAGGGCGAGGCCCTGGGCGAGGGTGACGAAGGCGGGAAAGAAGGTGACCGATATGGTGATCCAGAGCGTCAGCGAGGTGCCGCGCCCGAGGATCAGCACCAGCAGCGGGGTCAGCGCCACAAGCGGCATGGTCTGGGTGATCAGCGCGACCGGCATGAAGGCTTGGGTGAAGCGGGGCGTGAGGCGCGACAGGATCGCCAGCAGGAAGGCAAAGGCGAGGCCGGCGGCCATGCCGGCGAAGGTGATCGGCAGGGTCTGGGCGAGGGCGGCCAGCAGTTTGGATTGGGCCGTTGCGGCGGTGGGGCCGAGGAACAGGTAGGTCAGCACGTCCATCGGCGTCTTGGCGATCATCGAGGGCGCGCCGCTGAGCTTGATCAGGGCCCACCAGAGCACGAAGGGCAGGGCCAATGTGGCGGCGGCCATGGCGATGCGTCCCGGCAGGGGGCCGGGGGTGGCCCGGCCCGTGGGGACGGCGGTGTTCAGCGTCACCGCGCGGGTGGACCCCAGCAGGCTGCGCGACAACAGGGCGAAGCCGGCATAGGACAGCCCGGCGATCAGCGTGGCGATCAGGCCGATGCCCCAGAGCCGGTCGGGTTCGGCGCGGCCGAGCGAGCCGAGGAGGTAGGCGCCGAGGCCCCAGCGCCCGCCGCCGCCGAATTCGGCGAGGATCGCGCCCAGCACGGCATTGGGCGCGGCGATGCGCAGGCCGGCAAGGATCGACGGCACGGCGCCGCGAAACTGGACCAGCCGCAGCAGGGTCCAGCGGCTGCCGCCATAGGCGCGGATCACGTCCGCCGCCCGGCTGTCGGCCTGGGACAGGCCGATGACCGTGGCGGTCATGGTGACGAAATAGACGCCAAGGGCGGCCAGCGTGATGCGGGGAGCCATGCCGGTCATGGTCAGCGCGAGAATGGGCGCGATGGCGATGGGGGGCAGGGCGAAGGCGGCGATGTTGATGCCCCGGAACAGGCGCAGCAGGGGGGGCGACAGGGCAAAGGCGACACCGGCGGCGATGGCGATGGCGTTGCCGATCAGGAAGCCCATGACCGAGGCGTAGAGCGTGGCGCCGATGTGGCCCGGGTAATCGGCGCGGTCCTGCCAGAGGCGGATCCCGATGGCGCTGGGCGGGGGGAGCGCGCCGCTGGCGACAAGGCCGAGCCGGCCAATGATTTCCCAGAGGACCAGCAGGAGGATCAGGTTGCGCAGGCCGGTGTGGCGGCGCAGGAGGTCAGCCGCCATGCAGGACCTCGGCCACGTGGTCGCAGACCTTGTGGAAGGCGGGATCGGAGAACAGCGGCGGGGTGCGGGGCCGGTCGAAAGGCACGTCGATCACGTCGACGATGCGGCCCGGATCGGCGTGCATGACGACGACGCGGTCGGACAGGAAGACGGCTTCGTCGATGCCATGGGTGACCAGAAGGGCGGTCGACCCGGTTTCGGACCAGATGCGTTGCAGTTCGACGTTCATCTGGCGGCGCAGGATCTGGTCGAGCGCGCCGAAGGGTTCGTCCATGAACAGGACCTGGGGATGGGTGACCAGGGCGCGGGCGATGGCGACGCGCTGTCGCATGCCGCCCGACAATTCGCCGGGCAGGGAGTTTTCATAGCCGTTGAGGCCGACGAGGTCGATCATCGCCTGGACATGGGCGGTGTCGGGTTTGCGACCGAGGACCTGCAGCGGAACCTCGACGTTGCGGCGCACCGAGCGCCAGGGAAGAAGCGCGGCGTCCTGGAAGGCGACGCCGGTGATGCCGGCGCGTGCGGCCTCCAGAGAGGGCTGGCCGGCGATGCGTATGTCGCCGGTGTCGGGGCTTTCCAGCCCCAGGGCGATGCGCATCACCGTGGATTTGCCGCAGCCTGACGGGCCGATGATCGAGGTGAAGGAGCCGGGTCGACAGGACAGCGTCACGTCGCGCAGCGCTTCGACCACCTTGCCACGGCCGGTGAAGGTCTTGCCGACACCGGCCAGCGATATCCCGTCAGGCGCTGTCATCAGATCTGGGCCAGGAGGGTGGTGTCGAACATGTCGGTGTGGCCGACGATGCCGACTTCGCCCAGGGCGGACAGGCACTTTTCGATGCCGTCGCCGGTCAGGGCCATGCAGCCTTCGGGGCAGTCGATCAGCGGTTTCTGGGCGGTGTTGAAATAGACCTCGTTTTCGATCGAGCGACCGGTGCCCTTGAAGTGGGTGTTGGCGAATTTCGCCGGCCAGACGGTGGGATCGGCGAGGTTCGCGGCCCAGCCCTTGCGCGAGGCGGCGAGCCAGTCGATCAGCAGGTCGCGCTTTTCGTTCAGCACGGTGTCGGTCACCACGACGGTGTCGTTGTAGATCGTGTAGCCGTAATCGTAGAGCAGGAACGACGTCGCTTCCTCGCCCGCCTGGGCGATGGTGAAGGGCACGTTGGTGGTGAAATCGAGGCTGGCGTCGATTTCGCCCTTGATCAGGGGCGTGGGGTCGTAGGCGTAGGGGACGATGTTGACCTGGCTGGGATCGATGCCGTTCATCTTCAGCATCGCGTTGACCGAGATCACGTTGACCGGCGGCACGGCCAGGGTCTTGCCGATCAGGTCCTTGGGTTCGTTGATCGGGGTCTTGGCCAGCGACACGATGCCGATCGGGTTCTTCTGGTACTGGGCGCCGATGATCTTGAACGGCGCGCCCTGTTCGGAAATCGCCTTGATCGTGGTGTCCGGGGTGGTCAGCGCCAGGTGGGCGCGTCCGGCGATCAGGGTGCTTTCGGGGATCACGTCGGGGCCGCCGGAGAGGTATTCCAGGTCAAGCCCGGCGTCGGCGTAATAGCCTTCGTCCATGGCGACGAAATAGCCGGTGAATTCGGCGTCGTTGATCCATGCGGCCTGCATGGTCAGCGGGCGGGTGGTGGCCCGGCCCATCCGGGGCAGGGACATGGACGCAAGGCCCGCAGTGGCGGTGCCCAGGAAGGCGCGGCGGTTCAGCGTGGCGGTCATGGATGATATCTCCTTGTTGTCAGGCGTTTTTTGGCAGTTTTTTGACGGTTTCGGGCGGGGTCAGGCCAGCCCCTGAAGGCGTTGCAATTCCTGCAGGGGCGGTGTGTCGGCGATCTGTTTCGGGTCCAGCAGCGGCCATTTCACGCCGCTGGGCCGCTTGGCGCGGCGGCCGACCACGTGGGTGCCGCCGGGGGTAAAGATCTTGTCGACCAGGATGTCGGTTTCAGACGGCTGAAGCTGTTCCTCGATCAGTTGGATGTCATGGACCAGCGCATGAACCGGGGTCTTTTCGTCGACGAACCCCAGGTCGGTGAACATGCCCCATTCCAGGTCGAAGAACCCGTGGCCCTTGCCGAAGCGCACGCCGTTCATCGACACCGCCGAAGCGCCGGTGACCAGGTAGTCGAACCGGCCCATGGCCGAGATCTGTTCCAGCGTCACCGGTTCGCCGAAATGTTCCATGCCATCCAGCCAGGCGGCGTACAGCGCGGCGCCCGCAGGCACCTTGGCCGGGTCGAGATACAGGAAGCCGCGATAGATGCCGTAGGTCGACATGACAAAGGGCTTGCCCGCCTCGATCATCCGGCGGCGCAGGTCGACAAGGCAATTGTCCGGCGTGATGAAGGCAAAGCTGCTGTTTTGATAGGCGGGGTCCTGGACCAGCCGGTCGGTCGCGGCGTCCGAGCCTTCGAAATCGGGGATGACCTCGGCAAAGTTCATGTGGAATCGGGTATCCGGCCTCGCCACGTCATGCAGCCTCGTCCATATTCTTTCGCGGATCATTCTGGAGGACGTCATCTTGTTGCCTTTGCCGTTTCAGTGTTTCATTGTTGTGAAACCTTAGTTTCAGACGTCAAGGGAAAAGCGGTTCACATGGCTTCCAGACTGATCCTTCGCATCCAGGAGAAATATGCGCGCCTGACGTCGAGCGAGCAGAAAATCGCGGCCGTTCTGATGGAGAATCAAGGGCTTGTCGAAACCCACAAGGCGACCGAGCTGGCATCGCTGGCCGGGGTGTCCAAGGCGACGACTGCTCGATTTTTTCGCAGTCTGGGATATGCGGATTTCGAAGAGGTGCGGATCCAGGCGCGGGAGGAACGCAACAGCCGCGAACCGTTCGTTCGATTCGACACCCAGCCCGAAACGGCGTCGCTGGGGCGGACGCTGTCGGAACACCTGGACCTGGAACAGCGCAACCTGACCCGCACCTTCGAGGAGATGCGCGCCGACATGCTGCCGGAAATCGCGGCGGTGCTTGAGGCCGCGCCGAGCGTCTGGTTCCTGGGCTTCGGCGACGAATACGGGATCGCGCGGCTGGGCCGGACGATGTTCACGCGGCTGCGCCACGGGGTGCACCAGATCGAGGGATCGGGCCAGGACTGGGCATCGGAACTGTCGATGTCGGGGCCGCGCGACGTGCTGGTGCTGCTGACGTTCGAGCCGCGCCCGAGGCTGTTGCCGGTGCTGCTGGCCCATGCGCGCACGACGCGGATGCGGATCATCACCATCACCGATCATGCCTATGCGGCGCAGGCCCAGCGGTTTTCGGAATTCGTGCTGCCCTGCCATGTCGCCAGCTACGGGATCCTGCCGACCCACGCGACGATGATATCCATGCTGCGGCTGCTGGCGCTGTCCTATGTCGGGCGCAACGCCGACGCCGTGACCCAGCGGATCGCGACGCTGGACGCGATCAACGAAGAACTGGACCTGACCGAATAGCCGGTGCGGGCGCCGCATCGGGCGGGCGATCCGGTGGGGCCGGGTGTGGTGGTTCGGGGTCTTCCCGGTGTGGCCGCCCGGCGCGACGGGCGTAGGGTGGGTCGTTCCGACCCACCGCCACCGGTGGATATCAGGGCAGCCGCAGCTTGGGGTGCCGGTTGACGTCCTTGTACAGAAGGTACCGGAAGGGTTCGTTGCCCCCGGCGTAACAGGCCTGCGGGCAGAAGGCGCGCAGCCACATGAAATCGCCGGCCTCGACCTCGACCCAGTCGCCGTTCAGGTAGTAGACGCCGCGCCCCTGCAGCACGTACAACCCGTGTTCCATCACGTGGGTTTCGGCAAAGGGGATCACCGCGCCGGGCTGGACCGTGACGATGGTGATGTGCATGTCGTGGCGCAGATCCTCGGGATCCATGAACCGTGTCGTCGCCCAGCGGCCGTCGGTCTCGGGCATCTCGATCGGGTCGACGTCGTCGTCATGGCTGAGAAAGAAGTCCGGCACCGGCAGGCCCTCGACCTTTTCATAGGCCTTGCGGATCCAGTGGAACCGGGCTTCGGGGCCGGCATGGTTGTGCAGCGTGTAATTCGCGCCCGGCGGCAGGTAGGCAAAGCTGCCGGGTTCCAGAACGTAATCCTCGTCGCCCAGGCTCAGCGTCATCGCCCCGTCGACCATGAAGATCGCGCCTTCGGCATCGGGGTCCGGTTCCGGCCATTCGCTGCCGCCGCCCGGCGCCAGTTCGACGATGTACTGGGCGAAGGTTTCGGCGAAGCCGGTCATCGGGCGGGCCAGGATCCAGGCGCGGGCATCGTCCCAGTAGGGCAGGGCCGAGGTCACGATGTCGCGCATCGTGGTGCGCGGGATCACCGCGTAGGCTTCGGTGAACCGGGCCCGCCCGGTGGGGCCGGCGGGGCGGTCGCTTTGCGGGGGCAGACCGCCGGGCGGGGTGGCGTAGGATCGCTTGGTCATGGATCTCCGTTTTCTTCTTGGGACGATCCGGGCCGATCCGGTCTGATCTGGTGCGGTCCGGGCCGATCTGGGTCGATCATGGTTCCGGCGGACTATGCCCCCGCCGCAGGCGTCTGGCCAGATGTGATGCACGCGGGCGACGCCCCGCGGCCTGCGTTGCAATTTGTCGGTTTGACGATGGCCGGGGGGATGTTAACCATGAGCCGGTAACGAAGAAAAGCCGGAGTAGGACCTTTCGATGCGCAGTTTTCTTGCAGCCGGAGGCTTGGCGCTTTGCCTTGGTCTGGGCACGGTCGTGGCGACGGGGATGGCCCCCACGCCGGTGGCGGCGCGCAGCATGGCCGACACGCTGCGCCGCACGGGCCTGACCCAGCAGGACATCAATATCCTCAGCCAGACCGCCGCGACGCTTTACCGCGAGGGCACGCCCAAGGTCGGCGCCGAAAAGGACTGGTCGAACCCCGATACCGGCAACAGCGGCAAGGCGATGCTGGTGGGCTTTGACGGCAAGTGCGCCGACGTGCGCCACGTGGTGATCACCCAGCGCAGGCCCGAGCCGCAGGACTTCACCTTCCGCAATTGCAAGACGGCGGACGGCAGCTGGATCATGGTCCCCTGAGCCTGCAGACCCCGCACCAAGGAGGCCGGCCATCATGTCCGACACGACCCCGACCGCCGCGATGAACCCGCTGGCGCCGGCGCATCTGCCGTCGTTCCTTCCGGCGGCCGATGGTTCCGACACGCTGATGACGATCGCGGTCTACGTGCTGATCGTCGGGGCCTTCATGGCCGGGGTGTTTTACCTGTACCTGCATTCGCTGCCCGAACGGATGGCCCATGGGCATGGGCGTACGCAGTTCCAGATCGTCGCGATCCTGTGCCTGCTGGCGTTGTTCACCCATCAGAACATCTTCTGGGTGGCGGCGCTGCTGCTGGCGGCGACGACGCTGCCGGATTACCTGACGCCGCTGGTGTCGGGGGCGCGGTCGCTGGCGTCGCTGGCCGGGCGCGCCTACGAGGGCGATCAGCCGCGCGAGGACGATTTCGACCATGTTCCGGGCACGCCCGTCGAACCGGCCGAGCCCGAGGATCCGTTCGACACGGCCCGTCCCGACACCGACACGCCGGCTGGGAAGGTCTGAGCCATGTTCGAAGTCCTGATCTGTTCGCTGGTGACGATCCTGCCCGACTACCTTGTGCGCCGATACCTGCAGGGCAAGCGGTTCGGCCACGAGATCACGCTGTATTCGGTGTGGTACGAGTTGCGCTACGGGATCACCGGCTGCGCGCTGCTGACGCTGTCGCTGATCACGGTGGTGTTCTATTACCACCCGTCTGCCGTGACCGTGACGGCGGCGTTCCGGACGGTGACGATCCTGCCCGAGACGCCGGGCCGGGTGACCGAAGTGCTGGTGCCGACGGGCGGCCATGTCGAGGCGGGCGATGCGATCTTCCGGCTGGACAGTTCCCGGCAGGAAGCGGCGCTGGAGACCGCGCGCAGCCGCCTGGACGAGATCGACGCCGAGATCGTGATGGCGGCGGCGGATCTGCAGACGGCGGGCGCGGCGGTGGCCCAGTCCGACGCCCTGCTGCAGGAATACCAGATGGAGCTGGCGCGGACCGAGCAGCTGATCAACCGCGGATCTTCCGCGGTCAGCCAGCAGGACCTGGACCGCAACCGGTCGCGGGCCGATGCCCAGGCCGCCGCGTCGGACGCGGCGCGCAGCCAGGAGGCCAGCGCGCGCGCGCGGGTCGAGACGCTTTTGCCGGCCCAGCGGGCCAGTGCCGAGGCGGCGGTGCGCCAGGCCCAGGTCGAGCTGGACCTGACCACGGTTCATGCCGGGGTATCCGGCACGGTACAGCAATTCGCGTTGCAGACGGGCGATTACGTGTCCTCGGTGCTGCGCCCGGCGGGGATCATCGTGCCGGACGGGGCCGCGGGCGGGCGGGCGCGGATGCAGGCGGCGTTTTCCCAGATGTCGGCGCAGGTGCTGAAGGAAGGCATGGTGACGGAGGTGCTGTGCGTCTCGGTGCCGTTCAAGATCATTCCGATGGTCATCGTCAGCGTGCAGGAGGTCATCAAGGGCGGCGAGCTGCGTCCGACGGATGCGCTGGTGGACCTGAGCCAGCGCCAGACGCCGGGCACGGTGCTGGTGGGGATGGAGCCGATCTATGAGGGGGGCATGGACAAGGTGATGCCGGGATCGACGTGCACGGCCAACGCCTATACGTCCAACCACGACCGGCTGGAGACCGACGACAGCCTGAGCACGCTGCATTGGCTGGCGCTGCACGCGGTGGACACCGTGGGCCTGGTGCATGCGCTGCTGCTGCGGTTCCACGCGCTGTTGCTGCCGGTCCAGACGCTGGTTCTGACCGCAGAGCATTGAGGAGGGGGCGTTGCCCCCTCTGCGCCCCTTGGGGCGCATTCACCCCCGGGTATTTTTGAAGAGAAAGAAGCAGGAGCGGCGATGCTGACGGTCTGGGGGCGGGCGAGTTCGTCGAACGTGCAGGCGGTGATGTGGGGGAGCGCCGAAATGGGGCTGCCGGTTCACCGGATCGACGTGGGCGGGCGGTTCGGCGGGGTGGACGACCCGGGCTTTCGGGCGATGAACCCGATGGGGCTGGTGCCGGTCTTGCAGGACGGGGAGGGGCCGGCGCTGTTCGAGAGCGCGGCGATCCTGCGCTACCTCGCGGCGCGCTATGGTGCGGCGCCGTTCTGGCCCGAGGATGCGCTGGCGCGCGCCGGGATCGATGTCTGGGCGGAATGGGGCAAGCATGTCTTTTGCGGCGCCTTCACCGTGCCGGTCTTTTGGGCGCATTGGCGGACGCCGGCCCGGGATCGGGACGTGGAGGCCGTCGCCGGGGCGGTGCGGCGGTTCGAGGCGTTGATGGAGATCGTGGCGCCCCGGATCGCACGAGGGGGCTTTGTCGTGGGGGAGCACCTGAGCCTGGCCGACCTGTGGGTGGGGCATGTGCTGTACCGGTATTTCACGCTGGATATCGACCGGGCGCCGCATCCCGAGATCGCGGCCTATTACCGGCGGCTGTGCCTGCGGCCGGATTACGCGACGCATGTGATGGTGAATTACGACGAGTTGAAGGGCGTCCGCCGGTAGGGTCCGTTGACGGGGTCTGTTGACGGGATCCGTTGACGGGGATGCGGGTTCGGGTATGGATGTGGCCCTGTTGCGGAAGATGAAGCTTTCGACATGGGCCGCCCGGGGTCGCCCGGGGTCGCTGGGGCGGGCGCGTCGGGAATGTCCTTCTTCATGAACCATGAAGGAGGGGCTGGATGACCCGACATATCCGACTGCGCCGCGTTCCCGGACGCTATGGAATCGCACGGCTGGCGCCGGACGCGCCCATGCCGGGCTGGGCCGATGGCCCGGGGCTGGTGGCCCTGGTGCGGGCCGAGGACGAGCTGACGATCGTGTGCGCCATCGACCGGATCCCGGACGGGGTGACGGTGGACGGGCCCTGGACCTGCCTGCGCAGCGTCGGGCCGTTCGACTTTCAGGCAAGCGGCATCGTGCAGTCGCTGGTGAGCCCGGTGAGCGAGGCCGGGATCGGGGTGTTCGTGCTGTGCACCTTCGACGGGGAACACCTGCTGGTTCCGGAAGGCGATGTGGACCGGGCGGTTCCGGCGCTGGCCGCAGCGGGCCACCTGATCGTGGATCAATAGCCCCGGATGCGGTCCACCTCGTGCAGGAGCGGGTCGCCGCAGGTGAGGCGGCGGTAGTTCTCGGCCACGTCGTTCAGCGCATCGCCCAGGTGCCAGCCGGAGACATGCGGCGTGATGGTGACGCCGGGATGGGACCAGAGCGGGCTGTCGGCGGGCAGGGGTTCCGTTGCGGTGACGTCCAGGATGGCGCGGGCGGGGGTGGCGGTGTCCAGCGCCGTCAGCAGCGCCGGTTCGTCGATCAGCGTGCCGCGCCCGGCGTTCAGAATCGCCGCGCCGGGTTTCATGCGGGCCAGCATGTCGGCATCGAAGAGGTGGCGGGTGCCATCCGTCGAAGGCAGGATGGCGACGACGTAATCCTGGTCGGGCAGAAGCGCCGGCAGGGCGTCGGGGCCGTGCAGGCAGGTGACACCGTCGATCTGCTTGGGCGAAGTGCTCCATCCCGTGACGATGAAGCCCAGGTCGCGCAGGAGGCGGGCGGTGGTGGCGCCGATGTGGCCAAGGCCCAGCACGGCGGCGCGGGTTTCACGGGTCTTGCGCGGGGCCATCGGCCTCCATTCGGCGCGGGACTGGGCGGCGGCGAAATCGACCAGCTGGCGTTGATCGCGCAGGATATAGGCCAGCGCCCATTCGGCGATCTCGCGCGCCGGTTCCATCGGTTTCAAGCGGGCGACGCGCACATGGGGCGGCAGCGACGGGTGGGCGACGATGGTTTCCACCCCCGCGCCCAGCTTTTGCACCAGGGCCAGGTTGGGCAGGCGCGCGGGCAGGTCGCGGCGCAGGCTGGAACAGGCGATCATGGTGATGTCGCTGGCCCGGCCAAGGTCGTCGCGCAGGCGGATGTCGGCGCCCGGCATCGCGGCGGCGACTGCATCGCGCACCTCTTCCTCGGGCATCCAGCCGTCATGTCCGATGTCGATGAGCAGGGCCATCGCGGTCTCCCTTGTCGTTGTGGTTCTTGTCCATGTGGTTGACCGAGCGGTACCCGGACCGGGGCAGGGGTGCAACCAATGGGCCGGGCCCTGGTTCCTTCTGCCGTACCGTTCTGCGGAATTCAGTTTCGAAATCGGTGGACAAGGCAAGGGGCGCTGTTTCATCCTGCGTCCGAGCCCGTTCCGGCGGGCAGACGTCTTGAGGGAGGAAGACGGATGAACATGAATTTCAGCATGCGGCCCGAGATTGCGGCGCTTCGGGACAAGGTCCGGGAGATGATCCGCGACGAGGTCATGCCGATCGAGGAAGACTACGCGCGCGAGGTGGCGACCGGGGATCGCTGGACCTATACCGCGCGCCAGACGGAGATCCTGGAAGGGTTGAAGGCGAAGGCGAAGGCGCGGGGGCTGTGGAACTTCTGGCTGACGGACAGCGAACGCGGCGTCGGGCTGAGCACGGTCGAATACGCGATGTTCGCCGAGGAGATGGGCAAGACGCCGCTGGGGGCCGAGGTGTTCAACTGTTCCGCGCCCGATACCGGCAACATGGAGGTGTTCGAGCGGTACGGCAGCGAGAAGATGAAGGAGCAGTGGCTGAAGCCGCTGCTGGAGGGCGAGATCCGGTCGGCCTACCTGATGACGGAGCCGGATGTGGCGTCGTCGGATGCGACCAATATCGAGATGTCCTGTGTACGCGACGGCGACGATTACGTGCTGAACGGCGAAAAATGGTGGTCGTCGGGGGCGGGGGATCCGCGCTGCAAGGTGTATATCACCATGGTCAGGACCGGGGGGGACGACACGCCCAAGCACAGCCGTCATTCGATGATCGTGGTGCCGGCGGGGGCGGAGGGCATCGAGATCCTGCGCCCGATGCTGGTGTTCGGCCATGACGACGCGCCGCACGGGCACATGCATGTGCGGTTCACCGATGTGCGGGTGCCGGCCGAAAACATGCTGCTGGGCGAGGGGCGCGGTTTCGAGATCGCGCAGGGGCGGCTTGGGCCCGGGCGGATCCATCATTGCATGCGGGCCATCGGACAGGCGGAATCGGCGCTGGAACAGATGTGCCAGCGGGCGTTGCACCGCGAGGCCTTTGGCAAGCCGTTGGCGCAGCTGGGGGCGAATTACGACATCATCGCCGAATGCCGGATGGAGATCGAGATGGCGCGCCTGCTGTGCCTGAAGGCGGCCTGGTACATGGACCAGGGCGACAAGAAGGCCGCCGCGCCGTGGATTTCCCAGATCAAGGTGATCGCGCCCCGGGTCGCGCTGAAGGTGATCGACGAGGCGATGCAGATGCATGGCGGCGCGGGGATTTCCCAGGAAACGCCGCTGGCCCATGCCTGGACCCATGTGCGCACCCTGCGGTTCGCCGATGGGCCGGACGCGGTGCACCGGCGCCAGATCGCAAGGGCCGAGCTGAAGAAATACACGCAGGAGAAGGTGTGAGCCTGATGCCCATCGAGAAGGCCCCGGCCTTTTTCAAGGAGAGGGACGGGGTCTTTGTCGGCAACGATCCGGCGCGGGGGCCATGGTCGGCCGATCATTGCCACGCGGGGCCGGTGACCGGGCTGGTGGTGCGGGCGGCCGAAGGGGCGGTGAGCCCCGGCAAGGTGCTGACGCGGCTGACAATCGATGTGCTGCGACCGGTGCCGGTGGCGGGGATAAGGGTGACGGCGGAGGTTGTGCGCGAGACGCGGACGCTGGCCACCACCCGCGTGCAGGTCGAGGCGCTGGACGGGACGGTCTGCGTGACCGGGAGCTCGATGCATCTGACGCGCAAGGATCTGGGGGATGTGCCCTCGGCGCCGGTGGTGCCGCTGCGGTTGGATGAAGCGGAGCCGGGACCGCCGCTGCTGACGGGGCAGCTTCATGACCGGTCCTGTTTCTCCCAGTTTCACGAGGTGCGCTATCCGCCCGGCGTGGGGCGGGTGCCGGGGCCAAAGACGGTCTGGATGAAGGTGCCGCCGCTGCTGGAGGGCGAGGATCCGTCGCCGATCCAGTCGATCTGTGCGCTGGCCGATTGCGGCAACGGGATCTCGTGGAATGCGCCCTTGCAGGAGATGGGGTTCATGAACACCGACCTGACGCTGCAGATCCACCGCGAACCGCTGCCCGGCTGGCATGCGAGCGAGGCCGTGTCGCATTGGCAGCCGAACGGCGTGGGCATGTCGCAGGCGATTCTGCATGACATCGACGGCCCCGTCGGGGTCGCGCTGCAGACATTGGTGCTGCACCCGCCGCGCTGATTTCCGGACTGCCGCGCAAAGCGGCGGTGCCAGCGGGATGCCCGCATGTCGTTATCTTCGGTTTTTCACATCCCGTTTCGGTTGTGCGATTTCCCTTCCGTCGACCATGCTCTGTGATAGCGTGCTGCCCAGCGATAAAGCCAGAAGCGGAGGGACCTTGCATGGTCACGGGGGGACTGAGGGCGGCGGCGATGGCCGTTGCCGGACTGATTGCGGCGCAGGCATCGGCGAATGCCGTGCTGGACCGGGGGGAATACCTGGTGCGCGGGATCATGGGCTGCGGGAACTGCCATACGCCGTTGGGGCCCGAAGGCCCGGTTGCCGGGATGGAGCTGGCCGGGCGGCTGGTCGAGAAGAACCCGATGTTCACGGCCGTCGCCCCCAACATCACGCCCGCCAGCCGGATCGCCGACTGGTCGGATGCCGAACTGGCCCGCGCGATCCGCGAGGGGATCCGGCCCGACGGGTCGGTGATCGGGCCGCCGATGCCGTTCACCTTCTACCGGCGGATTTCCGACACTGACCTGGCCGCCATCGTGGCCTTTCTGCGGGTGATGGACCCGGTCGAAAACGATGCCGGGGCGTCGGAATACAATATCCCGCTGCCCCCGGCCTACGGGCCGCCGGTGGAAAGCGTGGCCGAGGTGCCGGCGGGGCTGACGGTGGAATATGGCGAATACCTGGCCGGCCCGCTGGCGCATTGCATGGAATGCCACACCCCGATGGGGCCGCAGGGGCCGATGGTGGACACCGACCTTGGCCGGGGCGGGTTCGAATTTCACGGGCCCTGGGGCGTGTCGGTCGCGCATAACCTGACCAGCAGCGAGGACGGGCTGGCGGAGTATGCCGATGACGAGATCAAGGCGATGATCGTGGACGGCAAGCGCCCGGACGGCGAGCCGATGCTGCCGCCGATGCCCTACGGGTACCTGGCGCGGATGACGCTGCAGGACCTGGATGCCATCGTCTTGTACCTGCGCAGCCTGCCGCCCCTGTCGGACGGGTGATCCGCGGTTGACGAGGCATGGTCATGGGCCTAATCCTGCAGTCATGAAACGCGCGTCGATCATTGCAAATCGCTGGTGGCAGTCCTGGTAACAGGGCGGCCAGACGTTTCATCGTAAGTATGGGCCGCCGCATGGGCGGCCTTTTTCATTTCAGCTGATCCGGTGCGGCGAGCCTCCATCCCCAAGGAGATCCCTATCCATGACCCGCTTCGAACCTTCTGAAACACCGCCGGAACGGCCCGTGATCCTGACCGGCGACCGCACCACCGGGCCGCTGCACATCGGTCATTATGCCGGATCGCTGAAGAACCGGCTGGCGTTCCAGGACACCCACGACCAGTACCTGCTGCTGGCCGACACGCAGGCGCTGACCGACAATGCCAACGACCCCGACAAGGTGCGGCGCAACGTGGTCGAGGTGGCGCTGGACTACCTGGCCGTCGGCATCGACCCGGGCCGGACGACGATCTGCCTGCAATCGCACCTGCCGGCTCTGGCGGAACTGTCGATGCTGTACCTGAACTTTGTCACCGTGGCGCGGCTGGAACGCAATCCGACCATCAAGGACGAGATCCGCGCGCGCGGTTTCGGGCGGGACATCCCGGCGGGGTTCCTGTGCTACCCGGCGGCGCAGGCGGCCGATATCAGCGCGTTCAAGGCCACGGTGGTGCCGGTGGGTGCCGACCAGGCGCCATTGATCGAGCAGTGCAACGAGATCGTGCGCCGGATCAACGCGACGGCCGGCAGCGACGTGCTGCCCGAGGCGCAGGCGGTGATCCCCGAGGCGGGGCGGCTGCCGGGGGTGGACGGCAAGGCGAAGATGTCGAAATCGGGGGGCAACGCGATCCGGTTGTCGGCGACGCCGGACCAGATCCGCGCCGCCGTGCGCGCGATGTTCACCGATCCGGGGCACCTGCGGGCCGAGGATCCGGGCAAGGTGGAGGGCAACGTGGTCTTTACCTACCTCGACGCCTTCGATGACGACACGGCCGGGCTTGAGGAGCTGAAGGCGCACTACCGGCACGGCGGTCTGGGCGACGGCAGGATCAAGGCCCGGCTGGAGGAGATCCTGCAGGACCTGATCGCGCCGATCCGGGCGCGGCGGCTGGAATTCGCCCGCGACGAGGCGCACGTGGTGTCGATCATCCGGGCCGGCACCCAGCGGGCGCGCACAGTGACCGATGCGACCAGGCAGGAGGTCGTCGAGGCGCTGGGGCTGTTCACCCTGGACGGGTTCGTGCCGCGCCCGATGCTGGCCACGGCATAGGGCGGGGGGCTTTGGCGTGGCGGCCCCCGGGCCGCCGCGCGATCAGAACAGCCCGGCTTCCTTGGCGATCATCGCCGCCTGGGTACGGTTGGTGGCGTTGATCTTGCGGTAAAGCTTTTTCACATGCAGCTTCACCGTGGGTTCGCGGATGTCCAGTTCGCGGGCGATTTCCTTGTTGGACTTGCCCTGCGTCAGGCATTCCAGCACCTGCAGTTCGCGCCGTGACAGGCGTTCGGCCAGCGGGTGGTCGGGGCGTTCTTCCTCGGCGCGCATGAAATCGAGCGGGGCGTATTGTTCGCCCATCGCCATGAAGCGCACCGCGTTGACCACCGACTTGGCCGACAGGGTCTTGGGCAGGAAGCCGGCGGCGCCGACGGCCAGCGCCTCGTCCGCGATCTCGCGGCTGGCGGTGCCCGAGATCAGCGCGACCCGGCGGGCGTTTTCCATCGCCAGCATCTTCTTCAGACCGTTCAGCCCGTCCATTCCCGGCATGGTGTAGTCCAGCAGAACCAGATCGAAAGCCGGGCCTTCCTCGACCAGGGCTTCGGCTTCCTTGAAGCCGGCCACCGTTATGGTTTCGAAATTGCCTTCCCCGTTGAGGAAGACCTGCAGCGTGTCGCGCAACAGGTGATGATCGTCAGCGATCAGGATCCGCAATGTAATCGACTGTCCTGGCATGACACTCCCTCCGAGATCGTTCCTATTCTGCCCCCCGCCTGGGCAGATACCAATACCAGATTTCCCAAGGGTCATAAGAGTCAACGACCGGTTCGGATATCAGAATTTCCAGTAACCTAGACATATACAAAATGATAGCTGTCAATGCCCGCGGCGACCGGCACCGCCCACAGCGTGGGGCGTGCGCCACGGTGCGCCCCGGTGTGCCACGATGCGCCACGGTGCACCCCGGGCGCCGGACAGCGACGACCGGGCAAGACCCGGACCGGATGCGCCCCGCGGGCAGGGGCCGCAGCGCGCGGCAATCATAGCCCGCACGGTGTCGAAAAAGGGGGCCGAAAAAGGGTGCCGAAAAGGCCGGTCGCCGCGACCGGCGCGCGCCTTGTGGCGCTAACGGCACGGGCCGCAGGTATTGGTAAGAGCGCATATCGAGAACCCGGTTACCTATCCGAAAGGATATGCTCTATGTCCACCCGCCCGTCTGCCTGAGACTCCCCAAATCGTGGCATGATCAAACAAGCCAAACAGGATTCGACAAATCATGAAACTTGCATACACCATCGCAGGCGCAGCTTTCGGGCTTTGCCTTGCCGCGCTTCCGGCTCTGGCAGATGTCCTGCCGGTCCCGACCGGTGAAGTGGTGTTGACCATCTCCGGCGCCATCTCGAATACGAATGTGGACGATACCGCCCAGTTCGACATGGACATGCTGAAGGCGATGGATGTCGAAACCTTCGAAACCAGCACCATGTGGACCGAAGGCGTGCAGACCTTTACCGGCGTTTCCCTGCATGCCCTGCTTGAGGCTGTCGGCGCCGACGACGTCACGATCCATGCGACGGCGATCAACGACTATGCCGTCGACATTCCGCCCGGCGACTGGAAGAACGAAGGCCCGATCCTGGCCTACGAGCGCAACGGCGCGTTGATGACGATCCGCAACAAGGGGCCGCTGTGGATCGTCTATCCCTTTGACTCCGATGCACGCTTCCGTGCAGAAGTGATCTATTCACGCAGCATCTGGCAACTTGACCGGATCATCGTCGGCGATTGATCAGCCGGGAGGGTCCGGGCGTGAACATGATTGTGAGCGACCTGTTAGACCCGAGTGATCCGACGATGGACGAGGACATCAGTCTGAATGCCATGCCCCGCCGCGCCCCGCTGCGGGGCATTACCGGTGCGGCAGCTATCGGTCTTGTCATTTCGGTCGCGCTGGTCGGGTGGATGGCGGTCGCCGTGCTGCGCCAGATCGATGCCCTGTCCGCCGCCAATTCCGACAACCTGCAATGGAGCCTGTCGCAGGCCGAGGTCGAATTCCTGCGCTTTCGCCTGGCCATCGAGCAAGCGCAGCAGGATCCCGCCAAGCTGCCCGACCTGCGGCGCAACTTCGACATCTTCTACAGCCGCATGGCCACGATCGAACGCGGCGTGGTGTTCCGGGCGATGCGCAACATGCCCCATTTCGTCGGCCCCCGGACCCGGGTGCGGCAGTTCCTGGAAGAAACCGTTCCCATCATCGACAGCCAGGACGATGTCCTGATCGCCGCCATTCCCGACCTGGAGGTGCGGGCGACCGAGGTGGGCGAGGACGTTCGGGCATTTTCGCTGTCGGCGCTGGTGGCCTTTGCCAAGTTTTCGGACGAACGGCGGGGGAATGTGCTGCACTTGATGGCCTGGCTGGCCGTCGTGCTGGTCTCTGTCTTCGTGGCGATGGGCATCCTGGCGGTATCGCACCTGCGTCTGTACCGGCTGGCGGAACGGCGCGCCGAACAGATCGCCAGCGCCAGCGCGCGCATGCACACCATTGTCGAGACGTCGCCGCATGCCATCGTGGTGACCGACGAATTCGGCACGATCCGTGAATTCAACCCCTCCGCGGAACGCATCTTTGGCCATTCCCGGGCCGAGGCGCGCGGGCGCAACATGATCGAACTGCTGATACCGCCGCGCGATTTCGACCGGGCACGCACCACGATCTTTGCCTTCATCGACGAGAACCGCCGCCCCGACCGCGAGGAACGGCATTTCGAGATCGAGGTGCAGGGCCGTGACGGCCGCCTGTTCCCCGCCGAATTCGCCATCGACCGGGCCGAGACCGACAACCCGATGTACCTGGCCCATATCCGCGACATCTCGCGCCGCAAGAGCGACGAGGAAGAGCTGACCAAGGCGCGCGACCAGGCGCTGGCGGGCGAGCGGGCCAAATCGGAATTCCTGGCGGTGATGAGCCACGAGATGCGCACGCCGCTGAACGGTCTGCTGGGCACCATGCAGCTGATGAGCGACGATGCCCTGAGCAAGCGGCAGGAAGCGCTGTTGTCGCGGATGAAGAGTTCCGGCCAGATGCTGCTGGGGCTGGTGAACGACGTGCTGGACCTGGCCAAGTACGAGGCCGGCAAGATGAAGGCCGACCATGCGGCCTTTGCGCTGGAACGGCTGATGAAGGGCGTCGTGGAAACCGCGATGCCGCTGGCGCAGAGCTATGGCAACAGCCTGGACTGGCAATGGGTCGGCGATCCGCCGGGCTATGTCATGGGCGACATGCGCCGGCTGCGGCAGGTGCTGCTGAACCTGGTCAGCAACGCGATCAAGTTCACCCGCAATGGCATCGTCGAGATCGAAGGCGAATACCTGAACGAATTCGAAGTCGAGTTCCGGGTCATCGACAACGGCATCGGCATCGACGAAGACGACCTGGACCGGATCTTCAACGATTTCGAGACGCTCGATTCCTCCTATGCGCGCGAGGCCGGGGGCACCGGCCTGGGCCTTGGCATCTCGCGCCGGCTGGCGCGGCTGATGGGGGGCGAGATCGGCGCCGAAAGCGAGCCGGGCGAAGGCAGCCTGTTCTGGGTGCGCGTGCCGCTGCAGCCGATCGAGCAGCCGGAGGAAGCCAACGACGATTCCGAGGGCGGCGGGCTGAAGCCGGATCATCCGCTGGACGTGCTGCTGGTCGAGGACAACGAGATCAACCGCTTTATCGTGACCGAGATGCTGGCCGCCGACGGCCATGACATCGTCGAGGCCGAGAACGGGCAGGACGGTGTGCACTGTGCGGCGATGCGGCGGTTCGACGTGATCCTGATGGATATCTCGATGCCGGTCATGGACGGCACCGAGGCAACGCGCCAGATCCGCTCTGGCGGGCAGGCGTCCTGTGATTCCCCCATCGTGGCGCTGACCGCCCATGCGCTGCCCGAAGAACGCGACAAGTTCCGCGAAATCGGCATGTCGGCCTGCCTGACCAAGCCGATCGACCGCGACCTTCTGCTGCGCACCCTGGCCGAAGTCATGCGCGGCGAGGTTCCGCTGGACGACGATCGCGAACGCAGCCGAACGGTGCAGCTGCTGGACGACCGGCTGCTGTCTGTCCTGCTGGCCCGGGTCCCGCGCGAGGAAGTCTGCAAGCTGTTCGACCGCTTCCTGGACGAGGCCGAAAGCGATGTGATGAAGCTGGCCGAGGCCGATCCCAACGATCCCGACCTGGCGCCGGTGGCGCACAAGTGCTCGGGCTCCTGCGGGACCTTCGGGGCCGAGGCGATGCGCGTGGCCCTGACCCGGATCCAGACCGGGGTCAAGCTGGGCACGCCGCCGTCCCGGGAAGAACTGGCCGCCCTGGTGCCGCTCTGGCACAAGAGCCGCGCGGCGATCTTCAAGCGGCTCGAAGGCATCTTCACGGAAGCCTGAGCCGGACCCCGAACGCCAGGGCCGCGCCAGGCCCACACCAGATCCACGTCACCGCCGGGCTGCGGGTCAATCGCTTCCTGGTTGAAACGCGCCGCTTGGGACCGGGCGCCGGCGGGTCATGCGCACGCCGCTGCTGGGGCATTGATGGGCCAATGATGGGCCAAGAATGGGCCAAGAATGGGCCAGTGGGGTGCCGGACGGCAGATTGTTCCATCTATGGGGATTCCCTGGAAAATTCCGCTTGCAGGACTATTTTGGCGCGCTTGCCCACTGGGGATTTTGAACGTCCGACATACCCCCTCTGGATAGGGGGTAGGCCACCAGAGCTATGTACGGTCTACCGCAGAGCAAGGGACGGACCTTCTTGTCTTGTATAGCTTTGCCTGAACCGACCCCTACCCATGGCCACCTGCTCGCGGCCCTGACCGTCGGGATCGTCGCGGACCTGCAGGCCTGCGCCTTTGAGTATCGTACATCTGTTTGAAAGCTGCCTGACCCATGCCCCGCTTTTCCATTATCCTGCCCTGTCATAATGCCGCCGCCACCATTATCGAGACGATCCAGAGCCTCGTCGCGCAGACCTTCGAGGACTGGGAAGTCCTGGTCGTCGATGACGGGTCCACGGATGACACCGCCGCGATCGTGATGCGCACCACCTATCTGGACAGCCGGATCCGGCTGATCGGGCATTCCGGCACGGGTCCCAGTGCCGCACGCAACGCCGGCGCCGCCATGGCGCGGGGCGAGGTCCTGTGTTTCTGCGATGCCGACGACCGCTGGCGCAACACCAAGCTGGCCTGCCTGGACGAGGTTTTCGAGGACGAATATGTCGACGCCGCTTTCGGCCGCGTCGCGTTTTTCGACGGCGCCCGCACCCGCGCGCTGTCGGCGCCGTTCAAGGGCACGCTGAGCATCGACATGCTGCTGGGCGAAAACCCGGTCTGCACCCTGTCCAACGTCGCCGTGCGGCGCAACGTCTTCGAGGACAGCTGCGGATTTGACACCCGTTTGGTGCAGAACGAGGACCTGGAATGGCTGATCCGCGTGGTCGGCATCGGTTATCGGGTGATCGGCGTGGACCGTGTCCTGGTCGACTATCGCACCAGCGCCAGCGGCCTGAGTTCGAACCTGGCCGATCTGCGCGAAGGCCGCCGCGCCGCGCTTCGCACCGCCGCGCGCTTCGGTCACCCGGGCTCGGCCCGGGACGAGGCGATCTATCTGCGGTTCCTGGCCCGCCGCGCCCTGCGCGTGGGCGCGCCTTCGGCCGAAGCCATCCGGCTGGCCTTTGCCGGATGCCGGATCAGCCCGCGCGGCTGGTTCTCGGACGTGCGCCGCGGCGCGCTTACCCTTGGCGCCGCCGTGACCGCCCCTATCTTACCCAGCGGATTGCGCCGGGCGCTCTTTGCCTGCTGACGACCTGGCCAAGGAAGACTGACCTAGCCAAGGAAGACGGACCACCTAAAGAAGACGGACCACCCAAGGAAGACTGAAATGCCCTTCGCCTCGATTGTCGTGCCGGCTTACAATGCCGTCGCGACGCTGGCAGAGACCCTGGACAGCCTGACCAGCCAGACCTTCGAGGATCTGGAAGTCATTGTCGTGGACGATGGATCCATCGACGTCACGGGCGATCTTGCAAGGGCGCATCCCGATCCCCGCATCCGCGTGGTCACCCAGACCAACCGTGGCGCCGCGGGCGCGCGCAACACCGGCATCGCTCATGCCCGGGGCAAGATCATCGGCTTTTGCGATGCCGATGATCTCTGGTCTCCGGTCAAGCTGGCGGCCCATGTGCGCCACCTGCGCGAACGTCCGGCCGTGGGCATCAGCTTTTCCGCCTGTGCGCTGATCGACGGGGCGGGCAAGCCGCTGGACACTTGCCATGGCCCGCGCCTGACCGGTCTCACCGCGGCGCATGTCTTTCGGCGCAACCCGATCGGCAAAGGATCGACCCCGGTGATCCGGCGCGCGGCCCTGGACAGCATCGCCTGGGACCCGGGGCTGGCCGACAAGCGGACCTGGTATTTCGACGAAACCTTCCGCCAGTCCGAGATGATCGAATTGTGGCTGCGATTCGTGCTGACCACGGACTGGGACGTCGAAGGCCTTGCCGGTGCGCTGACCTGCCGCCGGATCGTGCAGGGTCGGTCCTCGGCTGCCGCCTTCCAGCAACTTGCGGCATGGGAACGCATGGTGACCAAGCTGACTCCGCTTGTTCCGGGCTTCTTCGCCCGCCACACTTGCGCGGCGCGGGCCTACCAGTACCGCCACCTGGCCTCTCGGGCGATCCGCGCCGGCGACGGCAGGCTGGCGCTGCATCAGCTGCGCGAAGCCCTGGCCAGGTCGCCCCGGCCGATCTGGGAAGAGCCCGCGGCGACCGTTTCGGTCTGTGCCCGCGCTGCCGTTCTGGCGCTGGTCGGCCCGGTGCGGATGCGCTGGATCAAGGACCGTGCGAATGGCCGTCGCCCGGCCTGACGAACAGGCCGGGTGCGGGTCTGGCCCGCACGTAACAACAGGGGCGTGTCTGCCCCGCGCAACAACAGGGGCGGCGGCCCTTGGCGGTTTCCCGCAGTGTTCGGGGCACCGCCCGCCAGAGTCAGAGAGTAACAAGTCCGGAGTTCAGATGCCCACGGTTGCCCATCTCATCGACGATCAAAGCCCCGGAGGGGTGCGCCGCTATCTGGATTTCATCGGCGCCAATCCCGGGATGGCCGCGCTGGCCCGCCATCAGGTCATTCCTGTCCGCCGCCTTGCGGCGGCGCGGTCCGGGATCGTGGCGGACGTGATCGTGTCGCACCTGACGCTGACCTGGGGCAGCCTGCCGGGCCTGGCCGCCCTGCGCAGCCGCTATCGGGGCATACCGCTGGTGCATGTGGAACACAGCTACAGCGAACGCTTTGTTGCCGCCAATGTCGCGCATCGGGGCCGGTTCCGGGCCCTGCTACGCTGTGGATACGGGTTGTTCGACCGGGTCGTCGCGGTCAGCCAGTCGCAGGCCGACTGGCTGGGGCGCACCGGGCTTGTGACGGCTGACCGCCTGTCGGTGGTGCCGCCCTGCGTATCGCTGTCCTCGATCGCCGGTCTGCCGGCGCCGCGCACGCCGGTGCGCCGGATCGGCGCCATCGGCCGGCTGGATCGCCAAAAGGGGTTCGACCTGCTGATCCCCGCCTTCCGCGCCTTGCCCTATCCCGACGTGCGGCTGGAAATCTTCGGCGACGGGCCTGAACGCGCCGCGCTGGAGGATCTGTCGGGGGATGACGAACGCATCACCTTTCACGGCCACACCACGCCCGAAGCGGCCCTGGCCGCCTGCGACGCGGTGGTCATGCCGTCGCGCTGGGAACCTTACGGGCTGGTCGCGGTCGAGGCGCTGGCCAGCCGGCGTCCGGTGCTGGTTTCGGGCGCCGACGGGCTGCGGGGGCATGTGGATTTCGGCGCGGTGCAGGTGCCGGAATTCACCGAACCGCGTTGGACACGGGCGCTGGCCGACCTGGTCACCGGCTCTGCCCAGGCGCCGTTTGTCGACGCCCGCCAGGTCGAATCGCGCACTGTCTGCGCCTGGAACTCGCTGTTCGAACAGGTGGTCGAGGCCGCCTGAGTCCGCCTGAGCCCGCCTGAACCCGCCTGAGCCCGGCTGTCCGCATCGGCCATGTGCAGCGGCCCCGCATCGTGCTAAGCCCTTGATCCGGCAAGTGTCCGAGGGGAGCCATGTACGAGCACGCCGCGCTGATCGACCGGATCGTGAACGATGATCGCCCGGTCACCCTGCTGGTTGCGCCGGCGGGGTTCGGCAAGTCGGTCCTTGCCCGCGCCCTGGCCGACGCCGTGGGGGCCGCGCCCGTCGCGCCCGGCGCCTTCGACGGCCCCGGCTGGCGGATCCGCGATTGCGCCTGCGATCCCGATGCCGACCCCGCTTCCGATGGCCCCGGTCGGCTGGTGATCCTGTGCCGTCCCGGCGATGAACCCCAGGGCCTGGGCCGCGCCCGCCTGTACGGGCTTTTGCGCGACATCGAGCCCGAGGCGCTGTTGCTGCCCGCCGACCATCCGGCCTGGAACCGCAGCGCCGGCTGGCCGGTGCTGGCCGGGGCGGAGGAGATCCGGGACCGCGACCTGTCCGATTACCTGGCCCGCGAGGTGCTGCGCCCGCTGCCCGCCGCCCGGCTTGAAGCGCTTGCCGGTGATCCCGGCGCGTGCGGCACGCTTGCCCCCCTGATCCCGCCGCTGCGCCACCCCGGCACCGACGCCCATGCGCGGCTGCGCCGCCTGCTGCCGCAGGCCGTCGAAACCGCCCTGGGTCTGCGGCTGCTGGCCGACGGGCCCGATGGCCTGGGATGGACGGGCGGTGCCCTGCCGGCGCGGCCCGGGCTGGCGCTGCGGATCATCCGCCGGGCGCTGGAGGACGGGGATACGGAGCTTGCCGTGCAGCTGTACCGGGGCGCCGGGGGGTATTACCTGTTCTACGGCGTTGCCCCTTCGGATTTTGCCGCATTCATCCGCGCGTTCCCGCCCGAGGTCCTGGACAGCGATGCCGACCTTGTGGTGACCCGGGCGATCCTGGCGCTGAAGGCCGGCGAGATCGACGGCGCCCGCCGTCTCTTTGCCGACCGGTTCGGCGACGACATGCTGGACCTGTCGCGCGCCCTGTCGCCGGCCAGCGCGCTGCCGCTGCGGGTCCAGGTCTTTCGCATCGTGCTGATGATCTACGAGGACGTGACGGTCAGTGACGCCGCGCTGGACGCCGCCCTGTCCGTCATCGCCCGCATTCCTGTCGATACGCACCTGCTGCGCGGGTCCTGCTACAACGCCGTGCTCGAAGTGTTTCTGCGCCAGCGCCGCTATGCCGAGGCCGAGGATGTCGCCCTGCGCGCGGGGCAGGCCTATGACAGGGCGCGGGCCCCCCTGCTGCGGTTCTACATCGCGCTGCACCGGGCCGTCATCCGCCTGCTGCGCGGGGAATCCGGCGCGGCGCTGCCCGAGATCGCCGATGCCAGGGCCTGCCTTGCCCGGCTGGAATTCGACAGCCCCGGCGACGCCCGCATCGCCCGCCTGGTCGAGGGCGCCGCCCGGTTCGAGGACGGCGATCCCACCGCGATGCTCAGCTTCCTGGACGAGGATCTGGATGCCTTCGCGGGGGGCGAGACATGGCCGACGCTGGCCGAACTGGCCGTGCTGTTCGGCAGCCAGGCCTACGGCGAACAGGTGTCCACCGGGGCGGCGCTGGCCTATCTGGACCGGTGGTGGGTGCGGCTGGCGATGAACCGGCAGTTTCGCGTGCTGCTGGAATTGCGCAAGGCCCAGGTGCTGCAGAACGCCAACCGCTGGGGCGAGGCGGCGCGGATGCTGAGCCCGATCCAGGCGCGCATCGACCGGGTCTGGATCGAAAGCGCCGATGCCGAATTCGCAAGGCTCGCCACACGGGACGAGGTGATGCTGGCGTTGTGCTGGCTGCGCCAGATCACCTATGAACACCCGCGTCTGCCCTACCTGGGGCGCAAGCTGGACCACATGGCCGCCAACCCGCGCCTGACCGGGCGCCAGCGCATCGCGCTGGACATCTGGCGCGCCCATGTCGCGCGGGCGACCCGAAATCCGTCGCGCGTGCGCGCGCTGCTGCGGTCGGTGTTTGACGATGTCGCGCGCAACGGCGTGCTGTCGGTGCTGGCCGAGGAATACCTGTTCCTTGCGGACCTGTGGAGCGACGCGGGCACCGCCGCCTACCTGCAGGCCGTCGGCCCCGCCCGCGCGGTGATGCGTCGGCTTGAGGACAGCCGGTTTTCCTTCGGAACCCGCACGGCGCGGGCGCACCTGACCAAGCAGGAGCTGAAAGTGCTGATGATGCTGACCGAAGGCGCGTCGAACAAGGTCATGGCCCGGCAACTGGCGATCTCCGAACCGACGGTGAAATTCCACCTCAAGAATCTTTACGCAAAGCTGGGTTGCAACCGTCGCGCGGACGCCATTCGCGCGGCCAAGGCTTTGGGCTGGGTCCGTTAACCTATCCCTTTCCATCCAGAACCTATCCTTTCCACGGCTTGAGCTGATCCCCTTTCGCCCGCCATCCTGAGGCAACGAACGGAGGCGCGACCATGGGACGTCAGATCATCGAGGGCATTTTGCGACGGACGGCTTCTGTCCTTCTCGTTCTCTTTGTGCTGTCCCTGATGATCTTCGTGCTGGCCCGCGTGGTCCCCGGGGACCCGGCGCGGATGGCGCTGGGTCCTTCGGCCACGGCCGACCAGGTGGCGGCGCTGCAGGCGGAAATGGGTCTGGATCAGCCGGTCATCGTCCAGTACGGGCGCTACATGTCCAATGCGCTGCGCGGGGACCTGGGCCAGTCGCTGGTCACCAACCGCGCCGTGACCGCCGACATCGCCGAATTCCTGCCCGCCACGCTGGAACTGGTGCTGACCACCGTCGCGCTGGTCTTCCTGATCTCGGTGCCCCTGGGCGTGCTGACGGCGCGCTACCGGGATCGGTGGATCGACAACGTGGGCCGGTTCTTTTCGCTGTTCGGGGTGACGATCCCGTCGTTCCTGTTTGCCGTGGGCCTGCAATTGCTGGCCGGATCGTTCTTTCCGAACTGGCCGATCCTGGGCCGGGTCGATTACAAGCTGAACGCGCCCGACGGGCCGACCGGGCTGTTGCTGATCGACAGCCTGGCGCACGCGCGGTTCGACGTCTTCATCGATGCCGCCCAGCACCTGGCCTTTCCGGCGCTGGCCCTGGCGATGGCCGGCATCGGCCAGATCACCCGCATCACCCGGTCCGCCATGATCGAAAACCTGCGCAAGGATCACGTGCTGACGCTGCGCAGCTTCGGCGTGCCCGAACGGGTCGTGGTCTTTCGCTACCTGCTGAAACTGTCGTCCATCGCGCCGCTGACCATCATGGGGCTCGAATTCGCCTCGCTCATCGGCAACGCCTTCGTGGTCGAGATGGTGTTCGGCTGGGGCGGCTTCGCGTCCTACGGGCTGACCGCGATCCTGCAGAAGGACCTGAACGCGCTGATGGCCGTCGTGCTGATCTCGGGGCTGTTCTTCATCTTCGCCAACCTGCTGGTCGACCTGGCGCTTTCGCTGATCGACCCGCGCCTGCGGCTTCGGGGGGCCAAGGCATGACCGACACGCCAATGACCGCCGCCTGGATGAGCTGGTATCGCTTTTCGCGCAATCCCGCCGCCATCATCGGGGCGCTGATCGTGATCTCGGTGCTGTTGATGGCGGCTTTCGCGCCCTGGATCACGCCGTTCCCGGATCACGTCGGATCGGTCGTCGATTTCCGCAACCGCCATGCGCCGCCGTCGGCCACCAACTGGATGGGCACCGACAAGGCCGGGCGCGACATCTTCACGCGCACGATCTTCGGCTTTCGCGTCTCGCTTTTGCTGGTCTTCGGGGTGCTGGCGATCTCGGTTCCGGTGGGCAGCGTGCTGGGCCTGTGCGCGGGGTATTTCGGCGGCTGGACGGAAAAGCTGATCACCGGGTTCACCAATGTCATGCTGGCCATGCCGCCGCTGGTGATGGCGCTGGCCATCGGCAACCTGCTGGAACCGACGCTGATCAACGCCATGTTCGCGATCACCCTGCTGTGGTGGACATGGCACGCGCGGCTGGTCTATCGCGTCACCGTTTCGGTCGCGAACGAGGATTTCATCGAAGCCGCGCGCCTTGCCGGTGCCGGTCCCATCCACATCCTGTTCCGCGAGATCCTGCCGAATTGCATCGCCGTGATCTCGGTCAAGACCACGCTGGACGCGGCCTTTGTCATCCTGTTCGGCGCGACGCTGTCGTTCCTGGGCTTCGGGGTCAAACCGCCCACGCCGGACCTTGGGTCCATGGTCGCCGACGGCCGCCAGTTCCTGCCCGAGAAATGGTGGGAAGTCCTGGCCCCCGGGTTCGCCGTTTTCTACGCGACGCTTGGCTTCAACCTGCTGGGCGACGGGTTGCGCGACATGTTCGACGTGGAGGCGTGAATGGCACTGCTTGAGGTCAAGGATCTGAACATCTCGTTCTCGGGCTACGGGCAGGTGAAACAGGTGCTGCACGACGTGTCCTTTTCCGTGGGGCGCAGCGAACGGGTCGCGCTGATCGGCGAGACCGGATCGGGCAAATCCGTCACCGCCAAGGCGATCCTGGGAACGCTGCCGGGCAATGCCACGGTGGACGGGGGCAGCATCAGCTTCGACGGGCTGGACCTGTTTCGCCAGTCCGTGGCGGATCGGGAAAAGCTGAAGGGTACGGCGTTTTCCATCATCATGCAGGACCCGCTGTCGTCCTTTAACCCCGTCTTCCGGATCGGCCAGCACCTGGACGACGTGATGTATTACGCCGACCGCCGGCGGGGCGAGGTTTCGACCGCCGCCGACCGCAAGGCCCGCATCTTCGACACGCTGCGCAAGGTGCAGCTGGCCGATGCGCAGCGGGTCTACGACGCCTGGCCGTTCGAATTGTCGGGGGGGATGCGCCAACGGGTGCTGATCGCGCTGGCGCTGCTGCACCGGCCCCGCATGCTGATCGCCGATGAACCCGGCACCGCGCTGGACGTGACCACGCAGGACGAGATCCTGCGCCTGATCAACAGCCTGGTGGACGAGGAAGGCCTGTCGCTGCTGATGATCACCCACAACCTGGGTGTCGTGCGCCAGACCGCCGACCGGGTGCTGGTGATGCGCCACGGGGTGATCGTGGAACAGGGGCCGCTGGCCCAGGTCTTCGATGCGCCGCAGGACCAATACACCCGCGACCTGATGGCCGCCGTGCCGCCGCTGTACGGGCCGCTGGTGACCGATCAGCCGGTCAGTCACAAGGCGCCGATGATCCGGCTGCAGGGCGTGAAGAAGGTCTATGGCAAGCGCGGGCTGTTCGCCAAGGGGCAGGGGCACCTGGCCGTCGACGACATCAACATCGAGGTCAACGAGGGCGAGATATTCGGCCTGGCCGGTGAAAGCGGGTCGGGCAAGACCACCGTGGCGCGGATGATGATGGGCCTGCTGGACCAGACCGAAGGCACCATCGAGGTCACCGGAGACCCCCAGCCCGGCGCGCACCGCCTGTCCCAGATCGTGTACCAGAACCCCGGCACCTCGCTGAACCCCAAGCGCACCGTGGCGCAGACCCTGTCGGTGCCGCTGGCCCATACCGAAGCCCCCGCCGACCGCCGGGCCCGGATGGAGGAGCTGCTGACTCTGGTCCGCCTGCCGGTGTCGTTCCTGTCGAAATACCCGCACGAATTGTCGGGCGGCCAGAAACAGCGCGTCGCCATCGCCCGCGCGCTGGCCGCGAAACCCCGGTTGATCATCCTGGACGAACCGACCTCGGCGCTGGATGTCTCGGTCCAGAAGACGGTCATCGACCTGCTGCTGGAACTGCGCGAGACACTGGGGCTGACCTACGTGATCATTTCGCACGACCTGTCGCTCATGCGCAATTTCTGCTCGCGGATCGCGATCATGCTGAAGGGCCGGATCGTCGAACAGGGCACGCCCGCGCAGGTCTTTGCCCACACCGACCACCCGTATACCCGCGCCCTGATCTCGGCGATCCCGGTCCTGACCGAGGACGAGCAGGCGCTAAAACCGATCGTAACCGAAGAAGAACGCGCCCGGTATCTGGTGCCGACAGGCACGGACAATAACGTTCGGCCCACCGCGGCCGAAGACGCGTGAAAGGAGAGACCCGTTGCTGAGACTTGGAATTGACGTGGGCGGCACGAATACCGACGCGGTCGTGATGGATGGCGACAAGGTGCTTTCGGGCATCAAGGCGCCGACGTCCGAGGACGTGACCACCGGCGTCGTGCAGGCGCTGGAAGGCGCCATCGCCGCCGCCGGGATCGACCGGGCGCAGATCGGCAACGTGATGATCGGCACCACCCATTTCACCAACGCGGTGATCGAACGGCGCCACCTCAGCCGGGTCGCCGCCGTGCGCCTGGGCCTGCCCGCCACCGCCTGCCTGCCGCCCACCGTCGACTGGCCCGAGGACCTGAAGTTCGTCGTGGACCGCCACGGTTATCTTGTCCACGGCGGCTATGAATTCGACGGCCGCGAGATCGCGCCGCTGGACGAGGCGGAACTGATCCGCATCGCCGGCGAGGTGCGCGACAACGGGCTGAAGGCCATCGCCGTCACCTGCGTCTTTGGCCCGATCAACGCGGCGATGGAACAGCGCGCCGCTGAAATCTTCGCCGAACATTGCCCCGGCGTGCCGGTGGTCCTGTCCACGGAAATCGGCCGCATCGGCATCCTGGAACGGGAATCCGCCGCGATCATGAACGCCTCGCTGTTGCAGCTGGCGGACAAGACGGTGAACGCCTTCGGCAAGGCGCTGGCCGATGCCGGGCTGACCTGCCCCTTCCACATCACCCAGAACGACGGCACGCTGATGGCGGCCGAAACGGTCAAGCGCTTCCCGGTGCTGACCTTCGCTTCGGGCCCCACGAATTCCATGCGCGGGGCGGCATTTCTGACCGGCGTGAAGGAAGCGATCGTGGTTGACATCGGCGGCACGACCACCGATGTCGGAGCTCTGCACCTCGGATTTCCGCGTCAGGCGGCCACGGTCGTCGACGTCGGCGGGGTGCGCACCAACTTCCGTATGCCGGATGTCTTCTCGATCGGCCTCGGCGGCGGGTCTCACGTTGCAGAGAACGGCGCGAAGGTAGGTCCCCAGTCGGTGGGATACCGCATCACGGAAGCAGCCCTCGTGTTCGGGGGCGACACGCTGACCACAACGGATATCGCTGTGGCTGGCGGAAAGGCGGCGGTGGGCGATCCCGGGCGGGTTGGCGCTTTGGCTCCGGATATGGTCACCGCCGCGCTGAATACCATCACCTCGATGCTGGAGAACGCCGTGGAACGGTCGCGGGTGTCGCCCGATCCGATCCCGGTGATCGCGGTGGGCGGCGGATCGATCCTGATGCCCGACCGGCTGGGCGACCTGGACGTCATCCGCCCCGAGAATTTCGCCGTGGCCAATGCCGTGGGCGCCGCCATCGCCCAGATCTCGGGCGAGGTCGACCGGGTCTTTGCGCTGGAAAAGGGCCTGACGCGCGAAGCCTGCCTGGCCCAGGCCGAATCCGAAGCCACCGAGAACGCCGTTGCGGCCGGTGCGGTGCGCGACACGATCCAGGTGATCGAACGCGAGGACGTGCCGCTGGCCTACCTGCCGGGCAACGCCACGCGCATCCATGTCAAGGTCGTCGGAGAGATGGGGGCATCCCATGCCTGACACTGCTGTGAAGGACCTGGCCTATGACCCCGCCGATCTGTGGGTGCTGGACCACGACGACCTGCGCGCGCTGGAAATCGGCGCGGGGATCCTGGGCACCGGGGGCGGGGGCAACCCCTATATCGGCCGGCTGCGCGCCGAACAGGCGATGCGCGAAGGCTTCAAGCTGACCGTGCTGCCGCACCAGAAGATCGCCGATGACGCGCTGTGCGTGTCCCTGGGCGGGATCGGGGCGCCGGTGGTCGGTATCGAACGTATCCGCGAAGGGCGTGAAGGGCTGCGCTGTGTGCGTGTGCTGGAAGAGCATATGGGCGTGCGGGTCGATGCCATCGCCTGCGAGGAAATCGGCGGATCCAATTCCATGGAACCGCTGCTGGTCGGCGCCTTTGCCGGCCTGCCGGTGATCGACTGCGACGGCATGGGCCGGGCGTTCCCGGAAATGCAGATGACCACCTATTCGATCTACGGCCACCGTTCGACCCCCTCGGCCATGTGCGACGTGCACGGCAACGCGGTGATCTTCCAGCACGCGGCGTCCGAGATCTGGCACGAACGCATGGCGCGGGCGACGGTGGTGTCGCAGGGCGGGGCATCCACCCTGGCCTCGGCGCCGATGCGGGGCGCCTTCGTCAAGCAGTTCGGCATCCCCAATTCCTACACCCAGGCCGTCAACCTTGGCCACGCGGTGATCCGCGCGCAAAAGGCCCATGACGATCCCATCGCCGAGATCTGCCGGGTGGAAAAGGGGCGCATGCTGTTCACCGGCAAGATCAGCGACCTGAAACGCCACCTGATGGGCGGGTTCGTCCGGGGCGAGGTGCAGCTGTCGGGCATCGACAGGCACAACGGCGAGACCGGATCGGTCCTGATCCAGAACGAGAACCTGGTGTTTCACCACGACGGCCAGATGGAATGCTGCGTGCCCGACCTGATCCTGGTGCTGGACGTCGACACGGGCGAGGCGATCACCACCGAGATGCTGCGCTATGGCCAGCGCGTCGCCATCGTGGCGCTGCCCTGCCACGACCTGCTGCGCTCTGCCCAGGCGCTGGATGTGGTCGGGCCCGCGGCCTTTGGCCTTGATGTCACCTATGCACCGCTGAAGGGGGTCTGAACCATGGGATATGACGTTACGCCCGACGACCTGGACGCCATCGCGCTTGGCGGCGCCTTCATGGGCACCGGGGGCGGGGGCGATCCCTATATCGGCAAGCTGATGGCGCGCAACGCGTTGATCCAGAACGGCAATGTGCGGGTCATCGATGCCGACGAGGTGGACGACGACACGCTCTGCGTGCCGGTCTTCATGATGGGCGCGCCGACGGTGATGGTCGAAAAGCTGCCCTCGGGCGACGAGATCCTGAAGGCGCTGTCGGAACTGGAACGCTTCCTTGGGCAAAAGGCCGGCGCGCTGATCTGTGTCGAGGCGGGCGGGCTGAATTCCACCATCCCCTATGCGGTCGCCGCCACCACCGGCCTGCCGCTGATCGACGGCGACGGCATGGGGCGGGCTTTCCCTGAACTGCAGATGGTCAGCTTTACCCTGCACGACATCGCCGCGACGCCGCTGGCGCTGGCCGATGACAAGGGGAATTCCACGCTGTTTTCCACCATCGACAATGCCTGGACCGAACGGCTGGCGCGCGCGGTCACCGTGCAGATGGGCGGCGCGGCACTGGTCGCGGCCTATCCGATGACGGGGGCGCAGATGAAGGCGTCGATCCTGCGGGGAACCATGTCGCTGCTGCGCGAGATCGGGCAGACCATCCTGTCGTCGCGCGCCCGGTCGGAACATCCCGGACCGGCGTTGCGGACCATGCTGAAGGGCGAACACCTGTTCACCGGCCGGGTGGTCGACGTCGAACGCGCCACCACCGGCGGATTTGCCCGGGGCACCCTGCACGTGCGCGGCGTCGACGCCTTCCACGGGCAGGAGATGATCGTGCGCTTCCAGAACGAATTCCTGATGGCCGAGACGGCGGCGGGCGAGGTGATCTGTTCCACGCCCGACCTGATCTGCGCGCTGGATGCGGACATGGGCATGCCAGTGACCACCGAACAGCTGCGCTATGGGCTGATGATCGAACTGACCGGCGTGCCATCCGATCCCCAGTGGCGCACGCCCGCGGGCATCGCGCTCGCCGGGCCGGGGTACTTTGGCTACGACCACACGTTTCACCCGCTTGGCGGGTGAGGGGACGGGCGGCCCCATACACGCCCGCACAAAACAGGGACCACCGATGAAACTTAGCAGAACCTTCGCAGCGCTGGCTGCCACCACCATGTTGACCGCCCCGGCCTGGGCCGAGGTCGCCATCACCGTCAACGCCACCCAGGTCTTTGGCACGATCGACCCGGCCAAGGTGAACGACTACACCGAATACATGGGCGCGGTGAACCTCTATGACGGGCTGACCACGCTCGACACCGCGGGCTCCATCGTGCCGCAACTGGCCGACAGCTGGGAGGTGTCGGACGACAACCTGACCTACACCTTCACGCTCAAGGACGGCGCCACCTTCCAGGACGGATCGCCCGTCGAAGCATCCGACGTGGTCTATTCAGTCAAGCGCCTGCTGGCCCTGAACGAAGGCCCGTCGCACCTGTTCGTCGGCCTCGTCGATCCCGATGCGGTCGAGGCGGTGGATGCGAAAACCGTCAAGATCGGCCTGACCAAGGTCTTCGCGCCGTTCCTGTCGACCACGCCGCTGCTGCTGGTGCTGAACGAAGACGCGGTCAAGGCCGCCTCGGACGAGGAATGGGGCGAGGATGCCGTGGGCGCGGCCAGCTTCGGCGCCGGGCCCTATGGTCTGGCCAGCTGGAACCGGGGGTCGGAACTGGTGATGGACCGCTACGACGATTACCACGCCGGCTGGAACAAGGGCACGCCGATCGACACGATCCGCTTTGTGATCACAAATGACGAAGCCACCGTGAAGGCGCTGGCCAGCTCCGGCGAACTGGCATTTTCGGCCAACGCCCACGCGAACGAGACCTTCGAGGCCATCGCCGCCATGGACGGTTACCGGGTCGAGGAGATCCCCACCGCGACCGGCTTCTACATCAAGATGAACACCAAGATCGCGCCGACCGACGACGTGCACGTGCGCCGCGCGATCCAGTACGCGACAGATTACGACACGATCCGGTCCGTCATCTACCCGGGCGCCGAGATGACCGGCCCGCTGGCCCCGGCCTTTGCCGACGCGCTGAGCACCGATCTGCCGGCGCCCGAATACAACCTTGAAAAGGCCAGGGAAGAGCTGGCGAAATCCAAGTATGCCGGCCAGGATCTGACCATCTCGCACACCTATGTGGCGGGCCTGTCGTTCGAGGAAGACATCGCGCTGCTGATGCAGGCCAACCTGGAATCCATCGGCGTCACGCTGGACCTGAAACCGGAACCCTGGAACCGCATCACCGAACTGGCCGGTTCGCCGGAAACCACGCCGGCCACCACGCAGGTTTTCAACGGCCCGTCCTATCCCTCGCCGGATTCGGTGTTCTACGTGCAATACGATTCCGCTTCGGCCGGCACCTGGGCGTCGATGGAATGGCAGCAGGATCCCGAGATCGACGCGCTGATCGAACAATCCCGCGCCACCACGGACGTGGACGCGCAGAACGCGCTCTACAAGGAAATCCAGGCCAAGCTCGTCGACAGCGCGTCCGACGTCTACATGCTGGTCCAGCAAAAGCGCCACGCCATGAGCGATTGCCTGCAGGGCTACGGTTTCAAGCCGATGATGAGCTGGGATTACGACTTTTCCACCATGTACTGGACCTGCGAGTAACCTCTCCTCGCCCGTCCCGTATCGCGCCGCCCGGATCCCCGTGATCCGGGCGGTTGCCTTTTGGGGTGGGACGGTCAAGCGGGACGGGCACGCGGGACGGGCACGCGGGACGGGAAATCCCCTGCGGTCCAAATGGGTTGCACCGGTCGGACCAGCGGCTAATGTATCCCGGCCCGCCGGAGGACATGCGCGGGCGAACGGGAGGATCACCATGAAGACCATTCTGCTCGGCGCCGCTCTCGGCGCCCTGATCGCGGGCGCATGCGCGGCCCAGGACAAGATGCGGATCTCGCTGCAGCTGCCGCTGACCAGCCACCTGGGCGAGAACCTGTCGCTGTTCGAAAAGGAAGTCGAGGAACGCACCAATGGCGCCATCGACGTCGAGATCTACGACAGCGCCACGCTTTACAAGGACAAGGAAGTCCCCGCCGCCGTGGGCGCCGGATCGATCGAGGCCGGGGTGGCGTCGCTGACCCGCTACGTGGGCGATGCGCCGGTGGTCGATGTGTTCTACATGCCGTTCCTGTTCAATTCCGAAGACAAGGTGCGCGCGGCGGTCGCCGATGGCAGCACCGTGCGCGAGGTGATCGAGGAAGAGGTCGCCAAGACCGGGGGCCAGATCCTGTACTGGCAGGCCTATGGCGGCGCGGTCCTGCTGTCGCAGGGCGATCCGATCCTGCGGCCCGAGGACCTGAAGGGCAAGAAGGTGCGGGTCTTCGGCAAGACGCTGGGCGATTTCGTGTCCGCCGCCGGGGGCGCGCCGACACTGATTTCGGGATCCGAACAATACCTGGCCTACCAGCGCGGCACGGTCGATGTCGGCATGACCGGCGTGTCGGGCGTGAAATCGCGCCAGCTGTGGGAGGTGATGGACACGATCACCGTGACCAACCATGCCGACATCGAATTCGTCGTCGTGGTGAACACCGACTGGTGGAACGGCTTGTCGCCCGAGATCCGCGGCCAGATCGAAGAGGCCGCCGCCGTCGCCCAGGAAGACGTGCGCGACCGCATGGCCCAGATCGAAGCCGAGGCCTATGCCGCCGCCGAAGAGAACGGGATGACCGTCGTGACGCTGTCGGACGATGACCTGGCCGCCTGGAAGGCCGTCATGCAGCCGGTTTACGACAGCTACCTCGCCGGCACCGGCGAAGCGGGGCAGAAGATCCTCGACAGCGTCGCTGAATGATGACCCGTCGGGCGGCCCCCGGGCCGCCCGCCTTTGCCCGAAGGCTGTCCCATGTCCCTGATACCCCTGATGTCCCGCGTGGCGGGCATGATCGGCGCCGTGCTGCTGGCGCTGACCGGCGCGATGCTGACCTACGAGGTCATCGCGCGCTATTTCTTCACCCGTCCGACGATCTGGGCGGCCGAGCTCAGCCAGCTTTGCCTGATCTGGGGCTGCCTGCTGGCCATGGCCCATGTGCTGGCCTTGCGCCACCACATCACCGTCAACGCGGTGACCGGCCTGCTGCCGCGCGGCGTCCAGACGGCCTGTGTCGCCTTCGCGCTGGCCTTCGTGCTGGTCTTTTCGCTGATCGTCACGTGGTGGGGCTGGGACATCTTTCATGACAGCTGGGTCCGGGGGCGCACCACCGGATCGCTGCTGGACCTGCCGGCCTGGGTGGCGGAACTTCCGGTGCCCGTCGGGTTCGCGCTGCTGTCGCTGCAATGCATCGCCGAACTGGCCGGGCTGCGCGCCTCGGGCCTCATCACGCTGGGGAGCAGCCACGAATGACCATCCTGCTGATCCTTGCCGCGCTGTTCGCACTGCTGCTGCTGGGCGTGCCGGTGGCCTTCGCCCTGGGCGGCCTGGGCCTGGGCATGCTGATGCTGGGGGGCTTTTCGCCGCTGATGGCGCCGCAGGGCATCCTTTCCACGCTGGACGGGTTCATCCTGCTGGCGGTGCCGCTGTTCCTGTTGATGTCCAACGTGCTGCTGAAGGGCGGGGTGGGGCGGGACCTGTTCGCCGCCGTGCAGGCCTGGGTCGGCCACTGGCCCGGCGGGCTGGCGGTCGCCACCATCCTCTCCTGCGCTCTCTTCGCCGCGATTTCGGGATCTTCGGTGGCGACGGCGGCCACGATCGGCACCGTGGCCATCCCCGAGATGATCTCGCGCGGGTACGACAAGCGCTTTGTCTATGGCTTGCTGGCGGCCGGGGGCACGTTGGGCATCCTGATCCCGCCGTCGATCCCGATGATCGTCTACGGCTTCGTCACCGAACAATCGGTCATCGCACTGTTCCTGGGCGGCATCGCCCCCGGCGCGCTGCTGATCGTGCTCTTCGTTGTCTTCTCCATGCTCTACAGCCGGTTCTCGCAGGCCTACACGCCGATGCCCCGCGCCAGCTGGCCCGAGCGCATGGCCGCCACCAAGCGGGCGCTGCCGTCGGTCGCGCTGGCGCTGCTGGTGATCATCGGGCTCTACTCGGGGGCCTTCACGCCCACCGAAGGCGCCGCCGTGGGCTTTGCCGCCGCCGTGGCCATCACCGCCTTCTGGCTGCGCAGCCTCACCCTGGCGGCCTTCTGGGAGGCGATCCGCGAAAGCGCGCTGACCACGGTGGCGATCCTGATGATCATCGCCGGCGCCAAGGTGTTCGGGAAGGCCATCGCGCTGTACCGGATCCCGCAGGACGTGTCGGTCTTCCTGTCGCAGACCTTCGACGGGCCGCTGGGCTTCATCATCGCGGTGTCGGTGGTGCTGATCCTGATGGGGCTGGTGTTCGAGGCGATGTCGATGATCCTGATCATGACGCCGGTTCTGTTGCCATCTGTCATGCGGCTGGGCTTTGACCCGGTCTGGTTCGGCATCTACATGGTGATCATGGTGGAAATCGCCCTGATCACCCCGCCCGTGGGGCTGAACCTGTACGTCATCCAATCCGTGGCGCGGACCTCGCTGGGCCAGGTGGCCCGGGGTGTCTGGCCCTTCCTCGTCCTGATGCTCGTGACCGTGGCGGCGTTGTACGTCGTGCCCGATCTTGCGCTCTACATCCCGTTCAAATGGTGAAAGACATGCTTCCTGCCGACACGCTGCGCGCCCTGCTGGCGCAAGACGCCTGCCATATCATGCCCTGCTGCTTCGACGCCCTGTCGGCGAAGCTGATCCAGCAGGAGGGTTATCCGCTGACCTTCATGTCGGGCTTCGCCGCCTCGGCCAGCCGGATCGGCGCGCCGGACCTTGGGCTGATGAGCTACAGCGAGGTGCTGGACCAGGCGCGCAACATCACCGATGCCATCGACATCCCGCTGATCGGCGATGGCGACACCGGCTATGGCAACGCGATGAACGTGCGCCGGACGGTGGCGGGGTTCGCCAAGGCGGGCTGTGCCTCGGTCATGATCGAGGATCAGCTGGCGCCGAAGCGCTGCGGCCATACGCCCGGCAAGGCGGTGGTGTCGCGCGACGAGGCGTTCGACCGGATCCGGGCGGCGGTGGACGAACGTCATGCCTTGCGGGCCCGGGGGCGCGACATCCTGATCCTGGCGCGCACGGATGCGCGCCATGAACACGGGCTGGGCGAGGCGATCGAGCGGGCGGCGATGTTTGCCGAGCTTGGGGCCGATATCCTGTTCGTCGAGGCGCCCAGGGACGTGGACGAGATGACCCGCGTCTGTGCCGACCTGCCGGGGCCGAAGATGGCCAATATCGTGGAAGGCGGGCAGACGCCGGACCTGAGCAATGCCGAGCTGCGCGATATCGGCTATTCCATCGCCGCCTACCCGCTGTCGCTGATGGCCTCGGCGATGCAGGCCATGGTCACCACCTTGCGTGCGATGCGGCAGGACCAGCGGCCCGGGCAGATGGATTTCGTGGAACTGCGCAAGCGGATCGGGTTTGACGATTATTACGAGGCGTCAGAGGCCTATGCATCGTCCCGGCGATGAACGGCGGGGCGGACGCTCGCTGCCCTCGGGCAGCATCGCCCCGCCCGCCGTCCCAAATGCCGACCCAAATGCCGTCCCATCTACGCCCCTTCGAAGCCTTCCAGGACGTTGACGGTGTTGATGCCCACCGCCTCGATCGCATAGCCGCCTTCCATGCAGAAGACCGTCGGCAGGCCCAGGCCGGCGATCCGCCGGCCGGCATCCATGAAATCCGGGCTGTCGAGCTTGAAGAAGGAAATCGGGTCGTCTTTGTACGCATCGACCCCCAGCGAGACGACCAGCGCTTCGGCCCCGTGCGCACGGATCTTCGCGATGGCGTCGTCCAGCGCCCTGGACCAGTCCGCGTAGGGCGTGCCCGGGGCCATCGGGTAGTTCGCCGTGGCGCCTTCGCCCGCGCCTGACCCGGTCTCGTCCGCGTAGCCCAGGAAGTAGGGGAACGCGTCTTCGGGCGCGCCGTGGAGCGAGGCGAAGAACACGTCGCCGTCGCCGTAGAAGATGTCCTGGGTGCCGTTGCCGTGGTGAAAGTCGATGTCCAGGATCGCCACCCGGCCCGCGCCGGACGCCCGCAGCGCATTGGCCGCCAGCGCGGCGTTGTTGATGAAGCAGTACCCGCCGTACATGTCCGCCGTCGCATGGTGCCCGGGGGGTCGGCAAAGCGCAAAAGCCGCACGCGCGCCGCCGATCACCTCGGCCGTGGCCGATTGCGCGCAGGCGGCCGATCCCAGGGCGGCTTGCCACGTGCCGCGCGTGATCGCGGTTTCCGAGGCCAGTGCGTAATAGCCCGCCTTGCCGTCGATATTGCGCGGCGGCCGCGCGGTCTGCATCCGCCGGGCCGGGAAGGAGGCGGCGATGATCTCGCCCCGGAACCCTTCGGCAACCCATTGATCCCAGGCGGTTTCCAGGAATTCCAGGTAGCCCGGATCGCACAGCGCGGCGATGGGGCCCATGTCCGGCGCGGCGGGGGCCACGATGTCGGTCAGCCCCTGTTCCTGCAGCCGCCGCAGCACGTATTCCACGCGGCTGGGCCGTTCGAAGGGGGTGACAAGTTCGCCGCCGTTCAGCTCTCCTTGGGGGAAATGCAGGCGGTGGGTTTCGGAATGAAAGATGCGCATGGGACGGATCCGGATGGTCTGTGTTCGCGCCGAACCTAGCGGATTTCTCGACAATGCAAAGGGGCCGGGCACCGCTGTCCCCAAGAGGATGGGATGGCGTTAACCCTTTGATAAGCCGGGGCGGTCAAAGTGCCGGGGAATGGCGATCCCGCCGGGAGACTCGGAGATGCTGCAAGGGTTCAAGGACTTCGCCCTGCCAGAGGCGTTCATGCCCCATGGCATGTGCCTGTTGTGGCGGCCTGACCTGCTGTTCCTGCATGGCGCGTCGGATTTCCTGATCGCCGCGGCCTATTTCACCATCCCGCTGCTGATCCTGCGCGCCGCGCGCCGCCGGCCCGATCTGCTGGATGCCAATGTCGCCCGGCTGTTCGCCGCCTTCATCACCGCCTGCGCGCTCAGCCACCTGTGCGCGCTGGTGACGCTGTGGCTGCCAATCTACGGGGTGCAGGGGGTGATCAAGGCCGCCACGGCCGTGGTTTCCGTCTACACGGCGGTCGAACTGGCGCGCCTTCTGCCGGTCTTCCTGACCATGCCGTCCCGCGCCGACCTGGCCGAAAAGGAAGCCGCGCTGCTGCTGCACCGGCACGAAACCACGCGCGTGCAGGAAGCCAACGACAAGCTGAGCGAATTCGCCTACGTGGTGTCGCACGATCTGCGCGCGCCGATGCGCGGCATTGCCAACCACGCCCGGTTTCTTGAAGAAGATCATGGCGATAGCCTGCCACCCGATGCAAAGAAGCGTATTGGCCGCATGCAGGAATTGTGTCGTCAGACCGAGCATCTGATATCGACCCTGCTGCAGTATTCCCGCATCAGCCGGGCCGAGGCGCAAGAGGACGTGGCCCTGTCCGAAGTGGTCGAACGGATCCGGGACCGGCTGGCGGAAACGCTGACCGACCGCAGCGCCCAGATCGTGGTGGACACGCCGCTGCCGATCATCGCGGGCAATCCGGCCGACGTGATGACGGCGCTGACCAACCTGGTGCTGAACGGGATCACCTACAACGACAGTGGCGCGCCGGTGGTGCGCATCGGCTATCTCGACCGGGTCAAGGTGGATGGCCGGACGCTGCACAAGGCGGTCTACGTGACCGACAACGGCATCGGCGTGGCGGCGGAAAATCACGACCTGATCTTCCGCATGTTCAAGCGGTTGCATGGACCGGATGCCTATGGCGCCGGCACCGGCGCGGGGCTGGCGTTTGTCCGGCGGGTGGCCGAAAGCCATGGCGGCACGGTCAGGGTCGTTTCGACCCCCGGCGAAGGATCGACCTTCTACCTGACCTTCGAGGCCGAGGCGCAGACCGGTTCCGCCATGACCGGGTTCGCGACGCAGGTGGCCTGAGATGGCGATGCCCGCCCCCATACCGCGCCGCCTGTGGATCTGGGCCGGCCTGGCGTTGATCGTCGTGGTCTATGTCCCCGCCCTGGTGGCGATCTGGGACCTGCGCAACCGTCAGCGCGACGACATCGGGGTGCTCACCCATCAACTGCCTGAACTGCTGCTCGATTTCGAACTGGCCATCGGCTATTCGGGCTTCATCCACGATTTCAAGAACGCGGTGCTGCGCGGGGATGAACCGCGTTACGCCGATGGTGTCCGCGACAGCTACGACACCGCGATGAGCGCTGTTCTGACGCTGGAACATATCGCGGGCGATGTCGGGCTGGACATCGACATGAGCCCGATTCGCGACACGCTGAACCAGTATCGTCGCGCTCTGATTCGCGTGGAACATGCTCATCGACAGGGCCTGTCCGCGGAAGAGATCGACGCGCTGGTGCGCATCCCCGACACGGCCGCCACGCTGAATCTGGTCACGGCGCACGAAGCGATTCAGAACGCCCTGCTGGAACGGACGGCGACCAGCCAGCGCGACATGATGGTGTTGTTGGCTTTCGTTGCTACGCTGCTGCTGCTGTTGCCGGGTACGGTGATTGCGCTGATGTGGGCCGGCATGCGCGAACAGACCCGCCGCCTGGCCGAGATCCGCGATCTGAACCATGTGCTGGACGACCGCAATTCCGCTTTGCAGCGGGCCAATGCGGACCTGACGCTGATCAACGGAAAGCTCAACGAATTTGCCTATGTGACAGCCCATGACCTGCGGGTGCCGATGCGCGGCATCGCCAACCATGCCAGTTTCCTGATGGAGGATCATGGCGACACTCTGGAGCCCGACGCCCGCAACCGCCTGATGCGCATGCAGGATCTGTGCGCCCAAGTGGAAAACCTGACCGCGACGCTGTTGAAATATTCCCGCATCGACCGCAGTGCCACGATGGAGGAGGTGCGCGTCGAAGGCATCGTCGCCAACATCCATTCCGCCCTGGCCGAACTGCTGGACGAACGCCATGGCAAGATCGTCATCGACACGCCGCTGCCGCGACTGCAGGCCAGTGCGGCCGAGGTCAACACCGTGCTGCACAACCTCGTGCTCAACGGGCTGGTCTATTCCGATGCCGAACATCCCACCGTCCATATCGGCTATGCGCCGCATGTCTGGGTCGACGGCCGGCTGCTGCGCCAGGTTTTTTATGTCAGCGACAATGGAATCGGCATCGCGCCCGAATTCCACGACGAGGTCTTTCGCATGTTCAAACGGCTCAATCATCCCGACGCGTACGGGCCGGGGTCCGGGGCCGGGCTGGCCTTCGTGCGCAAGGTGACCGAAAGCATGGGCGGCGAGGTCGTCCTGGTTTCGCGGCTGGGCGAGGGCTGTACGTTCTACATCGATTTCGGCGATGCCTCCGCCAAGGCGCCGCTGTCGTTTCCCGATGACATGCCTCTGGTGCAACATGCCTGACTGTGCCCTGACCCAGGACATCCTGATCGTCGAAGATAACGACGACGACTTCGAGGCGGTCGAACGCGCGCTGACCCGCCAGCGCCAGGTCGCCAACCCGATCCGCCGCTTTCGCGACGGGGAAGAGGTGTGGAACTATCTGACAGGAAACGGGAAATTCAGCGACACGGGCGTGCCCCGCCATCCCGGGCTGGTGCTGCTGGATCTCAACATGCCGGGGATCGACGGCCGCCAGGTGCTGGCGCGCATCCGGTCGAACCACGATCTGGCGCGGATCCCGGTGGTGATCATGACCACCTCGGTCGACGAACGCGATGTCGAGGATTGTTATGCCGAGGGCGCCAACACCTACCTGCGCAAGCCGGTCTCGTGGACCGAGTTTTCCGAAACGGTCGGGCAGCTTTACGACTACTGGTTCCGCTTCGCGTTGCGCCCGAAGTGACAGCAGTCAGGAGGAGGGGAACATCACATGCGAATTCTGATCGTGGACGACAGCGCGGACGACAGGGAACTGGTGCGCCGCGCCATCGCGCGCATGGCCGCGCCCGTCGATCGGGTGGCCGAAGCGCGCAACGAGGCCGAATGCCTGGCGCAGCTTGACTCCAAGGGGGGAACGGACGTTGTTCTGCTGGACTATTCGCTGCCGGGCAGCGACGGGTTGAGCACGCTGCGCCGGATCGTGACCCAGAATCCATTCGTGGCGGTGGTCATGATCACCGGCCAGGGCAGCGAGGATATCGCGGTCGAGGCGATGCGTTGCGGCGCGCAGGATTACCTCACGAAGGAGGCGATTTCGCCCGAGAGCCTGAACAGGTCGGTGACCAACGCCGCCGAACGGGCGGCGATGCAGCGCAAGATCGACGAACAGCGCAAGAACCTTGAAACCTTCGCCCATGTGCTGGTCCATGACCTGCGCGGGCCGCTGCAGACGATCCGCGGCGCGATCGAGATGCTGGCCGAGGATCTGCCCCCGGACGTGGCCAATGACGTGGGCGAGATCATGGGGTTCATCGGCGACGGCGCCGCCCGGATGGAGGCGCTGATCGTCTCGCTCAGGGCCTATACGCGCATCGACAGCGCTCCGCAGGATTTCGGGCCGGTCGACCTGGGGCGCGCGATGGAGGCGGTGCGCCAGAGCCTGGCCTCGGACCTGGATGCCGCCAATGCGGTGGTGATCTGCGACGACCAGCTGCCGGTGGTGCTGGGCGATGGCCCGCAGATCGAACAGCTGCTTCAGAACCTCGTGGGCAACGGCATCAAGTACAACCTGACCGATCAGCCGCGCATCCATGTGTCGGCCCAGATCGACGAGGATCGGTGGGAAATCGCGGTGTCCGACAATGGGATCGGCATCGAAGCGGCCAAGGTGGTCGAGATCTTTGAACCCTTCCGGCGTCTGCACAAGTCAGAGGATTTCGCCGGCACGGGCCTGGGCCTGGCCACCTGCCGCAAGATCGTCGAGCGGCACGGCGGGTCCATCTGCTGCGAATCCATCCAGGGCACCGGGTCGACCTTCCTGATCCGGCTGCCGGGTGCCGGGGCCGATGCGCTCGGCCCCGAAAAGGTCAGTGAGGCCGGCTGAAGGTGCGCCCGTAATCCGACAATTCATCGGCAAAGCGCCAGATCTGCAGGCAATGGGTTTCGATGGTTTCCAGTGCCTCGGGCGACGGCATCACGCCGGCGGCATGGCAGTCGCGGATAAAGCAGACCTGCCGGTACATCGCCCGCAGGCGCGGGCGCAATTCGCCGATGCAGCCTTCGGCCAGGCCGGTGACAATGCAATCGGCCACCTGCTGCAACTGCTCCCGGCTGACCGCGTCGGCCAGGTTCTCGGTCAGCGCTTCGCAGACGGTTTCGCGCAGGCGCTCCGCCGTCAGCTTGCCCTTCTCGATGTAGTTGGTGCAGCCGGCCTTGATCGCCTGAACCGCCGTTTCGGTATCGTCGCGCGACGATACCATCACAACCGGCGTTTCCTTGTGGCGCGGGTGGTGATGCAGCACATCCACCGCCTGCGCGCCACACCAGGCGCCCATGTTGTTGTCGACGAAACAGATGTCGTAGACGCCGCTGTCCAGCGAGGTCCGGAAATCCTCCTCGTCTCGGCAGGTCTTGACCGAAACCGAAGCGCCCAGCTTGGATGCCAGCCGTTCCAGTCGCTTGCGGTCGAAGGCCTCGTCATCGACGACAAGCACATTGAGATCGAAATCGCGCACGGCCCCCGCCGTGGTCGTCATATTGGCATTTGCCATAGGAACTCTCCCTTTCCACCGAAGGGATGGTACGCCAGGGTCCCTTCCAAAAGGTAAACCCGGGCCCGCGGGCCAGGCGCGCACAGCGGCGCGGGCCGACGTTCAGGGTTGCCCGATCCGGGCATTGCCGTTGATGTAATCGTCGAAATGCACGATCGTCCCGTCGGTCCCCGCCAGGATCACCGCCATCTGCGCGGGCCCGGTCAGATGCGGCGCCGGTTCATCGGGATCCAGCAGCGCCCGCACGCTGTAATGCCCGCCCGACAGCGTCGTGAACGGGATCCCGTGCCAGATCGCGGTCGAGGTATAATGTACATGGCCCGCAATGACTTGGCGGATATCCTTGTGCCGGCTCAGCACCCGGGCAAAGGCCGTTCCGTTCTGCATCAGGATCCGGTCGACCCGGGTCATCAGCGGGTTGGCATGGTGGTGCACGATCACGATGACCGGGCGGTCCGCGGCCTCGTCCAGGCGCAATCCCAGCCAATGCAGCTGCGCGGGTTCCAGCCGTCCGGCCGGTTCGCCGGTGATGGCGCTGTCCAGGATGATGACCCGATACCCGCCGATATCGATCGACTTGTCGATATAACCCGTCTCGGCCCGATAGGCTTCGCCAAAGACCTTCAGGAAGGTGTCGCGGTCGTCGTGGTTGCCGATGGTCATCTCCACAGGCACCTTCGCGCGCATCACCTGATGCTTCAGCAGCTCATAGGCGTCGCGGTCGCCCACGTCGGCCAGGTCGCCCGCCAGCACGCACAGGTCGGCGTCCGCGTGCCGCCGGTTCAGCCAGTCGATGCCCAGCCGCAGCCGGTCATGGGGGTCCAGCCCATTGGCCGGATCGCCCCGGCCGCGCAGGTGAAGGTCGCTCAGGACCACGATCTTGATCATGGGATCTCCAGCTAGGGGGCAGGCGAGGAACCGGGCCAGGAACCGGGTCAGCAAACGGGCCAGACATCCGGCGATGCCGGCCAGGGGAACAATGCGCGGACCTGCCCGCCGGTTCCCGCCGCGCACGCCATATCCCGAAAATGAAAGGGGCAGCCAGCAAAGGCTGCCCCCCGGTCCCCCCTGAAGGACCTTCGCCTGGGCCTCGTTCGGGCCTCGTTCGGGCCCCGTTCAGGCCTCGTTCGGCCCCCGTTCAGGCCGCGGGTTCGATTTCCATCAGTTTCACGCCCTTCATGGCCGACATCTGTTCTTCGGCCCAGTGGCGGATGTCCTGCTTGGCCACGACCTCGCGCAGCGCCTTCATCCGGCCGCGCCGGTCATCCGGCGTCATCTCCAGCGCCTGCAGCAGCGCGCTGTCCATCGAGCGGTGCGAGAACGGGTTGGTCAGCACGGCCGACCCCATCTCGACCGCGGCACCGGCGAATTCCGACAACACCACGGCGCCGTCCTCGTCGTAACGCGCCGCGCAATATTCCTTGACGACCAGGTTCATCCCGTCCGCCAGCGGCGTGATCCAGGCCACGTCGGCGGCCAGGTAATAGGCGATCAGGTCCTCGAACGGCACCGCGCGCGACACCAGCGCGATCGGCTGCCATTCCAGCGACCCGAACCGCCCGTTGATCCGGCCCGTGGTCTGTTCCAGGTGCTCCTGGATTTCCTCGTAGACGGTCATGTTGCGGTTGGCAGGCACCGACACATGCATCAGCTGCACCTTGCCGCGCAGGTCGGGGCGCGTTTCAAGCAGCCGCTCGAAGCTTTCCAGCTGCTCGATCCCGCCCTTGGTATAATCGGTCCGCCCGACCGACAGCACCAGTTGCGCATCGCCCAAGCCCTTGCGGATCTCGGCCGCGCGTGACTGGGTCTGTTCGCTGCGCGCCAGCTTCTCGACGTAATCCACGTCGATCCCCACCGGGGACGCCTGCAGCCAGACCTTGCGGCCCTCGAATTCGACCTCGGTCGGCACCGATTGTTCCGACAGGGCGGTCGCCTGCGACGACATCTCGGGCTTCACCTTCTCGCGCCTGGTCACGTTGACCTCCAGCAGCGACCGGGCGGCCGAGACAAAGTTGTTCACGTAGCGCGGGATGTGAAAGCCCACCACGTCGCAGGCCAGCAGCGATTGCAGGATCTCCAGCCGCCAGGGCAGCACGTTGAAGATGTCCGCGCCGGGGAAGGGCGTGTGGTGGAAGAACGAAATCTTCACGTCCGGGCGCAGCTGGCGCAGGTAGCCGGGCACCAGCCACAGGTTGTAATCGTGCACCCAGACCACGGCGCCTTCGGCGGCTTCGGCCGCGGCGGCCTCGGCAAAGGCCCAGTTCACCTCGCGGAAGGTCGGCCAGTCGACGGGGTCGTAGTTATAGCGCTCCTTGAACCCGTGCAGGATCGGCCAGAACGCCTCCTTGGACGAGACATGGTAGAAGCTGCTGACCTGTTCCTTGGTCAGCGGCAGGCGCGACACGGAATACTTGCCGAACTTGTCCTCGATCTCGATCACCCGTTCGAAATCGGGGTTCGACGGATCCTCGGCCTCTTTCCAGGCCACCCAGGCACCGCTTTCGAACCGGCCGAAGAAGGACTTCAGCGTCGGCACGATGCCATTGGGGGACGCGTTCTCGCGGTAGGTGATCTTGCCGTTTTCGACCACCTCTTCATAGGGTTGGCGGTGATATACGATAACCAGATTGGAGGGCATGACTCAGCAGCCTTTCGGAATGTCGTGAAGGGAATGGGCATCGATCGCCTCGAGGATCCCGGCAGCGCCATGGGCACGGGCCTTGTGCACATGGTCCAGGTCCCCGACGCGGGCGATCAGCGCCTCTTCGGAATTGCCCACGGCCACGGCCGGCAATCCGCATTCAAGCATCGAGAGGTCGTTCAGCGTGTCGCCGGCGACCAGCACCCTGTCTTCGGGAATCTCCAGATGCTCGACCAGCCGCCGGATCGACGGCCCCTTGGAAACGCCCCGTGGCAGGACGTCGAAATACTTGTTGTCCGAAATCAGCCAGTCCAGCCCCAGCGCCTCGACCTTCTGCTTGGCCGCGTCGTCGAAGGCCCGCGGATCCAGGTCATAGCTGACCCGGTAGCGGAAATCGGTGGGTTGCAGGGACAGGCCCGGATGCCCGTCCAGCACCTCGCGCACCGCGTCGCCGGCGTCGTTCCAGCGGCTGGCAATGTCTTCCTCCAGCGCCGGGATCGGTTCGATCCGGCCCTGATCGGTGACATGGGCGATGGTCGTGCCCACGTCGCCCACCACGTATTCGGGCCAGGGCAGGCCCTGTTCGCGGCACATCTGCATGATGAACTCGGGGTCGCGCCCGGTGACAAAGATCAGGCCCACGGTAAAGCGGTTGGCCTCGATCCAGCCGTACAGCGCCTCGCGCGCCTCGATCGTGCCGCCCAGGAAGGTGCCGTCCAGGTCGGTGGCAAGCGTAAAGCGACGGTCCGAAATGCTCGGCCGTGCGGATTGCATGATGGTCATGATCTCAGTTTCCGAATTGCAGCGTCAGGGTCGGTTCGGGATGGGTCAGCGACAGCGACATCGCGCGCGGCTCCGCTTCGATCGGCCGTTTCCACAGCGTGTTGAAACTGGCCTCAAGATCGGCGCCCTCGTGCAGGACGGCGTGCACCGTCTCGCAGATCGGCATCGACACACCGATGCGCCGCGCCAGGTCGGTGACGGACACCGCGTTGACCTCGCCTTCGACGACCACGGCGCGGCCATCGAAACACTCGTCCCGGCTCAGCCCCTGGCCCAGCTGAAAGCCCAGCGACATGTTGCGCGACGTCGTCGACGAACAGGTCAGCGTCAGGTCGCCCGCGCCGGACAGCCCGGTCACGGTTTCCCGCCGCCCGCCAAGCGCCTCGGCCAGCAGCTTCATCTCGTCCGTGCCACGGGTGATGATCGCGGCGCGCGTGTTCTCGGCAAAGCCCGCGCCCGACAGCATGCCGCAGGCGATGGCGATCACGTTCTTGACCGCGCCGCCCACCTCGACCCCGATCAGGTCGTCCGACACATAGGGCCGGAACCCGCCGCCCGACAGCGACATCGCCATGCGCGCGGCCGGCGAATTCTCCGGGTTCAGGCGGTCTTCGTAGCGCCATTCAAAGGCGACCGTGGCCGCCGTCGGATGATCCAGCGCCGTTTCCCGTGCGAATGTCGGCCCGGAAATCGCGCCGACCGGATGGCCCGGCAATTCCTGGCTCACCACTTCGGACAGCAACAGCCCGGTGCCGCGCTCGATCCCTTTCGAACACAGCGCCACCGGCACGCCTTCGGCGAGGTGGGGCTTCACCGCTCGGCAGGTCTCGCGCAATGTCGACGAGGGCGTGACCAGCAGAACGGCTTCGGCGGCCATCACGGCGTCGCCGATATCCGCTGTGGCAATCAGCCCCTGCGGCAGCTCGAAATCGGGAAGGTAGTCGGCGTTCTGCCGCGTGTCGTTGATCTGTTTCGCCAACTCGGGGCGGCGGGCCCAGATCTTCGTGGCATGGCCATTGCGGGCAAGCACGGTGGCCAGGGCGGTCCCCCACGAGCCAGCGCCGATGACGGCAAGGTTGCGGTAAGGGATGGGTGACGTATTCAGGGTTCCGTCTTTGATCGGTCCAGCCTCTTTTTGTCAGATCTTCCTGCGTTCTGGCGGATCCGGTCCGCCGGCGAATAAGCGATGTTCTGCCGATGCCCCCACGAATCCGTCCGGATCGTCTTGAGGCCGTCAGCGAAAGGGTAACGCGCGCGTGAGCGGTTGGTTCCCGCTGCGGTGCAAAAAAGTTTTGTGCAGTCGCGGCATTTCGCTGGCGCTAACATAACAGAAGCGTCGCGAATTTCAACCAAAGGGCGTAGAGTGGCCCAAAAGCGACCACTTGGACCGTAGCATCGCCTTTCAGGGCAAGGCGCTGCGGCGGGCGGGGCAGGGGCCGCCACGGCGCAAAATCCGCGCCCCCCGCGACAAAATTCGCCGCGACGCGGCGCAACATCAGGGCTAAGACCTGAACCGAACGAGTCAGTTTAGTTCAGGCCGGATCGGCGGATCCGCCGGCGGGCGCCCGTGGGGGCCCGCGGGGGCCCACGGGGGCCGCTGGGCGCCCAGAACGCACCGGAAGTGAGGTTCATCCATGCAGTGGTTCCGCAAGATCCTGCCCTTCGCCATCCTGGTCCTTGTCGTGGCCGCCATCGCCTGGGCCGTGATCCAGGAACGCAGCCAGGCCGGCCTGCCCGAAGGGATCGCCAAGGGCAACGGCCGGATCGAGGCGGTGGAAATCGACATCTCGACCAAGATCGCCGGCCGCCTGCAGGAGATCTATGTCGACGAGGGTGATTTCGTCACCCGTGGCCAGACCCTCGCCCAGATCGAAACCACCCAGCTGCAGGCCCAGCTGCACCAGGCCCAGGCCGAACTGCGCCGCGCCGTGATCGGCGTGGAAACCGCGCAAAGCGTCGTCACCCAGCGCGAGGCCGAAAAGCGCGCCGCCCAGGCCACGCTGGAACAGGCCAACGTTACGCTCGACCTCGCGCAAAAGACGCTGGCCCGCACCACGCCGCTGGCCAAAAGCAACGCGGTCTCGCAACAGGCGCTGGAAGACGACGAGGCCGACGTGCGCGGCGCCACCGCCGCCGCCGCCGCGTCCGAAGCCCAGATGGCCGCCGCCGATGCCGGCATCTCGGCCGCCCATGCCTCGGTCGCCGATGCCGAAGCCGCGGTCGAAGCCGCCAAGGCCGCCATCGACGCCATTCAGGCCGACCTGAAGGAAGCCACCCTGACCGCCCCCCGCGACGGGCGCGTGCAATACCGCGTCGCCCAGCCGGGCGAGGTTCTGGCCTCGGGCGGGCGCGTCCTGAACATGGTCGATCTGTCGGACGTCCACATGACCTTCTTCCTGCCCACCGCCGACGCCGGCCGCCTTGCCATCGGCTCCGAAGCCCGCCTGCTGATCGACGCCGCGCCCGGCTACCCGATCCCGGCCACGATCACCTATGTGTCCGACGTGGCCCAGTTCACGCCCAAGACCGTCGAGACCGAAGAGGAACGCAACAAGCTGATGTTCCGCGTCCGCGCCCGGATCGACCCCGAATTGCTCAAGGAATACATCCAGTACGTGAAGACCGGCGTGCCGGGCGTGGCCTATGTCCGGGTCGGCTCCGACGCGCAATGGCCCGCCGACGTGGCCCAGGTCCGCCTGCCATGACCGTCGCCCGCCTTGACGGGGTGGGCCTGTCCTACGGGCGCACCGTTGCGCTGCACGATGTCACGCTCGACGTGCCGCCGGGCAGGATGGTCGGGCTGATCGGCCCCGACGGGGTCGGCAAATCCTCCCTGCTGTCGCTGGTGTCGGGCGCGCGCGCCATGCAGACCGGCCAGATCGAGGTGCTGGGCGGGCCAATGTCCTCCCGCGCGCATCGCGACCGCATCCAGCCGCGCATCGCCTACATGCCGCAGGGGCTGGGCAAGAACCTGTACCCGACGCTGACGGTGCGCGAGAACGTCGATTTCTTCGGCCGCCTGTTCGGCCACGACGCCGCCGAACGCGCCCGCCGCATCGGCGAACTGCTGAAAGCGACGGGCCTCGACCCCTTCGCCGACCGCCTCGCCGGCAAGCTTTCGGGCGGGATGAAACAGAAGCTGGGCCTGTGCTGCGCGCTGATCCACGATCCCGAACTGCTGATCCTCGACGAACCGACCACCGGCATCGACCCCCTGTCGCGCCGCCAGTTCTGGGAACTGATCCGCCTGATCCGCGTCGGACGGCCCACGATGAGCGTCGTCGTCGCCACCGCCTACATGGAAGAAGCCTTTGGCTTCGACTGGCTCGTCGCCATGGACGGCGGCGGGATCCTCGCCACCGGCACGCCGCAGGACCTGCTGGACCGCACCGGCGCGCACACGCTGGACGCCGCCTTCATCGCGCTCCTGCCCGAAGACCGCCGCCGCGGCCACACCGCGGTGCATATCCCCGCGCGGCCGCCGGAAACGGCGGACAAGCCCGTCATCGAGGCCGAGAACCTCACCAAGCGTTTCGGCGATTTCACCGCCGTCGACGCGGTGTCCTTCCGGATTCAAAAGGGCGAGATCTTCGGCTTTCTCGGCTCCAACGGCTGCGGCAAGACCACCACCATGAAAATGCTCACCGGCCTTCTGCCGGTGAGCGACGGCCAGGCCCTGCTGCTGGGCGAACCGGTCGATCCCGCCAACATCGCCGCCCGCCGCCACGTCGGCTACATGTCCCAGGCGTTCTCGCTCTACACCGAACTCACCGTGCGCCAGAACCTGGTCCTGCACGCCCATCTCTTCCACATGGACCGCGACGCCATCGGCCCCCGCGTCCAGGACCTCGCCCGCCGCTTCAAGCTCGAAGAGATCCTCGACATCCTCCCCGACTCGCTTCCCCTGGGCATCCGCCAGCGCCTGTCGCTGGCCGCCGCGCTGATCCATTCCCCCGAAATCCTGATCCTCGATGAACCCACCTCGGGCGTCGACCCGGTCGCGCGCGACCAGTTCTGGGAAACGCTGGGCGATCTGTCGCGCACCGATGGCGTCACCATCTTCGTCTCGACCCATTTCATGAACGAAGCGGCGCTGTGCGACCGCATATCGCTGATGCACGCGGGCCGGGTCCTGGTCTCGGACGCGCCGCAGGCGATCATCGACGCCTCGGGCAAGGACACGCTCGAAGACGCCTTCATCGCCCAGCTCGAAGCCGTCGTGCCCCCGCTCAAATCCGCCGACATCGCGCCGCCCCACGGCGACGGCCCGCCGCCGCCCCGCCGCCGCTTCGATCCCCGCCGCCTGTTCGCCTACACCTGGCGCGAGGCGCTGGAGCTGCGCCGCGACCCGATCCGCGCCACCTTCGCCGTGGTCGGCAGCCTGATCATGATGTTCGTCATCGGCTACGGCATTTCCATGGATGTCGAAGACCTGCGCTTCGCCGCGCTCGACTTCGACGACACCTCCACCTCGCGCGATTACATCTCGGCGCTGTCGGGCTCGCGCTATTTCATCGAAATGCCCCCCGTCACCAGCTACCAGGACATCGAGGACCGGATGCGTTCGGGCGAACTCTCCCTCGCGCTGGAAATTCCGCCCGGTTTCGGCCAGGCCGTCGCACGCGGGGACGGCGCCGAAGTCGGCGCCTGGCTCGACGGCTCCATGCCGTCGATCGCGGAAACCGCGTCGGGCTACGTGCAGGGCATGCACGCCCACTGGCTGGCCCTGCGCGCGCGCGACACCTATGGCGATGCCGCCACGGCGGGCGATTTCGACATGGCCGTGCGCTACCGCTACAACCCCTCGGTCGAAAGCCTGCCCGCCATCGTCCCGGCCATCATCCCGATGCTGCTGATGATCATCCCCGCCATGCTTGCCGTGCTGTCGGTGGTGCGCGAAAAGGAACTGGGCTCCATCATCAACTTCTACGCCACGCCCACCACGCGGCTTGAATTCCTGCTGGGCAAGCAACTGCCCTACGTGGGCTTCGCCCTGATCAACTACCTGCTGATGGTGGGCTTCGCGATCACCGTTTTCGGCGTTCCCATTACCGGCAGCTTCCTGTCGCTGACACTGGCCGCCATCCTCTACGTCTTCATCTCGACCGGCATGGGGCTGGTGATCTCCTCCTTCGTGTCCTCCCAGATCGCGGCGCTGTTCGGCACCGCCATGGCGACGATGATCCCGTCCTCCCAGTACTCCGGCCTCACCGACCCGGTCTCCTCGCTCGAAGGCGCGGGCAAGGTGATCGGCACGCTCTGGCCCACCACCTATTTCGTCACCATCTCGCGCGGGGTCTTCAACAAGGCGCTGTGGTTCCGCGACCTGGCCCAGGATTTCCAGCCCCTGCTGCTGTGGGTGCCCGTCCTGCTGGTGCTGGGCGTGCTGCTGCTGCGCAAACAGGCGAAATAACCCATGCGCCTGTCCTCCGTCTTCCGTCTCGGCGTCAAGGAACTCTGGGGGCTGGCCCGCGACCCGGTGCTGGTCCTGCTGATCCTCTACGCCTTTTCGTTCTCGGTCTCCTCCTCGGCGCGCAGCGAACCCGAAACCCTCAACCGCGCCGCCATCGCCATCGTGGACGAGGACAATTCGCCCCTGTCCCAACGCATCGCCGACGCCTTCTATCCCCCCCATTTCACCGACCCAAGGATGATAACCCTGGACGAGGTCGACGAACGGCTGGATGCGGGCATCGACACCTTCGTCCTCGACATCCCGCCCAACTTCCAGCGCGACGTGCTGGCCGACCGTGAACCCGACATGCAGCTGAACGTCGATGCCACCCGCATGACCCAGGCGTTTTCCGGCGCCGGCTACGTCGAAACCATCGTCACGCAGGAAGTCACCGAATTCCTCGCCCGCGTGCGCGAAACCAATGACCAGCCGGTGACGCTGGCGCTGCGCGCCAAGTTCAACCAGCAGCTCGACCCGATGTGGTTCGGCGCGATCAACGCGCTGATCTCCTCGATCTCGATGCTGTCGATCATCCTGGGCGGCGCGGCTTTGATCCGCGAACGCGAACACGGCACGATCGAACACATGCTGGTCATGCCGCTTGCCCCGGTCGAAATCCTGGCCTCCAAGGTCTGGTCCATGGGGCTTGTCGTCTTCCTGGCCACGGTGTTCTGCCTGCGCGTGATCATCCAGGGCCAGCTGCAGGTGCCCATCCCCGGCTCCATCGGCCTGTTCTACATCGGCGCCGCGCTGCAGCTTTTCGCCACCACCTCGCTGGGGTTCTTCCTGGCCACCGTGGCGGGATCCATGCCGCAATTCGCGCTGCTGATGATCCTGACGCTGCTGCCCATGCAGATGCTGTCGGGCGGCGGCACCCCGCGCGAAAACATGCCGGAATTCGTCCAGACCATCATGCTGGCCGCCCCCGACACCCATTTCGTGATGATCGCGCAGGCGGTGCTGTTCCGGGGCGCGGGGCTTGACGTGATCTGGCCTCAGTTCCTGTGGCTGGCGGGCATCGGCGGCATCCTCTTCTACCTCGCCCTCAGGCAGTTCCGGAAGTTCCTGCAGTAACCGGCACTCCCAACCCGCGCGCCCGGCGGCCCCCCCGTGCAGCCCCCGACCGCCCCACCCACCCACCCGCGGTCGGGGGCTGCCCTCCGCCCTTTGCACGGCTCGAAACACCCCGTAACCTGCCGCCAAAGGAGACGCCCGATGTCCAACACCATCCCCGGCCCCGACGGCCGCCCGCGCTGTGCCTGGTGTGCCTCGGCCCCCGATTTCTTTGCCTACCACGACGCCGAATGGGGCTATCCCGTGGGCGACGACATCCGGCTGTTCGAAAAGCTCTGCCTCGAAAGCTTCCAGTCCGGCCTCAGCTGGCGCACCATCCTGTCCAAGCGCGAAAACTTCCGCGCCGCCTTCGACGGGTTCGACTTCCGCAAGGTCGCGCTTTACGACGACGCCGACGTGGCCCGCCTGCTGGGGGACGCCGGCATCGTCCGCCACAAGGGCAAGATCGCGGCCGTCATCAACAACGCGAAACGCTGCTGTGACCTGGTCGACGCCGAAGGCTCGCTTGCCGCCTATATCTGGCGATGGGAACCCGATCCGGCCACGCTGCCGGACCCGCAGACGCAATCCACGTCCCCGGCCTCCGTCGCGCTGTCCAAGGACCTCAAGAAACGCGGCTGGGCCTTTGTCGGGCCCACCACGGTCTATGCCTTCATGCAGGCCATGGGCCTGATCAACGACCATGCCACCGGCTGCGCCATGCGCGACAAGGCCGCCGCCGCCCGCGCCGGTTTCACGCCGCCCCCCTGACCGGCGCGCACCCGGTTGCACCGGACCGCCGCCCGCGCCACACTGCACCCAGCCATCACATCGGATCGCCCATGAAAGCCCTCCTGCCTCTCGCGCCCGCGGCCGCCGCCGTCGCGACCCTTGCCCTCGTCGCCTGCACCCAGCCCTCCGAACCCCAGGGCGCGCTGCTGTTCTCCGAAAATTGCACCTCCTGCCACGGCACGTCGGCCCGGGGCGATGGCCCGCTGGCCAGCGAACTCACCAAGAAGCCCGCCGACCTGACGCTGATCGCCTACCGCAACGGCGGCACCTTCCCGATGGCGCAGGTCATGTCCACGATCGACGGGTTCACCCGTGTCCAGCACGGCAACGTCATCATGCCCGAATTCGGCGCGCTGCTCTCCGACGGGCCCATGGTCACCTACGACAGCGGCGATGGCATCCCCACGCCGACACCGGCCCCGCTGGTCGCGCTGGCCGAATACATCGAAAGCCTGCAGCGCACCCCGTCCTGACCCGGCGCAGGGTTGGGGCCTCCCCATCCCGCACCCCTTGCGAAACGCAATTCCGTCGTGTGAAATGCCCCCAGCCAGGGGAGGGCCAGATGTCAGATTTCACCTTCAACACCACGCCATCGATCCGCCAGATCCGGGGCGGCGCCGCCCGCATGGGCCAGATCCTGTCGACCATGGCCTTCGCCGCCCCCGGCGCGCCCGTGCTGGTCGTGACCGACCCCGGCATCATGTCGCTGGGCCTGGCCGATGCCGCGCTGGCCGACCTCAGGGCCAGCGGTTTCGCCGTCACCCTGTTCGACACCGTCGAACCCGATCCCAAGGCCACGACCGTGCTGAAGGCCGCCGACACCGCGCGCGCCATCGGCGCCGCTTGCGTGCTGGGCTTCGGTGGTGGGTCGTCGATGGACGTCGCCAAGGTCGTCTCGCTGGTGGCAGGTTCGGACCAGCCGCTGGACGAGATGTACGGCGTGGGCCTGGCGCGCGGCACCCGCCTGCCGCTGGTTCTGGTCCCCACCACCGCCGGCACCGGGTCCGAAGTCACCATGGTCTCGATCCTGACCACCGGCACCTCGGACACCGGCACCTCGGAAAAGAAGGGCGTCGTGTCGCCCATCCTCCTGCCCGACATCGCGTTGCTGGACGCCGACCTGACACTTGGCCTGCCGCCCGCGATCACCGCCGCCACCGGCGTCGACGCCATGGTCCACGCGATCGAGGCCTATACATCGACCTCGCCCAACAATAACCCGCTCAGCCGCATGCTGGCGCTGCAGGCGCTGGACCTGCTGGCCGCCAACATCCGCGAAGCCGTGTTCAACGGCTCGAACGCCGATGCCCGGTCCAACATGCTGCTGGGCTCCATGCTCGCCGGGCAGGCCTTCGCCAATTCGCCGGTCGCCGCCGTTCACGCGCTGGCCTACCCGGTGGGTTCGCTGTTCCACGTGCCGCACGGGCTGTCGAACGCGCTGGTCCTGCCCGAGGTCATGCGCTTCAACGCCCCCGCCTGCGGCCCGGCCTATGCCGACCTGGCCCCCCACATCTTTCCCGACATCGACACCGACCGCGACAGCCAGGCCATCGCCGCCGACCTCATCGACCGGCTGGCCGACCTCAACACCGATCTCGGCCTCGCGCCGGGATTGCGCGGCGTCGGCATCGGGCAGGGGGATATCGACAAGCTGGCCACGGACGCGATGAACCAGACGCGCCTGTTGGTGAACAACCCGCGCGAGGTGACGATCGACGACGCCAGGCGCATCTATCATGCCTCGCTGTGATGCCCTGAAATTTTGTACAAAACGGACAAACCGGTCCGGATCCACCCGCCAATTCCTGTACAAAACGGACAAGACCCGCGCCCATGGCTGACCGCCCCCCACGCGCCACCCGCGCCGATTTCGCCACCTTCACCCGGCTTCAGACCCGCTGGATGGACAACGACATCTACGGCCACATGAACAACGTGGTGCATTATTCGCTGTTCGACACGGCGGTGAACGGCTGGCTGATGGACCAGGGCGTGCTCCATCCCCGTAAAAGCGAGACCTACGGTCTCGTCGTTGAAACCGGTTGCCGCTATCACGCCGAATTGTCCTTTCCGGGCTGGGTCGATGCCGGACTGCGGATCGCGAAACTGGGGCGCTCGTCCGTGCGGTTCGAAATCGGCCTGTTCGCCGAAGGTCAGGATCTTGCCGCTGCCGAAGGATTTTTCGTCCACGTCTATGTCGCCCGCGAAACCCACAAGCCTGTCCCCATCGACCAGGCCCGGCGCGCGGCGTTCACCTTGCTTCTCATGCAACCGGACGGCTGAAATCCGCATATGTTCCGGTGACCACATTCAATTTGAAACGAATTGCGCCGTGATGGAGGTGATCATTAAGAAACCATTTTAAATCAGTCAGTTGATGATGTTCTGCTGCCACCCGTTACCGCAACTTATGCCTCGAAAGCCAATCAGGATGATACTTGGAATGGAGTTTATGCAGCCAGTGCCTTGCCGGAAGTTGTCAGGCGACATACCCTTCTTGTCACGGCTGTGGCAGGGACGGCCGTATTGGGAGTGAAACATGCCGAACGACTTTGATCCAAGCTTTGGCGAGCTTGGGGGGCTCGGGCTGCATACGATGCCGGGCCACCTGATTCGCCGCCTGCACCAGATTTCCCTGGCGATCTATTCGGACCGGATTGCCCGGATGGGGCTGGACCTGACCGTGGTCCAGTTCAGCGCCTTGTCCGTTCTGGCGGAACGTCCCGGCATCGATCAGGCGACGCTTGCGGGCCTGATCGCCTATGACCGCGCCACGATCGGCGGCGTGATCGACCGGCTCGAGGCCAAGGGCCTGATTTCGCGCCGGATCAGCCCGCGCGACCGCCGGGCGCGTGTCCTGGAAGCGACGCGCAAGGGGCTGGACCTGCTCTATCTGGTCGCCCCGGAGGTCACCGCATCGCAGAACGATCTTCTGGCCGGTCTGGATGATGCCGAGAGGGATGTTTTCCTGAATTTTCTCAAACGGTTGGCAGATTCCGGCAATGCGCTTAGCCGGGCGCCGCTGATCCGCCCGGACGACCCGTGACGCCCGGCGGACCCCGGGCGGCTTCCAGCCGCGATCGCTGACAGGGCCGCGCCGTCAGGATCGCCTGCGGCTCACCCTGTTCCCCCACCGCGCCAGCCCGCGGAACGGGCAGCCGCCTGCCTGTGGTGCGCGGCAACGAAGATCCCCACCGTCGATGCCGTTGGCCCCTGCTGCAGGCCGGGACGCGGGCGGTCAGGACACGCGATCGATATGCGCGCTTGCGGTCAACGGGTTGGAAACATGACAGTTTCATGACCCCTCCTTGCGCGGGGACCGGCGTGGGGCTACGGGCGCGTGAGGATCTGCAAGCGGGGATTGGCGATGTCGGTCGAGATGTCTGGGCTGGGCAAGAGCATCCGGGGCAACCGGGTGATCGACGGGATCGACGTGGCGCTGGACCCCGGCGAATTCTTTGTGGTGCTGGGGCCATCGGGGTGCGGGAAGTCGACGCTTCTGCGGCTGGTGGCGGGGCTTGAGACGCTGGATCAAGGCGAAATCCGGCTGGAGGGGCGGAAGGTGTCCGCGCCGGGCGTGCATGTGCCGCCCGAGGCCAGGGCGGTGGGCGTGGTGTTCCAGTCCTACGCGCTGTGGCCGCATATGGATGTGCTGGGCAACGTTGCCTTTCCGGCCGAGGCGTCGGGCCTGGGGCGCAAGGCGGCGCGCGACGGCGCGCGCGCGCATCTTGAGACGGTGGACCTGGGCGACTACGCGGATCGCGTTCCGGCAGAGCTGTCGGGCGGGCAACGGCAGCGCGTGGCGCTGGCGCGGTGCCTGGCGGGCGGGGCGCGGACGGTGCTGATGGACGAACCGCTGGCCAATCTCGACCCCCACCTGCGTGGCCGCATGGAGGGAGAGATCACCCGCTTTCACCGCGAGGCCGGCGGCACGACGATCTATGTCACCCATTCCCAGCGCGAGGCGATGGCGCTGGCCGACAGGATCGCGGTGATGTGGCAGGGGCGTTTCCTGCAGGTGGCCCCCCCGCAGGAGATCCACGACCGGCCCGCGACCGAGGAGGTCGCCCGGTTCATCGGACGCGCGGGTATTCTGGACGCAACCGCGGGTGATGGGCACGCGGTGGCGGGCCCGTTTTCGGTGGCCTGTTCCGGGCGGCTGGGGCCGGTGCGGCTGGTGGTGCGGCCGGGGGATGTGGTGCTGGGGGATGTGGTGCTGGGGGATGTGGTGCCGGGGCGGGGCGTGCCGGCCCGGATAGAGGACGCCGTCTATCGCGGTGGCGGATGGGAGGCGCTGGCGCGGGTCGAGGGGCTGGCGGAGGCGTTGCCCGTAGCCTCGGCGCAACGGGTGCGGACCGGAGAGAGTGTCGCGGTGGACCTGGTGCGGGCCTGGGCGTTGCCTGCGGGGTAGAATTTTCGCGGAAAATTCTGGGAGTCGAGATTTTTCCGCGAAAAATCTGGTCCGGTCACATCCGCCAGGGCACCACGCCGGGCGGCAGCCTTCGCCCGGCCCGGTCCAGCCCCGCCATCAGCGCCACGGTGGCCACGACCGTGATGCAGGACATCGCGGCGGCCAGCGTCGTATAGCCCCCGTCCTCGTAGTTGAAGATCGATGTGCCGATCGTCTCGTTGCCCGTCGACCACAGCAGCGCCGACACCGTGACTTCGTTATAGGCCGTCAGGAACACCAGGATCGCGCCCGACGCCGCGGCCGGTGCGACGAGCGGGGCAAAGACCCGGCGCAGCCGCAGGCCGAACCCGGCGCCCGACACCCGGGCCGCGTCGTCCAGCGACGGGTCCAGCTGGGCATAGGCGGCGATCACCGGCTTCAGGCCGATCGACAGGAAGGCCGTCAGGTAGGCCAGGAAGATGATCCCCAGCGTGTTGTACAGCGACACGCCGACCAGCGGCAGCGGCCGGATGAACGCCAGGATGAAGGCGATGGAGATCACCAGCCCCGGGATCGCATAGCTGACATCGGCGCCGCCCGACACCAGCCCGCCCACCCGTCGGCCCGTGGCGCCGGGCCGGGTCAGGAAGAACCCCACCAGGATGGATATCCCGGCCAGCAGAACCGCCGCCGCCCCGGCGGTCAGCGATGAATTCAGGAAGGCGCGCGCCGTGGCGGGCTGGCGAAAGAGGATCTCGGCGAAGTTATCGAATGTCACCGTGTCGGCATTCAGCGGCAGGCCATAGGTGCGCACCAGCGCCGTGGCCAGCAGTGCCGTCAGGGGCAGGACCAGCGTGGCAAGGATGTAGACGGCCAGCCCGGCCTCGGCCAGGGAGCGCCAGCGGCCCAGGACGATGCGCAGGGGCGGTTGCGGCGGGCCGATGACCCGGGCGCGAAAGCGGCGCTGCAGGGCAAGCTGCAGGACGATGGCCAGCACCGCGACCACGGCCAGAAGGATCGAGATCACCGCGACGTCGGTCAGAACGGACGGCCCGAAGCTCGACAACCTGCGCCAGATCAGCACCGGCAGGGTGGTATAGCGCGCCGGGATGCCCAGGATGGACTGGATCCCGAAATTGCCGAGCGCCGAGACGAAGGCCAGCATGAACCCCGCCAGCAGGGTCGGCGCCAGCAGGGGCAGCAGGATGCGGCGCAGCAGGTAGACAGGCCCGGCGCCGGAGATCCGGGCGGCCTCGGACATCTCGCGCGGGATGGCGCGCAGGGCGGCCAGCACCACGAGGATCACCAGCGGCGTGTGCTGGAACGTCAGCAGCAGCATCACCCCGAAGGCGGAATAAAGCGGATGGGGCGAACCGGGCGGCGGCGCGACCCCGAGCCAGTTCAGCACCGGGCTGCCGGGGCCAAGCGCCTGGATCCAGGCGATCGCGGTGACCTGCGGCGGGATCATCATCGGCAGCAGCAGCAGGAAGATCACCGCCCCCTTCAGCCGCACATCGGTCAGCCCCAGGACCAGCGCCAGCCCGGTGCCCAGAACCAGCGCGGCCAGCCCCGAAACGGCGGCGCTTTCGAACGACTGCCAGGCGGCGCGGCGCACCGAACCGCTTTGCAGCGCCTCCAGCAGCGGGGCCAGCGACGGCACGCCGCCATCGGTCAGCCCCACCTTGGCCAGCAGGCCAAGGGGCATCGCGAACAGCACCCCGAAGAACAGCACAAGCGCGGCAAGGGACAGGGCCTCGCCGCGCGACAGGTCTTTCAGCACCAGGTCAGCCGCCGAAGATGTCCAGGAATTTCTCCTTGTTCTCGGTGTCTTCGGCCAGCGCCTTGGCGGGGTCGAAGTCGATCAGCTTGATCTTGGAGAGCGGCGGGAAACCTTCGGGCGCGGCCACCTCGGGGTTGGCCGGCAGATAGCCCATCCTGGCCGCCAGTTCCTGGCCTTCGGTCGACAGAAGGAAGTCGACAAAGGCCTTGGCGGCTTCGGGGTTCTTGGCGGTGGACAGGATCGCCACAGGTTCGGTCACGGCCGACACGCCTTCCTCGGGAAAGACGAATTCGACCGGCGCGCCATCCGCCTTGCTGCGGATCGGCAGGTAGTCGACCACGAAACCGTACAGCTTTTCGCCCCCGGCAACCGCCTTGTAGACGCCGCCGTTGCCGCCCTGCGGGTTGGCGCCCTGGTCAGCCAGGCCCTTGTAGTAATCCCAGCCCAGGTCCGGATCCGAGGTCAGCGCATCCATGTGGATCGTGGCCGCGCCGGAGGTCAGCGGCGAGGGCATGGCGATCTGGCCCCTGGCCTCGGGCTTCAGCAGGTCCTTCCACGACGTCGGAACCATCGTGGCGGAAGTGTTGTAGACGATGCCGGTGGTGATCAGCTTGGTCGAGAAATAATGCCCTTCGGGGTCCATCAGCCGCGCGTCATAGGCCGAGGTGTCGGCGTCGGGGTAGGCCATCAGGCGGCCTTCGGCTTCCAGCCCTTCCATGGTGACCATGTCGGCGATCAGCAGCAGGTCGGGTTGCGGCTGGCCGGCTTCGAATTCGGCGTACAGCTTGCCCATGACCTTGGTGGTGCCATCGCGGAACCAGTCGACCTGGACATCGGGGTATTTCGCGGTGAAGGCGTCGACGGTCTGCTGGGCGTCGGCATTGGGCTGCGAGGTGTAAAGCACCAGCTTGCCCGACGGATCGGCCACAGCCAGCGTGGCGCAGCCCGCAAACAGCGCGGCGAGAAGAAGCGTCTTTTTCATGAGTTGGATCCCCAAGTCGGTTGCGCCCCGATGAGGCAGGGGCAGGACTTGGGCGGACCTAACAGCGCTGTGTTTCAGTTTCTTGACAGGAGTGCGACGCCCAGGGCCTTCGCTTGGGGATCAGGCCCGTTCGGCCCGTTCGGCCCGTTCGGGTCGAGTGGCCCGCAGCAGCCCGCGGCGCAGGTAGGGCGGCGCAAGGCCTTCGTCGCGGTAAAGCAGCATGTAGCGGTCCGAGGTTTCGACGTCAAAGCCCATGTCCCGCAGCAGGGCGGACAGCTGTTCTTCGTCCTGGGGGTAATGATAGGCGCAGACGGCGGCGCGGGCGACGCGGCCCGATGTCAGCATCTCGCGCGCGCCTTCCAGCACGCGGGATTCCCAGCCTTCGACGTCGAGCTTGAGGAAATCGATGCGCCGCTCGGGGCCAAAGTAATCGTCCAGCCGGACCATGTCGTCGCGCGTCTCGTCGCCCACGTACTTGGGCACGATCGTCACCTTGTCCTTCCAGGGCGCAAAGGTGGCTTCCAGGGCGCGCGTCCAGCGGGGATCGGCTTCGAACAGGTAGGCATGGCCGACGCGGTCGATCACGTCCAGCGTCAGGATGCCTTCGGCCGATCCCGCGTCGACCAGCACGTCGCCGGGCGCGATATCGAAATCGCCGGTCAGGTAGCGATGGGGCGACCGCGGGTCCTGTTCGGCGAGCAGCGCGTTGTAGTCGCGGGGGATGCGTTTGGTCTTGCGCCCCTCGCGCCAGAAAAGCCGTTTGCCGCCGTGGTCGATCACCGGCAGGCCGGTGGCGCGGTCCAGCTCGACATGGACGGGGTTGTCCTGCTGGGCGCAGGCGAAGTCGTAGGGCAGGTAGGTCGGCGCGTTTTTCTCAAGGAAAGCGGCGACTTCCTGCAGTTCCGGATCGTCGGGGCGGGTGGCGATCCAGCTGATGACATCGCGCCGCAACCGGTCACGTTGCGGATGGCCGATGCGCCACTTGAGGAACCGGAGGCTCGAAAACATGTCGCTCGCAGGGTTGGGCCGCGAGTGGCCGGAGAACGGGCGGCAAGCCCCGGCGGCATGAGACTACGGCGGCGGGGTGGTGGTCAAGCGAAAGTCGCGGCGTCGGCTCTGGCAAGTCTGGCCTTGGCAAGTCTGGCCCCGGCAAGTCTGGCCCGCGCAAGTCTGGCCCCGGCGTTTCCGGATCGCGCCGGCCCGGATCCCGGCCGGTGGCGGGAAGGGATCAGCGGTGGATCAGAATTCGACTTCCAGTTCGATCACCTCGTCGGGTTCCTTCAGCGCCGCTTCGGACCATTCGACCATCGGCGCCCAGTCGAAGATCGTCTGGCAATAGGCGTCTAGCGCGGGCTCCAGGTCCACCGCGTAGGTGCGGAAACGGGTGCAGACGGGGGCGTACATGGCATCGGCGATCGTGGGGGCGCCGAACAGGAACGGGCCGCCGTAGGTGTCCAGGCATTCGGTCCAGATCTCCTTGACGCGGGCCACGTCGGGGCGCGCGCCCGAGAAGATCTTGAAGCTTTTGTGACGGGCCTTGATGTTCATCGGCAGGGCCGAGCGCAGGTTGTAGAAGCCCGAATGGATCTCTCCGGAGATCGAGCGGCAATGGGACCGGGCCTTGTTGTCCTTGGGCAGCAGGCCGGCCTTGGGCGTGATCTCGTGCAGGTATTCGGCGATGGCCAGGGTGTCCCAGACCTCGACGTCGCTGTGGGTCAGGCGCGGCACCCGGACCGACGGCGAAAGCAGCAGAAGTTCCTGTCGCGTCTCGGGATCATCGACATCGACAGGTTTTTCGTCGAACTCGATTCCGGCCATCTTGCACAGCAACCAACCGCGCAGGGACCAGGACGAATAATTCTTGGAAGATATTGTCAGCGCCGCCCGACCCATGTCACATTTCCCCGCTGGCTTTCTGCGTTGCAGATAATTCTGTCGCAGTGCAGCATGAAACGGACTAGGCTTTTTGCCAAGCGCCAATTCAGCGCTCCGCCTGAAAGGAATCGTCAATGCTCTACGGGATGTATCAGTTCCATGACGACCTGATCGCCCCGGTTCGCGCTTTCGCCAAGACCATGCGGCTGGACGGTTGGCCCGGGTTGAATGCCTGGAACCCGGTTGTCCCGCAAACGGATGCCTGGCTGGAAATGATCGCGCGCTTCCGGCTGACCCATCACAGCCCCGGCTTCCACATCCCGTCGGTCATGGTCGGCAACCGCGAGGTCGCGGTGCGCGAGGAAGTGGCCTTGGACCTGCCCTTTGGCGAGCTGCGCCATTTCGTCAAGGACATCGACACGCCGCAGCCGCCCATTCTGGTGGTCGCGCCCCTTTCGGGCCATTTCGCGACCCTGCTGCGCGGCACGGTCGAGGTGCTGCTGCGCGACCATGACGTCTATATCACCGACTGGAAGAACGCCCGCGACGTGCCCCTGGCCGAAGGCGAATTCGGGGTCGAGGATTACGTCGACTACGTGATCCGCTTTCTTGAGGCGATCGGGCCGGGCAGCAACGTTCTGGCCGTGTGCCAGCCCTGTGTGCAGGCGCTGATCGCCGTGTCGGTCATGTCGCAGCAGAACAACCCGGCGACGCCCAGGACGATGACGCTGATGGCCGGGCCCATCGACGTGCGCGAAAGCCCGACGATGGTCAACGAACTGGCCTTCGACAAGCCCTACGCATGGTTCGAGAAAAACGTGATCGCCACCGTGCCGAACCGCTACAAGGGCGCCGGGCGCAAGGTCTATCCGGGCTTCGTGCAGCTGACGGCGTTCATGGCGATGAACATGGACAGGCACCGGGACCAGCACAAGAAGCTGTACAAGCACCTGGCGCGGGGCGAATTCGCCGAGGCCAGGCGGATCAAGGAATTCTACGACGAATATTTCGCCGTGCTGGACCTGACCGCCGAATTCTACCTGGAAACCATCGACCGGATCTTTCAGCGCGCCGAACTGGCCAAGGGTGAATTCACCTATCGCGGAGAACTGGTGGACCCCGGCGCCATCCGCCAGACCGCATTGCTGACGGTCGAGGGCGGGCGGGACGACATCTGTTCGCTGGGCCAGACGGCGGCGGCGCATGATCTTTGCCGGTCGCTGCGTCCGCATCTGAAGCGGCACCATCTGCAGGCCAATGTCGGCCATTACGGCGTCTTCAACGGGCGCCGCTGGGAACGCGAGATCTATCCGGTCGTGCGCAACATGATCCTGGCGATGGAATAACACGGCCGGCTCCCCGGGCCGGGGGACCGGCCCGTGTCGCTGTTTTCACGCTTCGATGCTGACCTTGCCGATCGGGTTGGAACAGCAGGCCAGGATGTAGCCGTCGGCGATGTCGTCGTCGGTGATGCCGCCGTTGTGGACCATGTGCACCTGGCCTTCGGTCTTCTTCACCTTGCAGGTCCCGCAGACCCCGAAGGTACAGCCCGACGGAATCGCCAGCCCCGCCGATTTCGCCACCGCCAGAAGGGTTTCCGTCTCGGCGCATTCGATGGTCACGCCCGAGGTGGTGAATTCCACCTGCGCCTTCACGTCGTCGTCCAGCTCGATCCCCTCCGGAACCTCCTCGGTCGACCCGACCGGCGCGCTGAAGCTTTCCTGGTGATAACGGTCCATGTCATAGCCCAGCCCGGCCAGCGCTTCGCGCACGGCGGTCATGAAGGGTTCGGGGCCGCAGCAGAAGACTTCGCGTTCCAGGTAGTCGGGCGCGGCCAGGCCCAGCAGAAGCTGGTTGAGCTGGCCGCGATAGCCGGTCCAGGGGCGGAACGGGTCGGTCTGTTCGACCACCCAGGCGATCTCGATCCCGGAAATGCGGCTGGCCATGTGTTCCAGCCGCTCGCGGAAGATGATCTCCGACGGACGGCGGGCGCAGTTGATGAAGACAATGTCCGTGTCGCGGCCGCCGTCGTACATGTCGGTGGTCATCGACATCATCGGCGTGATGCCCGAGCCGGCCGAGATGAACAGGTACTTGGACGACGGGTGGTTCAGGTGCGAAAACGTGCCGCCCGGGCCGATCGCCTTCAGCCGCACGCCGGGGCGCAGGTTTTCCAGCATCCAGCGGGTGCCCAGCGAACTGTCCTGCGCCTTGACCGTGATCGACAGCGACGTCGGCCGCGAGGGCGAGGACGACACCGTATAGGTCCGGTGCAGCGGCCCGCCGGCCACGGGCAGTTCAAGCGTCACGAACTGCCCGGGTTTATAGCGGAACATGGCCCCCGAAGGCGCCTGGAAGGTGAAGGTCGCCACGTTCGGCGTTTCGGGCAGGTAGGACACGCATTCCAGCGGTTCGTCGTCGTTCCAGAAGGCGAGGGTCGGGGTCATTGCTGTCATTGGTATTGCCTTATTCCGCCGCGACGGCCCGCGCGGGCGCCTGGCCGCGCTGCATGGTTTGCACGTACCAGTCGACGAACTGTTCCACTCCGTCCTCCATCACCGGGCTGTAGGGGCCGGGGCTGTAGGCGGGCGAATTGATGCCCAGCTGGTTGGCCTCTACGATCTCGCGGTCCTCGTCGTTGGTGGCGACCCAGACCTCGGTCAGGCGCTTCATGTCGTAATCCACGCCCTCGACGGCGTCCTTGTCGACCAGCCATGTGGTGGTGACCTCGGTTTCTTGCGGGCCGATGGGGGTGACGCGGAAGGTCAGCGAGATATCGGGCAGGAAGTGGTTCCAGGTCGAGGGATAGTGGAACTTCAGCAGCGTGCCGGCATCCGGAACGGTGACCCGGCCCAGCGGACGGCGCGAGGCGGGTTTCAGATCCATCGTGTAGGACAGCGCCTTTTCTTCCAGCGGCATCCGCGCCAGCCGGTACTGGCCGGCAAAACCCGCCATCCTGAACTGCGACGGCGCGCCGGCGGCTTCGCACTTGTCGAAATGCGCCTGCAGGCGGGGCGGGGTGGTGCCATCGGCGGACACACCGGCGACGGCCGGATCCAGCGGAAAGGACCGGCTGAGCGCGGGATGCGTGCCGGCGCAGTGATAGCATTCGCGATTGTTTTCCCAGACCAGCTTCCAGTTGCCCTTTTCGACGATGGTCGAACTGAAGGCGACCTTGGCATTGTGCAGGTCGTGGACCTGCAGGTAGGGCCGGGCAAGATCGGCGAAGGCGTCGAAATCGGGGGCGTCGTCGGCCAGGCAGATGTAGATCAGCCCGGCCAGGTCGCGCAGGTGCACCGGCTTCAGGTTGAACTTGGACGGGTCGAAATCGGCGCCCATGTCGCGCGCCCAGATCAGGCGGCCGTCCAGGTCATAGGTCCACTGGTGATAGGGGCAGACCAGCTTGGCGATCTGCCCGTCGCGGCCCTTGCAGATGACCGACCCGCGGTGGCGGCAGGAATTGTGGAACGCCCGGATCTGTCCGTCGGCGCCTTTCACCAGCACCACGTTGTAGGCGCCGATCTGGATCCGGGTGTAGGCCCCGGTCTTCACCAGCTGGCAGGCCGGGATGGCAAACAGCCATTCGCGGTAAAAGATGTGGTCCAGATCCTGGGCATATATGTCGGGATCACAATAGAACGCCTGTTCCAGCGCGTATCCGGGCTGGCGGGCGGCAAGCAATTCGGCAAGGGCTGGGGACATGAGGGCGAATCCCATCTGGCGTGAAGGTTAACTGATCTGGCCCATTGTGGCGGAAATCCCCATGTTTCAATCGCAATTATTCTCAACTTGAGTTATCTGATTTCACCTATTCCGGTTTTCGACATCCCAGGCGACGAAAGCGACTCGATGGCCCGGCCTTATGACCTTCCCAGCATGACCTCGCTTGTCTGTTTCGAGGCCGCTGCCCGTAAATTGAGCTTCAAGGACGCGGCCGCAGAACTGAACGTGACCCCCGCCGCGGTCAGTCACCAGATCAAGGGGTTGGAGGACGAACTGGGCGTGTCGCTGTTCCGCCGCCAGCACCGGGGCGTGGATCTGACGGCGACGGGGGCGTACCTGTTCGTGGCGCTTCAACGCGGGTTCGAGGGCATGTCCGACGCCATCGGCGAGATCCGCGGCCCGGCCGAGGCCGAGGACGTGGTGATCCAGGCGACCACCGCGGTCAGCGCCTTCTGGCTGACCCCGCAGATCGCGGCCTTCTGGCGGGCCCGGCCGGACATCGCCGTGTCGCAGGTGGTCAGCGATATCGCGCTGCCCGGGGGGCGGGCGGATCTGAGCATCCATTACGGGACGATGCCGGACGAGGACGAAAGCTGCCGGTTGCTGTTTCACGACGACATCATCGCGGTGGGCCCACCGACCTTGGCTGCGGGGGTGACATCGGTCGATGACCTGCTGGCCGCCCCGCTGATCCACATGGTCGCCGAAGGCACCGACTGGACCGGCTGGCCGGAATGGTTCGCCGCCCTGAACCGTCCGGTGCCCACGGGGCGGCGCATTGCCGTCAACAGCCACATGATCGCCCTGCAGCTGGCGCGGGACGGGGCGGGGGCGGTGCTGGGCTGGACCGGCCTGATCGGGCCGTTGCTGGACAGCGGCGAACTGGTGCAGCTGGTGCCGGATCGCGTGCCCTCGCCGCAGGTCTTCTACCTGCGCACCCATCCCCGTGCGTCCGCGCGCGCGCAGGTGTTCCGCGACTGGCTGGTGTCGCGAAACTGAACGGCGCGATATCGTGTTCCGGCGGTATTGTGGCGCGGCGTCCTGCCGGATTTGCCATGGGGTCCCCCGGACCCTATAGCGGTCAGGAACCGTCAGGAGGCTCCCCATGACAGAAGAACATCCCGTCTATGGCCGCATCGAAGGCCATATCGTCATCATCGGCTTCGGATCCATCGGCAAGGGCGTCTGGCCGCTGATCGAACGGCATTTCGAATATGACGCGGACAAGCTGACCGTGATCGAACCGGACGCCGGGCACGCCACCTTCCTGCGCCAGCACAAGCTGAACCACGTCACCACGGCGCTGACCCCCGACAATTACCGCGAGGTGCTGGGCGAGTTGTTCGCCGATGGCGGGTTCTGCGTGAACCTGTCGGTGGATACCTCGTCGCTGGACATCATGAAGTTCTGCCGCGAGATCGGCGTGCTTTACATCGACACCGTGGTCGAACCCTGGGCCGGCTATTACTTTGGCGAAACCGACAATGCCGCGCGGACCAACTATGCCCTGCGCCAGAAGGTGCGCGACGAGAAGGCGGCGAACCCGGGCGGAACCACGGCGGTCAGCTGCTGCGGGGCGAATCCGGGCATGGTCAGCTGGTTCGTCAAGGAAGGGCTGATGGAACTGGCCAAGGGGCTTGGCCGCGACGTGGACATGCCCGCCGACCGCGACGGCTGGGGTCGGCTGATGCAGTCGCTGGGCGTCAAGGGCGTGCATATCGCCGAACGCGACACCCAGGCGCGGCGCGTGCCGCGTCCGCGCGATGTCTTCGTGAACACCTGGTCGGTCGAAGGGTTCATTTCCGAAGGGTTCCAGCCGGCCGAACTGGGCTGGGGCACGCACGAGACCTGGTTCCCCGAGAACGGCCATTCCCACGATACCGGCTGCCGTGCCGGCATCTGGCTGGACCGTCCCGGCGCGATCACCCGCGTGCACACCTGGTGCCCGACCCCGGGCCCGCAATTCGGCTTCCTGGTGACCCATAACGAGGCGATCTCGATCTCGGATTACTTCACCGTGGGCGACGCGGCAGCCCCCGAGTTCCGCCCCACCTGCCACTACGCCTATCACCCCTGCGACGACGCGGTGCTGTCCCTGCACGAGATGTTCGGATCCGGCCGCCAGCAGACGAAACACCACATCCTGACCGAGGACGAGATCGTCGAGGGCATCGACGAACTGGGCGTGTTGCTGTTCGGGCACGAGAAGAACGCGATGTGGTACGGATCGCGCCTGTCCAACGAAGAGGCGCGCGACCTGGTGCCCTATCAGAACGCGACCGGGCTGCAGGTGACGTCGGCCGTTCTGGCGGGGATGGTCTGGGCGCTGGAAAACCCGCAGGCCGGGATCGTCGAGACCGACGAGATGGACCATGTGCGGTGCCTGGAAGTGCAGCGTCCCTACCTGGGCCCGGTCGAGGCGCATTACACCGACTGGACCCCGCTGCAGGACCGCTGGACCCAGTTCCCCGAAGACATCGACGAAAGCGATCCCTGGCTGTTCCGCAACGTGCTGGCCAGCTGAAGGAAAGGCCGGGGCGCCCGCGCGCCCCGGCCCGCATTCATTTCGGCCGTTTCACCCGGAACACGGCCAGGTACAGCGCCGGCACGAAGAGCAGGGTGATCAGCGTACCGGCGATGATGCCGCCCATCATCGCATAGGCCATCGGCCCCCAGAAGATCTGCCGCGAGATCGGGATAAGCGCGAGGCTCGCCGCCGCCGCCGTCAGCAGGATCGGACGCGCCCGGCTGTCCGATGCGGTGAACACCGCGTCCCAGGGCGACAGACCGTGTTCCTCGCGCTGGATCTGGATCTCGTGCACCAGGATGATCGAGTTCCGGATCAGGATACCGACCAGCGCCAGCACCCCCAGGATCGCCACGAAGCCCAGCGGCGCGCCCGAGGACACCAGCGCGATCACCACGCCGATCATTCCCAGCGGCGCCGCGGCAAAGACCACGAAGGCCCGCCGGAATCCCTGCATCTGGATCATCACCAGGAAGGCCATGATCAGCAGCATCAGCGGCACGACGGCGGCAATGGGCGCCTGGCTGTCGGCCGAACTTTCGACGCTGCCGCCGATTTCGACCTTGTAGCCGGGGGGCAGGGTGGCGCGGAATTCCTCGACCTGGCCGGCCAGGTCGTTGACGATCGTGTCGGGCTGGTCGTCGGTGACGATGGCCGAGGCGACGGTGATCGTGGGAATGCGGTTTTCCTGCCGGATCACCGGCTGTTCGGTGTCGTAGTGGAAGACCGCCAGCGACGACAGCGGGATCGCGTCGCCGTCCGACGTCGACAGCTGCAGGTTGGTCAGCCCCTCGATGCTGGACCGCGCGTCATCCGATCCCCGCGCAACCACGTCGATCAGGTAGGTGCTGTCGCGCAGTTCGGTGATGGTGGCGCCGTCGTAGATCGTGTTCAGCGCCCCCGCGATATCGCGCGAGGTCAGGCCCAGAAGCCGCAGCCGGTCCTGGATGATGTCGACCCGCACCAGGCGCGACGGTTCGTTCCAGTCCAGCACCACGTTGCCGGTCCGCGGATCCGACGCCAGCAGCGATGCGAAGTTGCGCGCGATTTCGCGCAGCGCGTCCACGTCGAAACCGGTGATGCGGTACTGCACGGGGCGGCCCACGGGGGGGCCGATTTCCAGCAGTTTCACAAAGACGTCGGTGCCGGGGAATTCCTTGGCCGCAACGTCCTCCATCTGGGCACGCAGGCGATTGCGCGCCTCGATGCCGGGGGTCTGGATCACGATCTGGCCCATGTTGACCGATGCCGTGCCCGAATCGAAACTGAGGATGAAGCGCGGCGCGCCACGCCCGACGTACGAGCTCCAGAAGACCACGTCGTCATTGTCCCTCAGGTGGTCTTCCAGCCTGTCCATCTCGGCCCGCGTCGCCTCGATCGAGGAATTGCGGGGCAGGGTGACGTCGATGATCAGCTCGGGCCGGTCCGAACTGGGGAAGAACTGGTTTTCGACGAACTGCATGCCCCAGATCGACACGGCGAAGGCGCCGACGGTAACGGCGATCGTCACCCAGCGGAACCGCATCGCACCGCGCAGGACGCGATGAAAGCTCCGCCGGATCCGGCCCGGCGCGCTGTCGTGATGGTCCCAGTTCTTGGGCAGCAGCGTGGCGCCCAGCAGCGGTGCGAACAGCACCGCGACGATCCACGAGATCACCAGCGACACGGCGATGACCACGAAAAGCGAGAAGGTGAATTCGCCCGCGGCCGAGTTGTTCAGCCCGATGGGAATGAACCCGGCCACGGTCACCAGAGTACCCGACAACATCGGGAACGCGATCGAGGTCCAGGCGAAGGATGCCGCCTTGGTCCGGGATTCGCCCCTTTCCAGCCGCGAGATCATCGTTTCGATGGCGATCATGGCGTCGTCGACCAGCAGCCCCAGCGCGATGATCAGCGCCCCAAGCGAGATCCGCTGCAGCGTGAAACCCAGCGTGTGCATGATGACGAAGGTGATCGCCAGGACCAGCGGGATCGACAGCGAAACCACCAGCCCGGCGCGCGCGCCCAGGCTGATGAAACTGACCGCCAGAACGATCACCACCGCCTCGATCAGGGCGCGGATGAAATGGCTCACGGCCTCGTCCACCGCATGCGGCTGATCGGCCACGTGGTGCACCTCGATCCCGATGGGCAGCCGCAGGGACAGATCGGCCATCAGCGCCGACAATTCCTTGCCGAAGTCCAGGATGTTGGCGCCTTCGCGCATGCCGATGGCCAGGCCGATGGCGTCCTGCCCGCGATAGCGGAACATCTCGTCCGGCGGATCCTCGTAGGCGCGGGTCACCGTCGCCACGTCGGTCAGGCGGAAGAAATGGTCGCCCACCCGCAGGTTCACGTCGCCGACGCTTTCCGCCCCGGTGAATTCGCCGCCCGTGCGCACCAGCACCCGTTCGGGCCCCGCGTCGATCTCTCCCGAGGGCAGGATGGCGTTCTGTGCGGCCAGGACCTGTTCGACCTCGTCCTGGTTCAGACCCAGCGCGGCCAGCCGTTCGGTCGAGAATTCGACATAGACCCGTTCCTCGCGCGTGCCGAAGATTTCGACCTTGCCGGCATCGTCCAGGCCCTGCACGGCGCGGCGCACCTGTTCGACGTAATCGCGCATCTCGCGCGGGGTAAAGCCATCGGAAGTAAAGGCGTAGATATTGCCGAACACGTCGCCGAAATCGGTGTTGAACTGGAAACCGCCGAATTCATCCGGGAAATCGCCCCGTATGTCGGCCATCATGTTGCGCACGTCCTGCCAGATCCGGGGCAGGTCCCGCGCGCGGGTGGTGTCCAGAACATCGACATAGACGACCGACACGCCCGGACGCGTCAGCGACCGGGTCTTGTCCAGCTCGTCCAGATCCTCAAGCTTCTTTTCGATCCGGTCGGTGACCTGGTTCAGCGTCTCTTCGACCGAGGCGCCGGGCAGCGTGGCCGAGATCACCATCGTCTTGATGGCAAAGTTCGGGTCTTCCTCGCGGCCGATCTGCATGTAGGCGATCGCGCCGGCCAGCAGGCTGACGATCATCAGGAACCAGACGAAAGAGCGGTGGTTAAGCGCCCAGTCCGAGAGGTTGAAGCTTTTCATTGGATCGCCTCCGGCGCGGTACGGCGGCCAACCTTCTGGCCTTCTTTCACGGAATTCACGCCACGGATCAGGACTTCGTCACCCTCCTGCAGGCCGCCTTCGACCAAGACCCGTCCGGCCGCGCGCGCGCCGATCTGTATGTCGGTGCGGGCCAGGGTGCGATCCGGCTGGGTCACCACCCAGACGGCGGGCGGATTGCTGTCTTCGATGATCGCGCCATCCGACAGGGTCACGATGCGGGCGTTGGTGGCCGCCAGCCGCGCGCTGACCAGCGCGCCCAGGCGAAAGGCCGGGTGGCTGTCATCGGCCATCTTCAGGTGGGCGGCGCGGGTGCGCGATGTGCGTTCGCTGACCGGGTCGATCCGATCAAGCGTGGCCTTGCCCCGGATCGTCGGGTTCGAGATCAGGGAGATGTCGAAGATCGTGCCCATCTGCATGGCGTTGGCGATGTCCTGCGTCATGCTCAGGATGACCTCGCGCGCGCCCCCGGCGGCCATGTCGAAGACCGGATCGCCGGCATCCAGGATCGCGCCGGCCTCGGCGTGGACGGCGGTGATGATCCCGTCGCGCGGCGCCTTCAGATCGGCGTAGGAGCGTTGTTCGCGGGCCTGTTCCAGCTCCGCGTCGGCCTGGCGCAGGGCGGCTTCGGCGGCGGCCAGGGAATTGCGCGCCTCTTCCACCGCGGACTGGTTGCCGACGCCGCGCGCCAGCAGTTCGGCGGCGCGGTCGTTGGCGTCCTTGGCGGTGCCCCGCTGGGCCTGGGCGATGGTGACCCCGGCCTGGGCCGCGCGCACGCCGGCCTCGAGGTCGGCGGCGTCCAGCCGGGCCAGGACATCGCCCTTGGACACCACGTTGCCCAGATCGGCGGGCCGCTGTGCCAGCGTGCCAAGCACCAGGAAGCCCAGCGAAATCTCGTGCTCGGCCTCGACCGAACCGACCCAGGACCGGGCAATGCCGGCCTGGGATTGCAGGACTTCGGACACCACCGGGCGGGGCACGTCCGCGTCGGCAACGACGGTCGGGTCCGTTTCGGTGTCAGAGGCGGCCGTCGAAGAGGCCGCAAGCATCAGGGCGATCGCGATCGCGGAAAGGGGGCGGTTCATTCACCGGGCTCCAGGATGTGGACTTCGCGGCCGGGATACAGAAGCTGCGCGCCCCGCGTGACCACGATCTCGCCGGCCACCAGCCCGTCTTCGACCAGGATCTCGTGTTCGATGTAGCGGGCCACCGTGATGGGGCGTTCCGAAACCGTCTGGTCCGTTGGCGACACCACCCAGACCGTCGGGCCCGAGGTGCCGGACGAGATCGACGACCAGGGCACCACGATGCGGGCCGTGTCGTTGGACACGGTCGATCCGCGCACCGCATCGCCATAGGTCAGACCCGGGACCGGATCGTCCAGCGTCACCGTGACCTCGACCGTGCCACGGGCCGGATCGACCAGCGGAGAGACCTCCTTGACCTGGCCCGTCACGGTCAATTTGGGGCGGTCGATCGAACTGAGCGTGACCAGGGGCGGCACCTGACCGATGGTGGTCAGGATGGTTTCGGGCACGTCGAACTTGGCCTCGTATCCAGGGCCCACCGCCAGTTCAAGCACCGGTTGCGCGGCGCCCACGACCTGGCCGGGTTCGCCGAAGCGGTCGGTGATCGTGGCGTCCGCCGGTGCTTGGAGAACGGTGTCGTCAAGCGCCTGCCGCGCCTGGTCGAGAGATGCCTGCGCCTGGGCCTTCATCGCCTCGGCGGCGGCAAGGCGGTCGGCGGCGCTGTCGCGATCCGACCGGGTGGTGGCGCCGCGTTCAAACAGCTCGGACTGGCGGTCGGACTGGCTTTTGGCGGCGGTGTATTCGGCTTCGGCCGCCGAAAGCTCCGCCTCGGCGGCGCGTTGGGCCTGCACCTGTTGCACCTGTTCGATTCGGGCCAGGACCTGCCCCTTCTTGACCTTGTCGCCGACCTGCACCTCGACCTCGGTCACCCGGCCACCGACCGCGAACGACGCCTGCACCGTTTCGGGCGCCGTGATCTCGCCCACCAGCACGTGCTGAGAGATGGGCGTGGTGAATTCGGCGGTGATCGCGCGCACGGCCAAAGCGTTTTCCGGGGCATTCGTCGCGGCATTCGTCGGGACGTTTTCGGCCGCGCCGGGCCCGGTCATGGCAAGCAGCGCGATGCCAAGCGCGGGCAGGGCGGGCAATCGGGGCAGTCTGGACAAGGGCAGCGGTCCTTTTGCTGTCACGGTAACATGATAGCCGATCATGCATTCTGGGTACGACTTTATGTCGTGGATCGTTTCGGGAAAGTAAACTGGTTGGTTTACTTTTCAATCGGCCCGTTGTCGAAAAGTTCTGGACTGGCAAAGGGGACACACGGGCGCACAAGAACCGTTGATGTGTTCATGTTATAACATTACTGTTAGCGGCGACTCGTCATGCCGGCGGGATCAGGTGCGATGGATGCGGTCCGGATCCGGATGGCGTCCTGGACGACAGGAAGGACATTCCCATGACGTTGAAGGCAATTGCCGCGCTCGGTGCCTGCGCCGCCGCTTTGACGGTCGCCCCGGGCGGTCCGGGCGCCCGGGCGCAGGAGCACCGCGAGCTGGGTGCGCATGAACACGGTGTCGGGCACCTGGACATCGGCATCGACGGGTCGCAGATCGCGATGGATCTGCACGTGCCGGGGATGGACATCGTGGGGTTTGAACACGCACCGGGCACCGACGCCGAACGCGAACAGCTGGCCGCCGCGCTGGCCACGCTGGACTCGCCGCTGACGCTTTTCGTGCTGCCCGACGATGCCGGCTGTACGGTGATCGAGGCCCGGGCCGAGCTTGAGACCGGGGCGCATCACGACGACGACGCACATGACGAAAGCGATGCCCATGACGACGAAGGCGGCCACACCGAGTTCGACGTCGAATACCTGCTGACCTGCGCCGACATCAAGGCGGCCGACCGCATGGAATTCGCCTATTTCGATGCCTTCCCGGGGGCGCAGGCCCTGCAGATCCAGCTGGCCACAAACACCGGCGCGATGCAGGCCAAGGTCACACGCGACCGGCCGTCCCTGCCGCTTGGCGGACGTCTGTAGGCCATGTCGGACGTGGCGGCCCCCGTGACCATCGACGCCCTGCGCTTTGGCTGGCCGGGGCGGGGCGCGCTGCGCCTTGACGTGCCGGCTTTCGCGATGGCGCCGGGGGAATCGGTGCTGCTGGTCGGGGAAAGCGGATCGGGGAAATCGACCCTGCTGTCGCTGATCTGCGGCATCGTCACGCCGGATCGCGGGCGGGTGGCGGTGGATGGCGCCGATATCGCGTCGCTGCGCCCCGGCGCGCGGGACCGGTTCCGCGCCGAACGGATCGGCGTGATCTTTCAGCAATTCAACCTGCTGCCCTATGCCACCGTGCTGGACAACGTCCGTCTACCGCTGCGATTTGCCCCCGAGCGGCGCCGCCGTGCCGGCGATGCGGTGGCCGAAACCGAACGGCTCTGCACCGCGCTGGGTCTTGATGCGGGCCTGATGCAGGTCCCGGCGGGCCGGTTGTCGGTCGGCCAGCAGCAACGCGTCGCCGTGGCCCGCGCCCTGATCGGCCAGCCGCCCCTGATCATCGCGGACGAACCGACCTCGGCGCTGGATGCCCGCACGCAGGACGCCTTTCTCGCGCTGCTTTTCGGCCAGTTGCACGCCGCAGGCAGCGCGCTTTTGATGGTCAGCCACGATGACCGGCTGGGCAAACGGTTCGACCGGGTCCTGCGGCTTGAGGATATCGCCGGAACCGAAAGGGCCGCAGCATGATCTTGCGCCTTGTCCTGGGGTCGCTGAGGGCCCGCGCACTGACTGTGGGCATGACGATCCTGTCCATCGCGCTGTCGGTAACCCTGTTCCTGGGCGTCGAGAAGGTGCGCACCGGGGCGCGGGCCAGCTTTGCCGACACGATATCGGGCACCGACCTGATCGTGGGCGCGCGGTCGGGGTCGGTGCAATTGCTGCTGTATTCCGTGTTCCGCATCGGCAACGCGACGAACAACGTCACCTGGCAAAGCTACCAGGACATCGCGGCCCAGGACGCGGTGGACTGGATCGTCCCGATCTCGCTGGGCGACAGCCACAAGCAGTTCCGTGTCATGGGCACGACGCCGGAATTTTTCAAACGCTACAAGTATCGCGGCGACCGGGACCTGGACTTTGCCCAGGGGCGGACGATCGGCGATCTTTACGACACGGTCATCGGCGCCGACGTGGCGAAGACGCTGGGCTACAAGGTCGGCGATCCGATCGTGGTGGCGCATGGGCTTGCATCCTTTACCGAACACGACGACCAGCCGTTCCGGGTGTCGGGGATCCTGGCCAAGACCGGCACGCCGGTGGACCGCACGGTGATCGTGGGCCTGGACGCGATCGAGGCGATCCACGTCGACTGGCGCAGCGGCGCCAAGACGGGCACCGTCACGCCCACCGATGTCATCCGCACGATGGACCTTACCCCGACGGCGATCACCGCCGCGCTGGTGGGCGTCAAATCCCCGCTGCAGGTCTTCCGCCTGCAGCGCTGGATCAACGAATACCCCGAAGAACCGCTGCTGGCCGTGCTGCCCGGCGTCGCCCTGCAGGAGCTGTGGCAGATCGTCGGCCTTGCGGAAACCGCGCTGATCGGCGTGTCGGGCATGGTGGTGGTGACAGCATTGCTGGGCATGATGGCGATGATCTTTTCCAGCCTCAACGAACGCCGGCGCGAGATGGCGATCTGGCGGGCCATGGGCGCGCGCCCGGCGACGATCCTGGGCCTGCTGGTGGCCGAGGCCGCCTGCATGGCCGCGCTTGGCGCCGTGCTGGGGACCCTGCTGCTGTACGCGGCGCTGGCCGTCGGGCGGCCCTTCGTCGACCAGGCCTTCGGCCTCTGGCTGCCGATCGAGGCGCCCAGTGTGCAGGAGACGCGCGTGCTGCTGGTGGTGATCGGTGCCGCCGCGCTGGCCAGCCTTTTGCCCGCGCTGCGGGCCTATCGGCTGTCGCTGGCCGACGGCATGATGGTGCGCATCTGATGGCGGGCCCATCGCCCACACGGCGCGCGGTTCTGGCGGCAGGGGCGGCGGCGTTGCTGCCCGTGCGTGGCCGCGCCCAGGACGCGCGCCGGATCGAATGGGACGACCTGATCCCGCCCGGCGTCGCCTATGCCGAGATCATCGGCGACGGAGAGATGGACCCGGTCAACGACACCTGGAAGCCGGTCTACGACGCCAATGCCCTGCGCCTGAACCCGGAACTGGATGGCGCGCTGGTGAAATTGCCGGGCTACATCGTGCCACTCGAAGCCGGGCTGAAGGGGGTGACGATGTTCCTGCTGGTGCCCTACGTGGGCGCCTGCATCCACGTGCCGCCACCGCCGCCCAACCAGCTGGTGGTGGTCGAGACCGCCAAGCCCTGGCCATCGACCGACCTGTTCGATGCGGTCTGGGTCACCGGCGCCATGCGGGCCAGGATACGGACGACCGACATCGCCGATGCCGGCTACAGCATGACCGCCGACCTGATCGAACCCTACGACTGACCCCCGATCCAGAGGACCCGACCGATGCCAGACAGACGGACATCGCTTTCCCGCCGCAGCCTTGTGCTGGGCACGCTGGCCCTGCCGGCGCTGGTCTCGCCCGCCTTGGCGTCCAGAGTGAGAGAGCTGAGCTGGGAGGATCTGCTGCCCGAAAGCGATGACGCGCTGCCGCCGGAGTTGCAGAAGGTGCAGCCCCATGACGAGACCGCCGCGCCCGCGACGCAGACCGCATCGACCGGGGTGCGCACGGACTGGAATGGCGAGACCGTGAAGCTGGCGGGGTTCATGGTGCCGATCGACTATTCGGGGGGCGGGGTGACGGCGTTCATCCTGGTGCCCTATGTGGGCGCCTGCATCCACGTGCCGCCACCGCCGCCCAACCAGCTGGTTCTGGTGACGACGGACCGCCCCTACCAGAACGAGTCCCTGTTCGAACCGGTCTATGTCACCGGCATGTTCGGTACCGCCCATACCTCCACCCAGCTGGCCGAGATCGGCTACGCGCTCTCGGCCGACCGGATCGAACCCTATCGGTAGGACAGCCCATGATCACGGACTGCCCCTTGCGTGTCAGGCCGGGGCGAACGTGTCCTTGTAGGCGTCGCGCAGGATGTTCTTCTGGACCTTGCCCATGGTGTTGCGGGGCAGGGCGTCGATGACGATCAGCTTGCGGGGATGCTTGAACCGGGCCAGCTTTTCGCCCGCCGCCGCCGCGATGGCGTCGAGATCCGGCGTGGCACCGGCTTCGGGCACGATCACGCCCAGGACGGTTTCGCCGAAATCCGCATGGGGCACGCCGATCACCGCGCTTTCCATCACGCCGGGCTGGTCGTCCAGCACAAGTTCGATTTCCTTGGGATAGATGTTGTAGCCGCCCGATATGATCAGGTCCTTGTTGCGGCCGACGATGTGGACATAGCCGTCTTCGTCGATCATCCCCAGGTCGCCGGTGATGAAGAACCCGCTGTCGCGCAGTTCTTCCTTCGTCTTTTCCGGCATCTGCCAGTACCCCTTGAAGACATTCGGGCCCCGCACCTCGATCAGCCCGACCTCGCCCTGGGGCAGGTCCTCGCCCTCGGATCCGGTGATCTTCAGCTCGACCCCCGGCAGGGGGAAGCCCACGGTGCCCGCCCGGCGTTCGCCGTCATAGGGGTTCGAGGTGTTCATGTTGGTTTCCGTCATCCCGTAGCGTTCCAGGATGCGGTGGCCGGTGCGGTCCTCGAACCGCACGTGCGTCTCGGCCAGCAGCGGCGCGGAACCGGACACGAAAAGCCGCATCCCCGAGGCCAGGTCCCGGGTGAAGGCCGGATCGTCCAGCAGGCGGGTGTAGAAGGTGGGCACGCCCATCATCGCGGTGGCCTGCGGCATCAGGCGCAGGATCTCGCCCGCATCGAACCTGGCCATGAAGATCATCGCGCCGCCGGCGAACAGCGTGATGTTGGTGGCGACGAACAGCCCATGAGTGTGAAAGATCGGCAGGGCGTGCAGCAGCACGTCCTTGTCGGTGAAGTGCCACAGCTCGGCCAGGGTCTGCGCATTCGACAGCAGGTTGTCCTGCGTCAGCATCGCGCCCTTCGACCGCCCCGTCGTGCCGGAGGTGTAAAGGAACGCCGCCAGGTCCCCGCCATCCCGGTCGACCGTGTCGTAGGTGGTCGGCCTGGCATCGGCCCGCGCCATCAGGGAACCGCTGCCATCGGCATTCAGCGTCTCGATCTTGGCGCCCAGGCGGTCGGCCACGGGTGCCAGGCCATCCAGCTTGGCGCCGTCGCAGACCACCAGACTGGCGCCGGAATTGTCGATGAAATAGGTCAGTTCATCCACCGTGTAGGCGGTGTTGAGCGGCAGGAAGACCACGCCGGTCTGCGCGCAGGCCGCGTAAAGCGCCAGCGCCTCGGGCGACTTTTCGACCTGGGCGGCCAGGCGGTCGCCGGCGGTCAGGCCCAGGTCGTTCAGCACATGGGCGATCTGGGCTGCGCGCTTCAGGAAGGCGTCATGCGTGATCGTCGTGCCGTCGGGCAGGATCAGGAAGGGCGTCGCCTTGCCGGCGTGGGTGCCGAAGAGACGGTCATAAAGCGGGTTCGCCATCGAAGGGGATCCTCATGCGGTTGTCTTGTCGTCTTTTTTCTTGGCCGGTTTCGCAGCCTTTTCGGTGGCCTTCTCGGCCTTTTCCGCCGCGGCGGCCAATCCCCGGATCTCGGACGAAGCCGCGATTTCGTGCTTGGCGGCATATCGTTCGTGGTTCTGGGTGATCGTGTCGAAATCGTAGAGGTAATTCACCATCGCCCCGCCGGATTGCGCCAGGCCATTGTCGGACCGGTCGGCATCGGCATGCAGGTGCAGGATCCGCGCGCCATTGCCCAGGTGAAAGCGCGCCACCGGGTCCAGCGGCTGGCCGCTGGGGTGCTTGGCCTGCATGAGGTAGCGCGCGGCCTGTTCGCGCAGCGCGTCGCCCTTGGCCGGTTTCGCCCCCTGCGAGGTCAGCCAGCGCACCAGGCCGGGGATCGGCGACAGCGTCACGAAGGTCTTCAGCCCGGGCAGTTCATGGGACAGGTCCGATGCCACCTGCTTGATCAGGGAATTGCCGAAGGAAATGCCCGCCAGCCCCTTCTGGCAGTTCGAAATCGAATAGAAGACGGCCGTATCCGCATCCTCGGGGAAGATGCGCGGGCGCTTGTCGGTCAGCACGTCGTGGATGGCGACGGGGATGCCGCGCGTCAGGGCGACCTCGACGAAGATCAGCGGCTCGTCCGGCATGGCCGGGTGGAAGAAGGCAAAGCAGCGCCGGTCCGCCGGTTCAAGCCGGTCGCGCAGGTCGTCCCAGGAATTGATCGCATGCACCGCTTCGTAGGCGATGATCTTTTCCAGGATATGCGCGGGGCTTTCCCAGGAAATCGGGCGCAGCACCAGGAAGCCCCGGTTGAACCAGCTGGCAAACAGGTGGCGGAAATCCAGGTCCAGCGCCTGCATCTCGTCATCCTCACCCCCCAGCCGCAGCAGGTCGGTGCGCATCCGCACCAGCGTGCGCGTCGCGCCCGGCACCCGGTTCAGGCGGCGGATCAGTTCCTGCCTGGGCGCTTCGGAGACCTCCATGTAGGCGCGGTAGGTGGCCTTGGACTGGCCCTGTTCATAGGCGTCCAGCGCCGCCCGGATCGCGGCGGGCGAAATCGTCATTTCGTGCGCCAGATGCCGGAAGAAGGCCAGCTTGGTGTCGTCGTCGGCGACTCGGTAGCCGGCCAGCAATTGCTGGGCCAGGGTCAGGCCGGTCACCTCGCCCTCGGCTTCGATCAGGTCGGCGGCAAGGTCGGTCAGCGGGCGGTCGCCCGGTTTGGACCGCCAGGAAAACCTGTCGCGGCGGTCGAAGACGGTGGTCAGAAGGTCGGCGAGAAGGGTCACGAGGCAGGTCCCATCACGTAATCGGGCAGCCAGGTGGCCAGCCCCGGGAACATACACAGCAACACGATGGCCAGGATCATGCAAGCCACGAAGGGGAGAGACCCCATGAGGATCGTCTTGAGCGAGATATCGGGTGCTATGCCGTTGATCACGTAGAGGTTCAGACCGACAGGCGGCGAGATCAGGCCGATTTCCATGTTGATGGTCAGGACCACGGCGAACCAGATCGGATCGAACCCGGCGCTGGTGATGATCGGCAGCAGGATCGGCGCGGCCATCAGGATCACGGCAACGGGGGGCAGGAAGAAGCCGGCGATCAGCAGGAAGACGTTGATCACCCCCATGATGACCCAGCGGTTGGCATCCAGCGTGCCGATCCATTCGGCGATGGACTGGGTGATGAAAAGCGACGACAGCATGAAGGAAAACACGCCGGCGGCGGCGATGATGAAGAGGATCATCACCGATTCCTTGGTGCTGTCGCGCAGGACGACCCAGATCGCCTTCGGGCTCCACAGCTTGTAGATCACCATGGCGATCACCAGGCACAGCAGCGCGCCCACCGCCGCGGTTTCCGACGGCGTCGCGATGCCGCCGTACATGGCGTAAAGCACGCCAAGGATGATCGCGAGGAAGGGCAGGACGCGCGGCAGGATCTCGAACCGTTCGCGCCACGTGTAGCTGCCCGCCGACAGGACCGAGGCCCGCCCGGACGACCACGTGGAATAGATCGACCAGGCCATGAACAGCCCGACCAGCATCAGCCCCGGAACGACCCCCGCCAGGAACAGCCGCCCGATCGAGCTTTCGGTGGCGATGCCGTAGACGATCATGGTGACGGACGGCGGGATCAGGATGCCCAGCGTGCCGCCCGCCGCGATGGACCCCGCCGCGACGCCGTCGGGATAGCCGCGCTTGCGCATCTCGGGGATGCCCATCTTGCCGATGGCGGCGCAGGTGGCGGGGCTGGACCCGCTCATCGCGGCGAACAGGGCGCAGGCGCCGAGGTTGGAGATCACCAGCCCCCCGGGTATGCGCGTCAGCCAGCGTTCCAGCGCCTCGTACAGGTCGGCGCCGGCCCGGGTCGAGGCGATGGAGGCGCCCATGATGATGAACATCGGGATCGAGAGCAGCGCGAAATTGTCGAGCTTGCCAAAGAAGATCTCGGGCATCAGTTCAAGCGAGCGCATGCCGTCGAAGGCGATCAGGAAACCGCCCGACACGATCAGCAGGCCAAGCGCGACCGACACGCCGGAAAACAGCACCGCAATGGTGACGATGGCGACAATGGCGCCAAGGATAAGGGGATCCATCAGGCGTCCTTTAGTCCGAAGGGCGCATCAACGCCGGTGAGAAGGGCGACCAGGTCGGCGATCAGCTGCAGCAGCAGCAGGGCAAAGCCGACCGGGATGCACAGGTAGGGGATCCACAGCCGCACGCCCCAGACCGTGTCGGACCGCCAGCCGCGGTCCCAGGCGAAATGCCAGTATTCGTAGCCGTACCAGAGCATCACGGCGACCACGGCGATCGACAGGCCCGAGGTGATCACGGCCAGCACGAACCGGCCGCGCGGCGGCAGGGACAGCGGCAGAAGATCCACGTTCACATGGCCGCGCAGGCGCTGGACATAGGGCAGGCCGACAAGCGTCGCGGCGATCATCAGGTAGATCACGGCCTCGGTCTGCCACACGGTCGACCCGTTCATCACGAAGCGGATCCAGATCATCTGGCAGGTGATGCCGACCGACGCCACGATCATGCCGGCCGAACACCAGCCCGCCAGGGTCGAAAGCGCAGCCACGCCGCGCAGAAAGGGATGGGCGGTGCCTGGAACCGCCGCCGGGCCTTGGCCCGTATTGTGCCCCGTCATGGGTCACTCCGTCTTGCAGGGGGGCGGGGCGGCCCGAATGGCGCCGCCCGCGCATTCAGGGTTCAGTCGACCGACAGGGCCATGTCCAGCAGCTTGTCGCCGCCGGGGGTCTGTTCGATGAACATCTTGTAGGACGTCTCCTTCGCCAGGTCGCGCCAGGCGTTGAACTGTTCCTCGGTCATCTCTGCGATCTCGACGCCGGCCCCTTCAAAGACCTCGCGGCTGGCGGCGTCTTCCTTCTTGGCTTCCTCCAGGTAGAAGGCGGTCGCCTTTTCCGACGCGGCCAGCAAAGCGGCCTGCTGGTCCTCGGTCAGGCCGTCGAAGGTGGATTTGTTCATCAGCAGGGGCTGGTACATGAACCACAGAGCGTATTCGCCGGCCGGCGTATAGCAGGCGACCTGTTCGTAGATCCGGTAGCTGACAAAGGACGAGGACGAGGTGTTGACCGCGTCCAGAACGCCGGTCTGCATGGCGTTGTAGACCTCGGACGAGGCCATCGAGGCGATCGAGGCGCCTGCGCCCACGAGCATCTGTTCGAACGCCTTGCCGGCGGCGCGGGCCTGCAGGCCGGACATGTCCGCGGGCGCGGTGATGCACGTGTCCTTGCCGGCGAACCCGCCCGCCAGGTAGCCCGGCACCAGAGTGATCACGTCGTCGCTTTCCAGGATCTTCTCGATCTCGGCCATGAAGGCGCTGTCGTTCATCCGCGCGGCGTGGTCGTGGTTCTTGATCAGCCCGGGCATCAGCGTGAGGTTGTAGGCCGGTTGCTGGCCGCCCGCGTAGGACAGCGGCAGCACCGTCATGTCAAGCTGGCCGCGCGACAGCGGCTTGTACTGTTCGCGCGCCTTGAACAGCGACTGGGTGGGGAAAATCTTGATCTCAAGGTCCACGTCCGCCGCCGCGACCTCGTCGGCGACGATCTGGGCGACCTGGTGGCGGATGTCCTTGTCCGACCATTGATGGGACAGGCGCAGTTCGGTGGCATCGGCCGTCAGAGTGCCTGCGAACAGGGCAAGCGCCGCCGCGGCCCCCGTGAATTTCAGGTGCATGGTGTTCCTCCCTATGGTGTCCGATTCGTTGGCCGGACATGCCCATGGGTCTCACTTCGTGTTCTTTCGGTCAACGTTTTTGTATACAAGACGTGATCTGTTGCGCGCAAAAGCCGAAGCATGATACGCAGGGACATGGAACCCAAGCGCGCCGAACTGATTGCAGAACTCCTTGAAGGGATGATCCTTGAAGGTCAGTTTTCCAATGGCGCGCGGCTGGACGAGGTGCAGCTGGCGGCCCGGTTCAACGTGTCGCGCACGCCGATCCGCGAGGCGTTCCAGCGGCTGGCGCTGTCGGGCCTGGTCGAACAGATCCCACGCCGTGGTGTCTTTGTGCGCCAGCCCGGCCCGGTGGAGCTGATCGAGATGTTCGAAGTCATGGCCGAGATGGAAGCCGCCTGCGCGCGGCTGGCCGCGCGCCGCATTTCGGACAAGGCGCTGGAAGAGATGCGGGCGCTGAACGCACGCTGCCTGCAGGCGGTGGCGGCAGGGGATGCGGATCTTTATTACCGCGAGAACGAGACGTTTCATCACATGCTGTACCGGCAGTCCGGCAACGGGTTCCTGGAACACGAATGCCTGCGCCTGCATCGGCGGCTGAAACCCTATCGCCGGGTGCAGCTGCGCCTGCGCGGGCGGCTGCGGCAATCCATGGCGGAACACCAGGCGGTGGTCGATGCGCTGGCGGCGGGGGACGAGGCCGGCGCGGCCGAGGCGATCCGGTCGCACGTGGCCGTGCAGGGCGAGAAGTTCCACCACCTGATGGCCAGCCTGAAACCGGCGGCCGAGTAACCTTTCCCGACGGCGACGACGCTCACCCGCCCTGGCGGGCGGTTTCGCCTGTTTGCGCCACCGCCCTTGACGAGCCCCGTCCGGATGCATCATTCATATGTGAGGGAGACATTCACAGAAGAATTGCTATGACCGAATTGGAGACGACCGCCCCGGCGGTCCAGACAGACGCCGCGCCCGAGCGGCCGCTTGAGGGATTGCTGGTCGTGGACCTGAGCCAGTTCCTGTCGGGGCCCTATTGTTCGCTGCGCCTGTCGGACCTGGGCGCGCGGGTGATCAAGATCGAGCGTGCGGGGCAGGGGGACCTTTCGCGCCAATTGTACCTGTCGGACACCGAACTGGGCGGGGATTCGACGATTTTCCACGCCATCAACCGGGGCAAGGAAAGCCTGGCCCTGGACCTGAAGGATCCGACCGACCTGGCGGCGCTGAAGACGCTGCTGATGCGGGCCGACGTGATGATCCAGAACTTCCGCCCCGGCGTGGCCGACCGGATCGGCATCGGCTGGGAGGCGGTGCATGCGCTGAACCCGCGGCTGGTGATGGGCTCGGTGTCCGGCTACGGCACGGATGGGCCCTGGGTGGGTCTGCCGGGGCAGGACCTGCTGGCGCAGGCGCGGTCGGGGCTGATGTGGCTGACCGGCGATGCGGGCCAGGGGCCGGTGCCGATGGGGCTGGCCGTGGGGGACATGTTCGCCGGCGTGGCGCTGTCCCAGGGGATCCTGGCGGCGCTGGTGCGGCGGGGGATCGACGGCAAGGGGCGGCATGTCGAGACGTCGCTGCTGGAGGCGCTGGTCGATCTGCAGTTCGAGGTGCTGACCACCTGGCTGAACGACGGGCGGCGCATGCCGTCGCGGTCCGAGGTCAATTCCGCCCATGCCTACCTGGGCGCGCCCTATGGGGTCTATGGCGCCGCCGACGGGCACCTGGCGATCGCGATGACGCCGCTGGACAAGCTGGGCGGGCTGCTGGACCTGCCGGGAATCGTCGGGCTGCCGTCCGACGCGGTGTTCCGCCAGCGGGATCGGATCAAGGCGATGATCGCCGAACGGGTGGCGGAACGGTCGGTGGCCGACTGGCTGTCGGTGCTGCAACCGGCCGACATCTGGTGCGCCGAGGTGCTGGACTGGGGCCAACTGGTCGAAGAGGACGCGTTCCGCCGGCTGGGCCTGTTGCAAACCGTGACGCGGGATGACGGTGTGTCGATCGACACGACCTGCACGCCGATGACCTTCGACGGCATCCGCCCGCAGGGACGCCGCGCGGCGCCGAAGGTGGGCGAACACAGCGACGCGATCCGCAAGGAGTTCGGACTATGACGCAACTGCGTGGCATGACCTGGGATCATCCCCGGGGGATCGACCCGTTGCTGGCCCTGTCGCGGGTCTGGCACGCGCAGCACGGGGTGGAGGTCATCTGGGAAAAGCGGTCCCTGCAGGATTTCGAGAGCTACCCGGTGGAGGACCTGGCAAGGCGCTTCGACCTGATCGTGATGGACCATCCGCATGTGGGGCAGGTGACCGGCGAAGGGTGCCTGCTGCCCCTGCCCGAGGCGCCCGAGATCGCCGAAGGATCGGTCGGCGGGTCGTTCGAAAGCTATACCTGGCAGGGCCACCAATGGGCCTGGCCGATCGATGCGGCGGCCCAGGTGCAGGCGGTGCGGCCGGATCTGACCGGCCCGCTGACCGGCTGGGACGACGTGATGGCCCTGGCGCGTGAGGGACGCGTGGCGATCCCGCTGAGGCCACCGCACGGGTTGATGAGCTTCTTCACCCTGACGGCGAACCTCGGCCATCCGTGCCGGACCGGGCGGGGCGAGGCGTTTTGTGACCGGGATGGCGCGGGAGAGGCGCTGTCGATGCTGAAGGCGTTGGCCGACGTGGTGGATCCGGCGTGTTTCGAACTGGATCCGATTGCCGTGCTGGACCGGATGACGGACGGCAATGACATCGCCTGCGCGCCGTTGATCTACGGCTATATCTCCTACGCGATTCCGGGGATGCGGCCCAAGCGGGTGACCTTTCATGACATCCCGTCGACCGGGTCGGGGGTGGCCGGGTCGGCGCTGGGTGGCACGGGGATCGCGGTGTCGGCGTTTTCCGGGGCGCCCGAGGCGGCGGTGGCCTTTGCCCGCCATATCGCGGGGCCGGAGGCGCAGGCGGCGCTTTACGTCGAGGCAGGAGGGCAGGCCGGGCATCGGGCCGGCTGGACCAGTCCGGCGGCGGATGCGGCGGCGGGCGGGTTCTATTCGGGGACGCTGGCGACGCTGGACGGGGCGTGGATGCGGCCCCGGCATGACGGCTATATGCCGTTCCAGCAGTTGGCGGCCGAACGGGTGAACCAGGCGCTGAAGGACGGACGGATCGAGGCGGCGCTGGATGATCTGGACGCGATGTTCGTGAAAAGCTTCGGGTGATGACGGGTGGGCCGGGCAGCCCGGGACCGCTCCGCCCACCCACCCGCGGTCCCGGGCTGCCCTTGATGCCTTACACCCGCCAGATCTCCTCCGCCGTGCCGGAGAACAGGCGCGCGCGGTCCCCGGCGCTCCAGTCCGCGACCATGGCGCGGCTGGCGGCAACCCAGGTGGACAGGCCCCCGCCCAGCGTGCAGACCGGCCAGTCGCCGCCCCAGCAAAGCCGCCGGGGTCCGAAGCATTCGGCGATGTGGGTGATCCAGCGTGACAGGCCGTCCAGGGTCCAGCCGTCGCCGCCATAGGCGACGACGCCCGAGACCTTGCACCAGACGTTCGGACGGCGCGACAGATCGCGGATGTCGCGGGCCCAGTCGTCCCAGGCGTCGCCCGCGATGTCCGGCACGCCGCAATGATCCAGCACGAAGCGCACGTTGGGCGCGGCATCGGCCAGGTCCACGGCCAGCGGCAATTGCCGCGCCAGCACGCAGATGTCGAAGGGCAGGTCGGGGCCGGCCATGCGGGCGATGTTGGCGCGGAAGGTGGCGGTCTGCGACAGCTCGTCCGGCATCACATGCAGCACGCGGCGGACGCCCTTCACCAGCGGACGGTCGGCCAGTCGGTCGAGGTAGGCGGGGAAATCATCGGATTCGGGGCGGCCCGAGGCCAGGATGCCGCGGATCGGGAAGCCGCCGCCGGCGGCCAGTTCCTCGACCCATGTGATCTCGTCCTCGATGCGGGGATCGGCGACGTCGACCTCCATGAACAGCGCCGACCCGATGCCAACGCGCCGGGCCTCTTTCGCATACTCCTCCAGCAGCCAGTCGCGGCGCAGGGGCAGGGCGGATTTCAGCCATGGGTAGTCGAGCCGGGACCGGTCGACCAGGTGAAGATGGGTGTCCAGAATCGTGTCGGCCTGCATGGTGTCCTCCCCGGCAGTGTCATTCACCCAAGAATAGATCATTCAGATGCGAATGTCTCCCCCTGTCCGTCCGTCCGCCCGACCAGCGCCGACAGCGTCCGCGTGGTGTCCAGCAGCGCCAGCACCGCGTCTTCCATCGCCGGCGCGTCGGCGGTCTTGAGCGGCAGGTAGGGGATGGTGACGGCGGCCACGACCTCGCCGTTCGGGGCCAGCACGGGGGCCGAGAGGTTGGTGACGCCCACCGTCTGGGCCGAGGGCATCGCCTCGTAGGCATCGGCGCGGATCTTTTCGAACCGGGCTTCCAGCTCGGGCGGGATCTCGCGCGCGGGGGCGCCGGTGTCCTGGTTTTCGGCCACGATCTCGCGCCGCCGCTGAGGGGTGGCGAAAGCCAGCAGCACGTGGCCCGACCCGGTGTCGAAAAGCCCGATGTGCGATCCGACGCGAATCGATATGCCCCAGTAGCCCGGGGCTTCCTGCTGGGCGACGACGACCGGGTTGCCCCGGTCCAGCACCACCAGCTGGTTGGCCTGCCAGGTGCGCTTGGCCAGTTCGCGCAGAAGGGGTGTTGCCAGGGACGCCAGTCGCCGGACGGGTGTGTGCAGATGCGCCAGGCCGAACAGCTTCAGCGTCAGCGCATAACGGTCCCCGTCGACCCGCGCGACATAGCCGCGCCGGGCCAGCCGATCCAGCATCCGGTAGAATTCATTGGGGCTTCGACCAAGCGCCTTGGCGATCTCGGCCTGGGTCATGCCGCCGTCGATGCCCGACAGGAGTTCCAGAATATCCAGCCCCTTGTCCAGCGCCGGGGCGCGGTAACGGTCGTTGTCGTCGCTCATGGGATCTCCAGTGAAGTCCGGAATTCATATGCGAATAGTGTGCTCATATCTAGCAGAAATCCTTGACATCTGGCCAGTCACAAGATTTGCATATGAATAGATTATCCATAAGTGAGGATCCTGAGGAGGGGCTCACGGGTGTCAGGGAGGACAGACATGAGATACATCGCAACCCCGCTGTGCGCCGTGATCGCATTGGCGACGGCGGCATCGGCACAGGATCTGCCGGGCCATTTCGAGGGCGTCACCATCGACGCCAAGCTGATCGGCGGCCAGCAGTACGAGGCGCTTTACAATCGCATCGCCGATTGGGAGACCGCGACGGGCGCCAAGGTGAACGTCATTTCGAAGAAAAACCACTTCGAACTGGACCGCGAGATCAAGTCGGACATCGCGACCGGCCAGCTGAGCTGGTGCGTGGGGTCGAACCATTCGTCGTTTGCGCCGCAGTACCCGGGGATCTACGCCGATCTGGCGACATTGCTGCCGGCCGAGGCGCTGGACGATTTCGTCGACGCGAACATGGCCGCGGCCACGCTGGACGGCAAGCTGGTGATGCTGCCGCGCGCGCAATTCGACGTATCCGCCCTGTATTACAAGAAGGACCTCTACGAGGACGACGACAAGAAGGCCGCGTTCGAAGCCGAATACGGCTATCCGCTGGCGGTGCCGGAAACCTGGGACCAGGTGTCGGACCAGGCCAAGTTCTTTGCCGATGCGCCGAACTTCTACGGCACCCAATACGCCGGCAAGGAAGAGGCCATCGCGGGCCGGTTCTACGAGATGCTGGTGGCCGATGGCGGCGAGTTCCTGAATGCCGATGGCGAACCCGCCTTCAACTCGGACGCGGGCGTCGAGGCGCTGAACTGGTTCGTGGATCTTTACAACGCCAAGGCCGTGCCGGTGGGCGTGCCGAACTACCTGTGGGACGACCTGGGTCAGGGGTTCGCGTCCGGCACCGTCGCGCTGAACCTGGACTGGCCGGGCTGGGCGTCGTTCTTCAATGACCCCGATGCCAGCCGCGTGGCCGGCGATGTGGGTGTCGCGCCCCCGCCGATGGGCTCGGGCGGCAAGCGGACCGGCTGGTCGGGCTTTCACGGCTTCTCGGTCACCAACGATTGCGAAAACCCCGAAGCGGCCGCGTCGCTGGTGTGGTTCCTGACCAACGCGGACAGCCAGAAGCTGGAAAGCGCCGCGGGCCCGCTGCCCACGCGCGACAGCGTCTGGGAATACGTGATCGAACAGGCCAAGGACGACCCGTACCGCACCCAGGTGCTGCAGGCCTTCCAGACCGCCGCCGCCACTGCTTTCCCGGTCCCGCAGACCCCGTCCTGGATCGAGATCACCAACGTCCTTTACCCCGAACTGCAGGCCGCCATCCTGGGTGACAAGACCCCGCAGGACGCCCTGAACGACGCCGCCAAGGAGGCGACGTATATCCTCGAAGACGCGGGCGAGCTCTAGGCGCGCCCGTCCGGGGGCCGCTCCCTCGCGGCCCCCGACCCAATCCAATCCCCACTGGAGAAGACCATGAAGTCCTGGCGTCTGCCTCCGCCGGTGTTGCTATTGCTGCCTGCCGTCATCGTGCTGGCCGCCATCGTGCTCCTGCCCTTGCTGCTGTCCCTCTATTCCAGCTTCACGCCGTTCCGGCTGACAAAACCCGAGACGATCTATCAATGGATCGGCACCCGGAACTATCAGCGCATCTTTTCCGACGTCGACTTCTGGATCGCCTTCGGACGCACCGTTCTGCTGCTGACCGTGGCGCTGAACCTGGAAATGCTGCTGGGTCTGGGCCTGGCGATGCTGGTCGAACGGTTCTCGCGCGGGCAGCGCGTGCTGCGCACGATCCTGATGTTCCCGATGATGTTCTCGCCGATCCTCGTGGGCTTCCAGTTCAAGTTCATGTTCAACGACAACATCGGCCTGGTGAACAACGCCCTGCAATCGCTGGGGCTGACCGATACCGCGATCCCCTGGCTGATCGACGGCACGCTGGCCTTCATCGCCATTTGCGCGGCCGAGATCTGGTCGTCGACATCGGTCTTCGCGATCTTCATCCTGGCGGGTCTCATGGCCATGCCCCGCGATCCGCTGGAGGCCGCCCGCGTCGATGGCTGCACCCCCTGGCAAACGTTCAAATACGTGACCTGGCCGTTCCTGATGCCCTTTGCCTTCATCGCCATGACGATCCGGTCGCTGGACGTGGCGCGGGCCTATGACATCATCAAGATCATGACCGATGGCGGCCCCGCCGGGCGCACCGAGGTCCTTTGGACCCTGATCGCGCGCACCGCCTATTCGGACGCCCGCATGGGGATGGCGAACGCGATGGCCTACGTGGCGATCCTGCTCTCCATCGCCTTCACGGCATATTTCTTCTCACAGCTCGGCAAGGCCCGGGCCCAGGTCGGGGCGGATTGGTAATGGACGAGAACGCAACAGCCCGCCTGAAGAAGACCGCCTCGAACTGGACGCTGAACGTGGCGCTTTTCGTGGCGATGGCGATCATCTGCCTGCCCGGTCTGTGGATCGTGCTGAATTCGCTGCGCCCCACGGTCGAGATCATGGCAAAGCCGCCGATCTGGATCCCGCAAAGCCTGTCCTTTGACGCCTATGTCGCGATGTTCTCGGGCGTGGGCGAGGGCGGCATCCCGGTGATCAGCTACTTCCGCAACTCGGTCATCATCGCCGTGACCTCGACGATCATATCGCTGGCGATCGGCATGTCGGGCGGCTACGCCTTTGCCCGCTACCGGTTCCGGGGCAAGAACGGCTGGTTCCTGGGGTTGATGCTGACCCGCACGGTGCCCGGCATCGCCCTGTCGCTGCCCCTGTTCTTCGTCTTTGCCAAGGTCGGGCTGATCGACACCCATATCGGCATGATCCTGGCCTACACCGCGCTGAACGTGCCCTTCACCATCTGGCTGATCGACGGCTTCTTCCGGCAGGTGCCCCGTGACCTGGCCGAGGCGGCGCAGATCGACGGCTGCACCCGCTGGCAGGCCTTCTGGCAGGTCGAATTCCCGCTGGCCCGCCCCGGCATCGCCAGCGCCGGCATCTTCGCCTTCCTCACGTCCTGGAACGAATTCGCGCTGGCCTCGCAGCTCACCCGCTCGACCGACAGCAAGACGCTGCCCGTCGGGCTTCTCGACTATACAGCGGAATTCACCATCGACTGGCGCGGCATGTGCGCGCTGGCGGTCGTGATGATCATTCCCGCGCTCATCCTCACCTACGCGGTGCAGAAACACCTGGTGTCCGGCCTGACCACCGGCGCGATCAAGGGGTAAGACATGGCGACGCTCACACTTTCCAAGCTCGACAAGAATTATGGCGCCTTCCACGCGGTGAAGGGCATCGACCTGGATGTCGCGGACGGCGAATTCGTGGCGCTGGTCGGGCCTTCGGGCTGCGGCAAGTCCACCACCCTGCGGATGATCGCGGGGCTGGAGGATATCACCGGCGGCGACATCCGCATCGGCGACCGGGTGGTCAACGACCTGGCGCCGCGGGCGCGCAACATCTCGATGGTGTTCCAGTCCTACGCCTTGTACCCGCACATGACGGTGGGCGAAAACATGGGCTTCACGCTGAAGATCGCCGGCAAGCCCAAGCCCGAGATCGACGCCGCCGTGGCCGAGGCCGCCCGCGCGCTGGAGATCACCGCGTTGCTCGATCGCCGCCCGGCGCAGCTTTCGGGCGGCCAACGCCAGCGCGTCGCCATGGGCCGCGCCATCGTGCGCGACCCTGACGTGTTCCTGTTCGATGAACCGCTGTCGAACCTCGACGCCAAGCTGCGCGGCCAGATGCGGACCGAGATCAAGCAGCTGCACGCGCGGCTGAAATCCACCGTCGTCTACGTGACCCACGACCAGGTCGAGGCGATGACGCTGGCCGACCGGATCGTGATCATGAAGGACGGCAATATCGAGCAGGTCGGCACGCCGGATCAGGTCTTCAACCGCCCCAACAGCCAGTTCGTCGCGGGCTTCATCGGCTCGCCGCCGATGAACATGGCCGAAGCCGTGATCACCGCCACCGGGCTGCGGTTTCCGACCGGGCTTGAGCTGCCCATGCCGCCGGGGTTCAACATCGCCGAGGGTCGCAAGGTGATCTTCGGCCTGCGCCCCGATGACCTGTACCCGGAAGGCCACGGCATCCATTCCGAAGGCGGCCATGCGGTCACCACCATGGAGCTGACGGTCGACCTGTCCGAACCGCTGGGCAACGAGACGCTGCTGTTCGTCGATCTTGCCGGCAAGCGTTTCACGGGGCGGATGCTGAACCCCCGGCGGGTCGGCACGCGCGAGGTCATGACCTTTCACATGGACCTGTCGAACGCGCATCTTTTCGACGCCGACACGGGTCGGTCGCTGCGGGTCGAGTGATGGCCAGGATCGCGCATATCACGCTGCAGATGGTGGACCTGGCGCCCAAGGTGAAACGCACCGATGCCATCCAGTCCTTCGTGAGCCAGGAAACCCCCATCGTCACCATTACCGATACCGACGGCGCGGTGGGCATGGGCTATTCCTACACGATCGGCACGGGCGGATCGTCCGTGATGCGCCTGCTGTCAGACCACCTTGCCCCCCGCCTGATCGGGCGCGAGGCCGAGGAGGTCGAGGCGATCTGGACCGACCTTGAATTCCACACCCATGCGACGACGGTGGGGGCGCTGACCTCCATCGCGCTGGCCGCCGTGGACTCCGCGCTGTGGGATCTGCGCTGCAAACGCGCTGGGTTGCCGCTCTGGCGGCTGGCCGGTGGCGCGAAGGCACAGGCGCCCTGTTACACCACCGAAGGCGGCTGGCTGCATATCCCGACGCAGGCGCTGGTGGACGACGCCATCGCCGCCAAAGAGGCCGGGTTCAAGGGATCGAAGGTCAAGATCGGCAAGCCTTCGGCGGCCGAGGACGCCGCCCGCATCGGGGCCATCCGCGATGCCGTGGGGTCAAGCCAAGAGATCATGGTCGACGCCAACCAGGGCTTCCTGCGTGACACCGCCCGCCGCCGTGCCCGCGCTTTGGCGGATTTCGACCTGGGCTGGCTGGAAGAACCGCTGGCCGCCGATGACGTCGAAGGGCACGCCGAACTGGCCAGGATCGCGCCGATGCCTGTGGCGGTGGGCGAAAGCCTTTATTCGATCCGCCATTTCGCCGATTACGTCGCGCGCGGCGCGGCCAGCGTGATCCAGGTGGACGCGGGCCGGATCGGCGGCATCACCCCCTGGCTGAAGGTCGCGCATATGGCCGAATGCCATGGCCTCGCCGTGGCACCTCATTTCCTGATGGAGCTTCACGTCTCGCTCGTCTGCGCCATCCGCAACGGAAAATGGGTCGAATACATCCCCCAGCTGGACGAGATCACCGGCCAGGGGCTGGTCATCGAAAACGGCATGGCGCAAGCGCCCGAAGCACCGGGCATCGGTATCGACTGGGACATAGCCGAGATCGACCGTCGCGCGGTCGGAGAATTCACCATGAGCCTCGGGGAGGGGGTCTGATGGTCCGCATGGGACAGGTGATCGGGGTGAGCCCCGAAAAGATCGCCGAATACAAGGAATTGCACGCCGCCGTCTGGCCCGGCGTGCTGGCGAAGATCGCCGAATGCAACATCCGCAACTACACGATCTTCCTGCGCGAGCCGGAGAACCTGCTGTTCGCGTCCTTCGAATATCATGGGGACGACTGGGCCGCCGACGCCGCGAAAATGGCCGCCGACGCGGAAACCCAGCGCTGGTGGGCCGTCTGCATGCCCTGCCAGGTGCCTCTGGAGACGCGGGGCGATGGCGACTGGTGGGCCGAGATGGAGGAGGTGTTTCATGTCGATTGACCTGAAACAGGAATGGGATGTGCCGTCCGTCCGCCGCCCCATCGTCATCTTCGGCGCCGGTTCCATCGTGCGCGATGCCCACCTGCCGGCCTGGATGTCGGGCGGCTATGTCGTCGCCGGGATCACCGATCCGGACTACGCCAAGGCAAAGGCACTGGCCGAAGCCCATGGCACCCGCGCCCTGACCGTGGACGAAGCGCTGGCCGTCGAGAATGCCGTTTTCGACCTGGCCACGCCGCCCGCCGCCCATGCCACGATCCTGAAGACCCTGCCCGAAGGCGCACCCTGCCTGGTGCAAAAACCCATGGGCGCGGATCTGAAGGGCGCCTCGGACGTGCTGGACATCTGCGAGGCGCGCGGCCTGCAGGCGGCGATGAACTTCCAGCTGCGGTTTGCCCCCATGGCCGTTGCCCTGAAGGACGCCATCGACAAGGGAATGCTGGGCCGGGTCGTGGATATCGAGATGCACGGCGTGCTGGCCACGCCCTGGGGGCTGTGGGAATTCCTCGAAGGGCTGCCCCGGATCGAGATCACCATGCATTCGATCCACTACCTTGACCTTATCCGCCACCTGCTGGGCGACCCGGCCGGCATCCACGCGAAAACCATCGGCCACCCGTCCCACAAGGTCGCCCAGACCCGCACCGCCGCGATCCTGGATTACGGCGACGAGGTCCGCTGTGTGCTGTCGGTCAACCACGACTGGGATTACGGCCGCCCCCACCAGGCCTGCGAGATGCGCATCGCCGGGACCAAAGGCGCCGCCTACATGAAGCTGGGCGTGAACCTGGATTATCCCAGGGGCGAACCGGACATCCTGCAGATCCACACCGGCGGGGAATGGCACGACATCCCCCTGCGCGGATCCTGGTTCACCGAAAGCTTCACCGCCCGCATGCACAACCTGCAACGCGCCGCCGCTGGCGAAGACACCCTGATCGCCCCCGTCTCGGACGGCTGGCGCACCATGGCCCTGGTCGAGGCGGCCTATGCGTCGTCCGCCGCGCCCATGACCCCAATCGAGAAGAGGCCCTGATGGAACGCCCCCGCTACCTGGAAGATTACGAGATCGGCGAAAGCCGCGAGACCTACGGCCGCACGATCACGGAAACCGATTTCGTCGTCCACGCCGGCCACACCGGCGATTTCTTCCCGCACCACATGGATGCCGAATTCATGGCGAAATCCGAATTCGGCGGCCGCATCGCCCATGGCACGATGATCTTCGCCATCGGCGTGGGGCTCACGGCGACCGAGATCAACCCGCTGGCGTTTTCCTACGGCTACGACCGGCTGCGGTTCGTCCGTCCGGTGATGATCGGCGACACGATCCGCACGCGGGTGACGGCGGCCCGGAAAGAGGACGACCCCAAGCGGCCCAACTCCGGCAAGCTGTTCGAAAAGGTCGAGGTGCTGAACCAGCGCGACCAGGTCGTGCTGGCCTGTGAACATATCTACATCGTTGAAAAGAAAGAGGTGATGGCATGAGCAAAATCGCCGGCCAGACCGTCCTGATCACCGCCGCCGCCCAAGGGATCGGCCGCGCCTCGGCCGAGGCGTTCATCGCCGCCGGCTGCACCGTCTGGGCCACGGATATCAACGCCGATGCTCTGGCGGGGCTCGATTGCAAGACCGCGAAGCTGAACGTTTTGGACGCGGATGCCGTCACTGACCTGATCGCCGGGATCGGCGCGGTCGACGTGCTGTTCAACTGCGCGGGGATCGTCCATGGCGGGTCCATCCTGGACGCGCCCGAGGCCGACCTGGACTTTGCTTTCGATCTGAACGTCAAGGCCATGGTGCGCACGATCAAGGCCGTGCTGCCGGGCATGCTGGAACGTCAGAGCGGCGCCATCATCAACATGAGCTCGGTCGCGTCGTCCATCAAGGGCGTGCCCAACCGCTTTGTCTATTCCGCCACCAAGGCCGCCGTGCTGGGCCTGACGAAATCCGTCGCCGCCGACTACGTCACGCAGGGCATCCGCTGCAACGCGATCTGCCCGGGCACCGTTCAGTCGCCGTCACTGGACCAGCGTCTGGCGGCCACGGGCGACTATGACAAGGCCCGCACCGATTTCATCGCCCGCCAGCCCATGGGCCGCATCGGCGAGCCGGAAGAAATCGCCGATCTCGCCGTGCAACTGGCCGGCGCAACCTACACCACCGGCCAGGCTGTCTGCATCGACGGCGGCTGGACCATCTGAGGGAACCTGACCCATGAAACTTCTCCGCTATGGCGCGCCCGGCGCCGAGAAACCCGGCCTGCTGCATGACGGCGCGATCCGTGACCTGTCGGGCATCATCCCCGATGTCGCCGGCGCCGCGATCTCCCCCGAGGGTATCGCGAAGATCGCCGCCATCGACCCCGCTTCGCTGCCGCTGGTCGACGGCGACCCGCGCCTTGGCCCCTGCGTCGCCGGCACCGGCAAGTTCATCTGCATCGGGCTCAACTATTCCGACCACGCCGCCGAAACCGGCGCGACGGTCCCGCCCGAACCCATCATCTTCATGAAGGCGACATCCGCCATCTGCGGCCCCAACGACCCGATCGTGATCCCCCGCAAGTCGGAAAAGACCGACTGGGAGGTCGAACTGGCCGTGATCATCGGCAAGCCGGGCAAGTACATCGACGAGGCCGACGCAATGGACCACGTCGCGGGCTTTGCGGTGACCAACGACGTCAGCGAACGCGGCTTTCAGATCGAACGCGAAGGCCAGTGGACCAAGGGCAAGAGCTGCGACAACTTCGGCCAGATCGGCCCCTGGCTGGTCACCCCGGACGAGGTGGCGGACGTGCAGGACCTGGGCATGTGGCTGACCGTCAACGGCGAGAAGATGCAGGACGGATCCACCAAGACCATGGTTTACGGGGTAAAGTTCCTTGTCAGCTACCTGTCGCAGTTCATGTCGCTGCGGGCCGGTGACGTGATCTCGACCGGCACGCCTCCGGGTGTCGGGCTGGGGATGAAGCCGCCGCGCTATCTGAAACCGGGTGACGTGGTCGAGCTGGGCATCCAGGGGCTGGGCGCGCAGCGCCAGGACGTGGTGGCGGACGCATGAGCCGGATCACGGGCCTTCGGACCTGGGACCTGCGGTTCCCTTCCGAAGGAGGGCTGGACGGGTCCGACGCGATGAACCCCGATCCGGTCTATTCCGCCGCCTACGTGGCGCTGGAGACCGACGGGGGCCACGAGGGTCACGGGCTGACCTTCACCATCGGGCGCGGCAACGAGCTGTGCGTGGCGGCGATCGAGGCGCTGGCGCCGCAGGTGGTGGGGCGCGATACCGATGACATCCTGGCCGATCCGGGCGCCTTCTGGCGCGCGGTGACCGGCGACAGCCAGCTGCGCTGGGTGGGGCCGGAGAAAGGGGTGATCCACCTGGCCGCCGGCGCGGTGATCAACGCGGTCTGGGACCTGATGGCGCGGCAGGCGGGCCAACCGGTCTGGCGGTTCGTGGGCGAGATGAGCCCTGAGCAGCTCGTGAAGATCCCCGATTTCCGGTACATGACGGATTACCTGGATCCGGGCGAGGCGCTGGAGATCCTGCAGGAATCGGCCAAAGGCAAGGCGGCGCGGATCGAAACGCTGCTGGCCGAGGGCTATCCCTGCTACACGACCTCGGCCGGCTGGCTGGGCTACCCGGACGACAAGCTGCGGCGTCTGTGCCGCGAGGCGAAGGGGCAGGGCTTTACCCACGTGAAGATGAAGGTCGGCCGGGACCTGGACGACGACATCCGCCGCCTGACCATCGCCCGCGAGGAACTGGGTGCGGACGTCACGATGATGATCGACGCCAACCAGGTGTGGGAAGTCGGGCAGGCCATCGACTGGGTGAAACAGCTGGCCTTCGCCAAGCCCTGGTTCATCGAGGAACCGACCAGCCCCGACGACGTGCTGGGCCACAAGGCGATCCGCGACGCGGTCCTGCCGATCAAGGTGGCGACGGGCGAGATGTGCCAGAACCGGGTGATGTTCAAGCAGTTCATCGCCGCCGGAGCGATCGACGTGGTGCAGATCGACGCGTGCCGGCTGGGCGGGCTGAACGAGGTGCTGGCCGTGCAGCTGATGGCGGCCAAGGCCGGGTTGCCGGTCTGGCCCCATGCGGGGGGCGTGGGTCTGTGCGAATACGTGCAGCACCTGTCGATGATCGACTATGTCGCCGTGGCCGGGACGAAGGAGGGCCGCGTGACCGAATTCGTCGACCACCTGCACGAGCATTTCACCGATCCCTGCCGGGTGGAAAACGGCGCCTACCTGGCCCCCACCGCGCCCGGCTTCTCGATCGAGATCAAGCCGGAGACCCGCGCGGGCTTCACCTTCGCCGGCTGAGATTGTCGCAACCGCGTAGGATGGGTCATTGACCCATCCTACCGCCGGATCAGAACCCTGCGAGGCGTTTGTGGGCGCGCGTGACCGTGCCGTCGGTGTCGGTCATCGTCACGTCGACCGACTGCGTCCGGCCCGGCACCGACACCCCCAGGCGCGGGTTTTCCGACAGGGAAATCGACCCCGCAACGCCGACATACCCGGCGCCGTCCAGGTCGACCTGCACGTCCTCGACATAGCGCATCGGGATGTACAGCAACGAAATCTGGTCCATCTGCATCCCCGAATGCGACGGGTGCGAGATGTCCACGTCCAGCTTCCTCTGGCGCGCTGTCAGCTGCGCCAGCGCCCCGGCTGCACCCGGCAGATCCTCGACCTCCAAGGCCATCTGCCCCAGCGTCGCCAGCGCCAGGTCCGCATCGCCCACCGGCGGCGCGGCGCAGGCGCCCTGGCCCGAGGTCTTCACGAACCCCTCCGCCATCCACAATTGTCCGTCCGTCGTTTCCGCCACCACGTGCAGCGGCGTCGGGCCGTTCACGCGCATTGTGGTGTCGAAAAAGAAGCTTTCCTGCGGGGTCTCAAGGTCGAAGACCGCCGAGACCGGCATCGGGTTTTCATCCAGCACCAGCGTCACCTTGCCCAGCCGCAGCCCCTTCGGCGCGACCACATGGGCGGCGATCACGGTCCGGGCGTCATTTTCGGTCCGGGCGGGGGCGTCGAGCGCGATGAACGGCGCGCCATCGCGCAGCGGGCGGTCGGCGTACAGCTCGTCGCGGATATAGTCCCAGCTTTCGCCGGCAAAGGCGGAAAGGGGCAGGGCGCTGATCAGCGCTGCCAGGACGGCTTGTCGCATCGTGTCACTCCTCCGGCCCGGCCTCCTCCGACCGGTCCGGACGGTCTAACACGAAAGTCGCGGGTCCGCGTATAGGCCCATGGTCTTGGATCGGGTTGGGCGATGGTGCCCCCGGTAGGCGTCCCGCCACGCCGAAGGGCCGCCGCGGAGCGTGCTCCGGGCGGTGTGGGGACGGTCGTGCATGGGGAAGAAGAAGAGGCGGCGCCGCCGGATCGGAGGATGGAACGGGCGTCACCCCGCCCCCTCGGACGTCGTCGGGGGAGGCCCTTGCCAGGGGCTCCCGGTCTCCTGTTGCGACGACGGGTTTTGGCCCGCCGAAGGATCGATCGCGGGCAGGTCTAGGCGCCGGGGGTTAACCGGCGCCGATCAGCCCGCGCGTTGCTCACCCCGCCGCGCAGCAGCTGGCCACGTTCCTTTCAGCCGGCAGATCCAGGCAGGGGTTGCCGTCGAAGAACCCGTTCGGCATCAGCATGAACCCGGTCGAGATCACCGGCTGCACCGGAAAATCCTCAAGCCGGACATTGTGGTGCAGCCCGAAGACATGCCAGGCCACCACGTCGGCCCCGTCGATGGAATGGCCGCGTTCGGCCGCCTTGTGCACACCTTCGGACCCGTCCGAATGGTTCATGAAATCGCCGGCCGGATAGCGTTCCTCGGGGTGGAATTCGGTCAGCCACAGGTGGTTGTAGATGAACGGCATCCGCTGGCCCGACGGCCCTTCGGGGTGGTTGAACGGCGTCACCGCGTGGGTCGGTTCCAGCTTGTAGGCCGTGGGCTGGCCCATGTAGTTGGTCTTTTCGGCGCTGGCGAACTTCCAGTAGCGCTGGGTTTCCGGCGCAATCGTCCGGCCGCATTCCTTGTCCAGCCTGGTTTCCTCGACGAAGAACGCGTTGCCATAGGGGTTCTCGGGTCCCATCGGCAGCGCCTTCGTGTTGCATTCCATCACGCAGTTCCTGTCGCCATCCACGGACAGGTCCAGGCGCGCCACGAACAGGTGCTGGTGGATCTGGCCGATCACGCCCGGCGCGACCTCGGTGCCGAAACGCATGTCGGTCTCGGGCGTCTTGCCGACGGTGTTGATGATGCCGGTGGCCTTCATCTCGAACTCGATCTTTCCGTCCAGGTAGAAGTACCAGTAGGACGCGTATTCATAATTCCCCACGGTCGAAATCGACGAGATCACCAGCCGCCTTCCGCGCCGGACCTCGGTCTTGTCGGTGCGGAAGTCCCAGTGTTTCCAAAGGATGCCGGTGTCTTCCTCGTGGATGCAGATGGCGTTCTTGATCGTCTCGGCCTTGCCCTCGATGCCCGAGATATCCGCATCCAGGTAATGGATCACGCCCAGGCAATCGCACCCAAGCTCAAGCGAATTGGCCAGTTTGCCCAGCCCGTATTCGCCGATGTCGAAGACGTTCTTGCGGGCATGCTGGCTGTCGGGGGACCCATAGGGCACGACCATTTCGGCAATCGACGCGCGATACAGGATCGGGCGGTCGGCGTAGCGGATGTCGTGCAGGGTCAGGCCCTCGCGACCGTTGAAGCCGATCAGGATCGCCCAGTCGTGCCACTTGATCGTCCGTCCCTCCATCCAGAAGGTTACGCCGTCGGGCTGGATCACGTCGATGGGGCGCAGGTCCTCGCGCGTTTCGTCGATGAACTGGGCGTCGTAATTGACCTCCATCTCCGGCACCGGGACGGCGCCGTAATCGTCGACGCGCACGACCGTCATGGTCTTGATGTCGACCACCGGGTTCAGGCCTTCGATCGGGTGGGCATAAAGGTTGTCGTCGGGCCGCATCCGCACCCAGCAGAAGGTGTGCGCCAGGTGCTTGCCCTCTTCGCCTTCCACGTCGAAGTTGCCCGCCGACCAGGGATCGACGCAGACCAGGTCCATGTCCGTGATCCCGCGCTTGGCGCAGGCGGCGATGAAGCCGGGGTCGGCCTTGACCGTGTCCTCGATGGACATGAATTCTTCCAGCATGATCATCGGCCGCGCCTCGGGCAGATGTTCCTCGCGCGATACGGTGCGGTCGCTCAGCGACACGACGAACCGCCAGACGCCGATCTTTCCGGGGCGAAACACGTTCACCCGCGCCTCGCGCCGGGGCTTGGTGCCGTCGTTGGCAAAGGCGCGGACGGCAGCCTTGGCCGGTTCCTTCAGCTCGATCGTCTCGAACCGCAGGTCCGCGCCGCCCATGTGCTTGCGCACGATATCCGCCGCCGCCTCGAGTTCGGCCGCCGACAGCGGGTCCAGCGGGTGGAAGATCCTGGTGTCGAAGGCGGTGCTGTTGGCGACGTTCATCGGCTCTCTCCTGTCGGTGGGTCAGGGACAGCCTAGGGGCAGGGGCGGCGTCGCGGAACCGCCGGAACAGGAACGGCGCCGGGTGAGCGGCGCCGTGAGGGGACATGGCCTGATTTTTGGACGCCGTCCGGCCGCTGGGGAGTCAGCGCAGCCCGTTGCGGGCGATTTCCAGCGACAGTTGGCTGACCGCGTTGCCGCGCGCGGCGACGATGGCCGCGGCCGATTTCGGGTCCGACACCGGCACGGTATATTCGAACCGCCGCGCGCGGGACCGGCCGCCGTGTTCTGGCGCAACGTAATACTGGCCCGACAGCAGGAAGGTGCCTTCGGCGGTGGCCAGGAAATCCTCGATCCGGACATCGACGCGCACGTCGGGCAGGTCGCGGAACGGCCAGGGTGCGGGGGCGGCGATGGATCCGGTGATCTGGCCCAGGTCGCGGGCCAGCTGCAATGTCACCGCGCGCGACGGATCGTCGGCCCACAGCGGGCCAAGCGCCTTGATCGCCCCGTCTTCGCCCCGGACATAGATCAGCTCTTCCGCGCCATAGGTGGGCAGTGTGGCCTGCACGACCTCGATCGCGTTGTAGCTGATCCCGATCCGCGTGTCGGGCACCGGCGTGCGCGATCCGAACCGGGGTTCGGACGAACAGGCGGCCAGGGCCGCGGTGATCAGGAGGGGCAGGAGGAGCAGGGAAAGGCGCATGGGTTACCTCCCGAAGATGAGGGAATTGGGGTTGCGTTCGATCTGCCGCGACAGGCGATAGATGCTGTCGGCGGCGGCGCTGACGGTGCGGATGGCGGTAAGCAGATCGCGCGAGAATTCGCTGGTCCGGTCATAGCCCGCCAGCGTCGTGGACGCCTGGTCGGCCAGCCGGCTGATCCGCTCCGACAGGGCCGGCAGGTTCTGAGACGCCTGCGCCACCGCATCTGCCGCCCGCCGGGCCGAGGCCAGGGCCGCGTTGGTGTTTTCGACCGCGCCGCCTTCGCGCAGCTCGTCCAGTGTCTCGCGCAGCGAGGCCAGGGTGCCGTTCAGCTGTTCGGGCACCTCGCGGGTGGAGGGCTGGTTCAGGATCTGGTCGGCCGTGTCCAGCAGCGCCGAAGCGCGGTCGGACAGTTCGCCCAGGTTCAGGTTCTGCGCGTCGGTCAGGATCGATTGCGCCTGGTCGACAAGGCCGGGCAGGCCGTCGGCCGCCTGGGTCACGTTGCCGATGGCCAGGGTGATCTTGGACGCGGTCCGGTCGGCATCGAAGGCGGATACGAATTCGTTCACCTTCACGGTCGCCGCCTGCAACTGATCGGTCAGCTGCACCACGCGGGTGGGGATCGAATTCAGATCCTCGCCCTGCGCGATGGTGCGCACGGCGGCCAGCGTCTGGCGCATTTGGTCCAGCGCGGCGGTGACGTCGGCCGGGATCGCGCGGGTGGCGTCCTGGTCGAGGATCTGCTGCGCGGCGTCGATCAGGCCCGAGATCTGGGCCGACAATTCGTCCAGCGGCAGTTCCTGGGCCTTGGCGATCAGCGCGCGGGCGTCTTCGGTCAGCGGCGGCAACGACGCGGCGGCCTTGTCGATGCTGCCCAGCGTCGTGTTCACGTTGCCCACCACGTCGTCGTCCTGCACCCGGGCGAGGATGGCGTTCAGCCGTTGCGAGGCATCGGCCAGCTCGCCGGCCAGCGTCCGGACCTGGTCGCCTTCGGTGATCGCGCGGACCGACGCCAGGGTCTGGCGCAGCTCGTCCAGCGCGGAATTGACCTCGGCGGGAATGGCACGGGTGCTGTCCTGGTCGATGACCTTCTCGGCCGATGCCAGCAGGGCGCCGGCGCGGTCGGTCAGATCCTGCAGCGGCAGATCCGAGGCGTTCTTCAGCAGGCCCCGGGCGTCGTCCACCAGGCCCGGTACGCTGTCCGAGGCGGTGGTGATGCTTTCGACGGCGGCGATGACCTTTTCGGACAGGCCCTGGTCGTCCAGCTGTGTCAGCAGGTCGTCAACCCGGGCCACCACGCTGCGGATGTCGTCGCCGATGGCGGCCACCTGGTCGGGCAGGCCACGGATCGCATCGCTGGTCGCCACGTCGCGGATCGCGGCCAGCGCGGCGCGCAGATCGGCCGGCGCGGCCTGCAACTGGTCGTTGCCCACAAGGTCGCGCGCCGCGTTGAGGAACCCGATGGCCGAGGACATCAGGTCTTCGATCGGCAGTTCGCTGGCCCGCTGCAACAACCCCTGGCCGGTTTCGTTCGGGTCGGAAAGTTTCGACGGCGCGCTGGGGAGGGACGGGAACGGATCGGCATTGCGGTCGATGGTCGCCTCGGTGGCGTTGGGCACATCGACAAGGTCGATCTTGAGCCCGCCGGTCAGGAGAGACGCGCTGGTCAGCTGCGCCCGCATGCCCTGGGCGACCTGCTCGTCCAGATAGTCCAGCAGTTCCGCGCTGCCCGCGCCCTTGCCCAGCCCGACGCGGCCCGGATAGATGCGCATCGTCGCAAGCAGCCGGACCTCGGAATCGCCAAAGCGTTCCTCGTCCACAAGGCCGGATATCCCCTGGACCTCGCCCACCTTGAGCCCGCCGATTTCCACGGGCGCGCCTGCCGCCAGCCCCGGCGGGTTGTCCGGGAAGATCACCATCAGGTCGACAGGCGCCCCGTCACCGTCCAGGAAGAAGCCTTCGCGCGCCTTGTCCTTGTCGTTGTACAGTTCGAATTCCATCTCCCTGGTCAGCGGTTTGCCACCCTGGGCCATGGTTTCAAAGGTCACGCCCCCCGACAGCAGCGATGCGATCGAGGTGAAATCAAGCCGCGCACCGGCCGAATCCAGGGTGAAGCTGAAGCCCGACACGTTCCAGAACCGGGTCGCGTCGGTCACCAGCTTGTCGTAGGGCGCACGGATGACGGCCTGGGCTTCGACCCGCTGGCCGTCCTTGGAAATCTCGCCCGCGCCCACGCGGCCGACCTCGATCCCCTTGAAGTAGATGGGTGTGTCCCCGGACGGCAGGCTGGTGTTGGAATAGAAGGTAAAGGTCGTGCCTTCTTCGCCGGCGGTCAGCAGGGGTTCTTCGTCGAGCCCCTGGAAATCCTCGGCCCGGGCGGCCAGCACGTCGTCCCAGGCGCCCTGAATATAGACGCCCGACAGCACGGTATCCAGCCCGCGCACCCCCTGGGTCGTGACCTCGGGGCGGACGATCCAGAAACTGGCGTCCTTGTCGACATAGGGCGCGATGCGCTTTTCCAGCCGGATCGCGGCCACCACCTTGCGCAGGTCATCCGAGAAATCGACGGATTCCACGACGCCCACGGGGATGTCGCGGAACCGCAGTTCGGTTTCGTTGGCACGGATGCCGGCGCCGTTGGAGAACCAGACATGGATCAGCGGCCCGCGCTGCGAGAAGTTCTGCCAGGTCGCTCCCAGCGCGATCAGCAGCGCCAGCACCGGCACCGCCCAGACAAGCGAGACGCCGCGGCGTTTCTTCGGGCCCTCCACCGGAAGATCATCCGGATGGGCGTCGCGGCCTTGGGTATCGGTCATGCGTGGTGAGCCTCGGCGGGTTCTGCGGTGTCGTCGGGTCGTGCCTTGTCCCAGATCAGGCGGCTGTCAAAGGACTGGGCGGAGAGCATCGTGAAGATCACCGACAGGGCGAAAGTAAGCGCCGCCGGCCCCGGCCGGATCGACGCGACGACCGACAATTGCACCAGCGAGCTGAGAATGGCCACAACGAAGACGTCGATCATCGACCAGCGGCCGATGAAGTCGATCACCTCGTACAGGACCTGCCGTCCATGTGCGCTCTGGATCGTGCCGCGGCGCAGGGTCAGGCCCAGATAGGCGATGGCGATGAACTTGCTGACCGGGATCAGGACCGATGCCACCAGGACGATCATCGCGATCAGCACGTCGCCATGGCGGGCGATTTCCACCGCGCCGCCGATGATCGTGTTGTCCTGCTTGGAAATCAGCGTCGTGGTCACCAGCATCGGCGTGACATTGGCCGGGATGTAGCAAAACAGCCCCGCTGCCCACCAGGCCCAGACCCGTTGCAGGCTGCGTTCGTCGCGCGAATGCAACGCGCTGCCGCAGCGATCGCAGGTCCCGGTCCCTTCGGGCCAGACCTTGGCGCAGGTGGTGCAGGCCACCAGCCCGGCGTCGCGCGCGGTCATCATTCGCGCTCCTCCAGGCTTTTCCAGACGGACCAGGTGCACATGTAGGCGTCGTTGACCACGACGATCACCACCAGTACGGCGAACATCCAGAAGGCCGGCCCGAAATCCAGCCGCGCCAGGGCCGATATCTTGACCAGGGCGACGGCGCAGCCGATGGCGAAGATTTCCGTCATCGACCAGGGCTTGATCCGCTGCGACAGGCGGAACGCGTCGCGGGCGCGGGCCGCGGGCGGGCGGTCGAAGACGATGGGGACCAGCACGTAAAGCAGCAGCAGCGTGCGCAACAGCGGGATCAGCACGATCATCGACACCGTCGCGACCGACACCAGAACCAGGATCCCGGACCGGAACGACGTGGCGATGTCCAGGATCGACGCCTTGTTGCCCACCCCCGCCGCGTGGATTTCCAGGAACGGGAAGAACACGGCGGCGGTGACCAGGATGTTGACCGATATCGTCAGCGCGATGATCCTAAGCCCCGCGTTGGCCCGTGGCCGGATCAGCACGGTGCCACAGCGCGAACAGACCGCGCGGCCGCCCTTGGGCGGGACCTGCTCGCGGTACAGCGCATCGCAGGACGGGCACGCGATCAGGTCGGCGCCGTCGGTATCCGTGATCGGTCCTGATGCTTCGGTCGGGGTCAACAACGCCATGTCGTTTTCGCAATGCTTTGAACCCGTTGATATAGAGCGACGTGGCGGGAATCCATGGTGAAGGCGCGCGCTTGATCCTGGTCAATGCGATGTCCGGCGCAATGGCCGAATTTACGGTCATCGTCTGATGGGAGTGCGAGACATGCGTGCCATGGTCCTGACCCGCCCCGGAACGCCGCTGGTTCTGCAGGATCTGCCCCGTGCCGACCCCGGGCCCGGCCAGGTGGCGATCCGGGTCGAGGCCTGCGGCGTCTGCCGCACCGACCTGCACATCCTGGATGGTGACCTGACCGACCCCCGCCTGCCGCTGGTCCCGGGCCACGAGATCGTGGGCCGGGTCGATGCCGTTGGACCGGGCGTGAGCGGTCTGGCGATCGGCCAGCGCGTCGGGGTGCCCTGGCTGGGCCATACCTGCGGACATTGCCCCCAGTGCGCGGCGGGGCGGGAAAACCTGTGCGATGCGCCGGAATTCACCGGCTACACGCGCAATGGCGGCTATGCCGAGTATTGCGTGGCCGACGCGCATTTCGTCTTTCCGCTGGACGACGCCGCCGATCCCGTTGCCCTGGCCCCGCTGCTGTGCGCCGGGCTGATCGGCTACCGGACCCTGTCGCTGGCGGGCGAGGCCGATGCCGTCGGGCTTTACGGGTTCGGGGCCGCCGCGCATATCCTGTGCCAATTGTGTGTCTGGCAGGGCCGGCGGGTGTTTGCCTTTACCCGTTCCGGCGAGACCGCCGCGCAGGATTTCGCCCGTGACCTTGGCGCCGTCTGGGCCGGTCCGTCGGACGCGCTGCCGCCAGAACCGCTGGATGCGGCGCTGATCTTTGCCCCTGTCGGCGCGCTGATCCCGCAGGCGCTGAAGGCGGTGCGCAAGGGCGGCACCGTGGTTTCGGGCGGTATCCACATGAGCGATATTCCGTCGTTCCCCTATGCCGATCTGTGGGAGGAACGGGTGATCCGGTCTGTCGCCAACCTGACCCGCGCGGATGGCGAGGCTTTCCTGCCCCTGGCACTCAGGGCCGGTATTCGCACCCACACGGTGGCCTATCCGCTGGAAATGGCCAACACTGCGCTGGACGACCTGCGCGCCGGCCGGTTGCAGGGCGCGGCGGTGCTGGTGCCCTGAGCGAAGGAGATCCCGATGCCCGATGATGTCCCCGGCGACCAGCAAGCCGTGATCGACTGGCTGATGGATCCGGCCACCCACGGCGGCGCGGCCCCCGAACACGTGCAAACCCACGGCGCCCATGTCTTTCTGACCGGCGATGAGGCGTGGAAGATCAAGCGCGCGGTGAAATACGACTACATGGATTTCTCGACGCTGGAGCTGCGCGAAACCATGTTGCGCCGCGAGTTGGACCTGAACCGCCCGGCCGCGCCGGACATCTACCTGGACGTGGTGCCGGTGACCCGCGACGCCGGGGGCTTTGCGCTGGATGGCGACGGAGAGGTCGCCGAATGGGTCCTGCGCATGCGCCGTTTCCCGACGGAGAACGAGCTGTCGGCGGTCGCCGAACGCGGCGGGCTGACCGAGGCCCTGGCCGAGGAGCTGGGCCGGTCGGTGGCGCAATACCACCGCCAGGCGCCGGGGCGCGATGGCGACGGGGCCGCGATGATGAAGGCCATCGTCGACGAACTGACCCATGCCTTTTGTGACATGACCGGGGATCTTGGGGTCGCTCCGGTGCAGGATTTCGACACCAAGGTCCACGCCGCCTTCGACAAGGTCGCGCCCTTGCTGACCGCCCGGTCCGACGCGGGCCAGCTGAAACGCTGTCACGGAGACCTTCACCTGCGCAACCTCGTGCTGGTCGACGGCCGCCCGGTGCCCTTTGACGCGCTGGAATTCGACGAAGTGTTGGGCACCTGTGATGTGCTTTACGATCTGGCCTTCCTGGTGATGGACCTGCTGCACCGCGATCTGACGCAGGCGGCAACGCTGACCCTGGGCGCCTGGCTTTTCGATGCCGACGGCGAACAGGACGGCGGGCTGGCGGCGCTGCCGTTCTTCCTTGGCATCCGCGCGGCGATCCGGGCCATGGTCGATGTCCAGACCGGCCGCGCCGCGCATCACGAGGCCGAAGCCGACGCCGACGCGCGCATCTACCTGGCGCAGGCGCTGGACTACCTGGCCCCGCCGCCGCCCCGGCTGGTGGCGGTCGGCGGCGCGTCGGGCACCGGCAAGACCACGCTGGCCCGCCGCCTGGCCCCCGGCCTTGGCGCGGCCCCTGGCGCGGTGCACCTGCGCAGCGACCTGGAACGCAAGCGGCTGGCCGGGGTGGATCCGCTGACCCGCCTGCCGTCGTCGGCCTATACGCCCCAGGCGACCGCCGCCGTCTATGACCGGCTGCTGAAACGCGGCGAAACGCTTTTGAAGGCCGGCCAGTCCGTCATCCTGGATGCCACCTACCTGACCGGCGTGGACCGCGCCGAGGCAAAGGCGCTGGCCGATCGGCTGGGCGTACCCTTCACCGGCCTCTGGCTGGACGCCCCGCAGGAAACGCTCGAAGCCCGGGTGAGCGCGCGACAGGGCGATGCGTCGGACGCGGATGCGCGGGTTGTGGCGCGACAGCTGTCCAATGATCCGGGGCCAATCGACTGGACCCGGCTGCAGGCCGGGGGGGCGATGGATCGTCTGGCCGACAAGGCGAGAGCCATGCTGGACGGCGCAGATCCTAGCCGTTGGTAAAGACAAACAGCCGATCGGCATGGGAATGGACGCCGAAGGGCGTATCGAACAGCTTGGTCAGCAGCGGTTCTGTCAGCACCTCGTCACGCGGACCGGCGGCGGCGATGCGCCCGTCCTTCATGGCGATCACCCGGTCGGCCCAGGCGGCTGCCGCGTTCAGGTCATGCACGACGATCACCACGGCGCGGGTGTCCGGCCCGGGCCGGGACATGGCGTACAGGCGCGACATCAGGTCATGGGCATGGCGCGGATCCAGCGCGTTCAGCGGCTCGTCCAGCAGCAGCCAGCCGGTCGCCTGTGCATGGGTCATGGCGACAAAGGCGCGCTGGCGCTGGCCGCCCGACAGCGTGTCCAGGTAACGGGTCCGCAGGCCGGTCAGCGCGAAGGCGGCCAGCGCCTCGTCGACGATGGCGCGGTCGGTGTCGGTGATGCGGCCCTGGTGGTGGGGCCAGCGGCCAAAGCCCACCAGGTCCTCGACCGTCAGACGGCTCGACACCGCCTGCGATTGGGTCAGGATGGCCAGCGTCCGGGCGCGGTCCAGGTCGCGGGCGGTCGACATGTCCAGCCCATCGACCCAGACGGTCCCGGCGGTGGGCCGGGTCAGGCCCGCGACGCAATGCAGCAGCGAGGATTTGCCCGCCCCGTTGGGGCCGATCAGGGCGGTGATGCCGGACTTGGGGACATCGGCCGAGACGTCGCGCAGGATGTCGTGGCCGTGGATGGACAGGGACAGATCGGTGATGCGGATCATCGCTGGCGCCTCAGGACAAGGGCCAGGAACAGCAGGCCACCGGCGAATTCGACCAGCAGGGCAAGCGAGGATTGCATGGCAAGCAGCCTTTCGAAGACGAATTGCCCGTAGACCAGGATCGCGGCGCCGATCAGCCCGGCGGCGGGCAGGACCACGGCGTGGCGATGGGTGCCGGCCACCTGGTGGGCAAGGGAGGCGGCAAGCAGGCCAAGGAAGGTGATGGGCCCGACCAGCGCGGTCGACACGGCGGTCATCGCCGCGACCAGCGCCAGCGCCTGCAGGGCGGTGCGGCGGTAGTTCAGCCCGAGGCTGCGCGCCGTCTGTTCCCCCAGCGCCGCGACATCCATCCGGCTGGCCAGCCGCACCGCCAGCCCGGCGGCGATGGCCAGAACGGCGGCGGCGATGGCCAGCTGGTCCTTCGGGATCGAGGTGAAGCTGGCAAAGACGGCCTGCTGCACCACGGCAAAGGCCGAAGGATCCAGCGTGCGCTGACCCAGTTCGGCCAGCCCGCGCAGCAGGACGCCCAGGATCACGCCGGCCAGGATCATCCGCGTCATGTCCCGCGCGCCGTTCTTCAACAGCAGCCCGAAGAGCATCAGCGCCGCGGCGATCAGGATCCCGGTTTCGGTCAGGAACTTGGCCATGGGTGGCAGGGTGGTGTAGCCAAGCCCGCCCAGGGCGACGACCAGCAGCGTCTGAAGGAACACGAACAGCGCGTCGAACCCCACGATCCCGGGGGTCAGCAGGCGGCTGCCGGTCAGGGTCTGGAACAGCACCGTCGCCATGCCGATCGCCGCGCCCACCAGCACCAGCGCGGCCAGTTTGACGACGCGCAGGTGCAGGATGTAGGCGACCGGCCCGCTGAGGTTCCAGCCCAGGAACAGCACCACGCCCACTAGCAGGACACCGGCCAGCAGGGGCAGGACGGGCAGGCGGCGGGTTGGGATCGCAATCTCAGCCACGGCGACGCTCCGGCGCGGCGAACAGAAGCCAGAGGAAGACAGCCGATCCGAAGACGGCAAAGATCGTGGCGGCGGGGATTTCGTAGGGGAAGACGATGAGGCGGCCGAGGATATCGGCGGCCAGAACCAGCCCGGCCCCCCCGGCGGCGATCAGGGGCAGGTTGGCGCGCAGGTTGTCGCCGCGCCAGCGCGACACGATGTTGGGCACGACAAGGCCGACAAAGGGAAACGCGCCGACAGTCACCACGACGACGGCGGTGATCGCGGCGACCATCACCAGGCCCAGCGTCCGCGTCTGGCCATAGTCGAGGCCCAGGCTGCGGGCCTGATCCTCGCCCAGGCCCAGCAGGGTGAACCGGTCGGCCAGCACGTAAAGCAGGATGCCCAGCCCCGCGATGATCCACAGCAATTCGTAGCGGCCCTGCACGATGCCGGAAAATTCGCCCAGCCGCCAGATGCCGACGTATTGCATCAGGTCGGTCATCCACGCGACCCACATCAGCGCGGCGCCCAGGATCCCGGCATAGATCAGCCCCACCAGCGGCAGCAGCATCGGGTCCGACCGCGGGACATGGCGGGCCAGCCACAGGAAGCCTCCGGTCCCGACCATGGCGGCACAGGCGGCGACGGTCATCTTCCAGCCAACCGCCGCGCCGGGGGCCAGCAGCGTGATCCCCAGCAGGCCCAGCATCGCGGCCTCGGACGTGCCCGTCAGCCCCGGTTCGACAAAGCGGTTCTGCACGGCCTGCTGCACGACCACCCCGGCCAGCGCCAGCCCGGCGCCGGCCAGCAGCGCCGCACAGGTGCGCGGCACGCGGCTGACCCACATCAGCAGGCTGACCGACAGGTCACCGGACGTGACCGAGGCGACCCCGATGCTCAGGCTCAGTCCGACCAGGACCAGCAGGATCAGGCCGGTGAAGACGGGGCCTTTCATGGGCGGATTAGCTGTCGGTGTCCGAGAAGGCCGCGATCAGTTCATCCAGCGTGCCCATCATCGACTGCACGCCACCGCCGGCGACATAGATCCGGCCCGCGTCCAGATAGACGATGTGGCCGTTCCGCGCCGCCTTGGTCCCGGCCACCAGCTTGTTGTCCAGGGTCGCCTGCGCGGCTTCGCCGGCCTGGCCGATGGCGGCCCCCCGGTCGATCACCAGCAGCCAGTCGGGATCGACCTCGGCCAGGAATTCAAAGCTCACGCCCTGGCCGTGGGTCTCGCTGGACAGCCCCGGCTGCGCTTCGGGCAGGTTCAGGGCGTGGTGGATCCAGCCGAACCGGCTGTCCGCGCCATAGGCCGACATCTTGCCGCCATTGGTCAGCAGGATCAGACCGTTGCCCTTGCCGTCGGCGGCTGCCGCGGCCTGGGCGATCTTGTCGTCCAGCGCATTGGCCAGCGCCGAGGCTTCGGCCTCGTGCCCGAAGATTTCGCCATAGGCGGCAAGGCGGGCGTGGACCTGGCCGATCTGGTCGTCGCCCCAGATGCTCATGTCGATGGTCGGCGCCAGTTGCGACAGCGGTTCGATCTGCGCGGCCGATCGGGCGCCGACGATGATCAGGCCGGGCGCCATGCGGGCCAGCGCCTCGAAGTCGGGCTCGAACAGGGTGCCGACGGGCTCGGCGGTTTCCGCCACCGGGGCGAGGTAGTCGAGGTAGCTGGGCGAGGGCATGCCATCGACCGTCACGCCAAGTGCCGTCAGCGTATCGACGGCCGACAGGTCGAAGACCGCCAGCGGGCTGGGCGATTGCGGGATCGTGACCTGGCCCTGGGCCGTGTCGACGGTGATGTCGTCGGCCAGCGCGGCCGCGCCGATCAGGGTGACGCCAAGCGCAAGGCCAGCCATGGAATTTGCGAACATCTCAGCTCCGGAACCTCGGGTGAACAACTGTAAGGTCCGGGGTCGGACTGCGCCAGATCCGGACACCCGACTTGCCTAGGACCTCGTCCCGGGGCATACAAGCGGAAAGTTGACTAAAACATTCGGTTATACATGAAAGAGCGGGATGGTGCTGAAGGAAAAGGGCGTTTTCGCCACCCCGGCGGCCGGCAGGTACCTGCAGCAGCTGTGCAAGCACTTCGCGCACAAGGTCGAAGTCCGCTTTGACGACACCCGAGGCGAGGCGGCGCTGCCGCCCGGGCCGGCGGTGATGGCGGCGACGCCCGAGCGGCTGGAGATCGTGATTTCCGCCGCCGACGCCGAGGGGCTTGAACTGGCGCGCGGCATCATTGACAGCCACCTGGTCCGCTTTGCCTTCCGCGAGGATTTTACCGGCATGGACTGGCAGGGCGAAGATCACTCGAACCAATAATCCCAGCCGGCCTGGTAATAGGCCGCCAGCGGGTGCGTGCGGATCGAATTGACCGCGACATCGACGCGGTCGATGTCGCCGTCAAAGACCTGCGCCGCATCCCAGACCTGCCGGTCCAGGAACCGCAAGCCGTCGGGCAGGGGCAGCGGGCGGTCGGCCGGCGCGACGGGCTGGGCCAGGGCGAAGCCCCAGTCGCCAAAGCTGGGCACCAGCACATGGTAGGGCGTGACCTGCAGCATCGTGCCGGGGTCGGCGGGGCTGGGCGTGGATTCGAGTGTTTCGACAATGGACCAGTAGGCTTCGCGCGCGTACAGCGGCGATCCGGCCTGGGTGACGAAGGCGCCGCCGAAGGCCAGGCGCTGGACCATCAGGCGGTAGAATTCCCGCGAATAGAGCTTTGACAGCGCCAGGTTCCGCGGATCGGGCAGGTCGGCGACGATCACGTCGTAGGCGGGACCGGGTTCGGACAGATAGGCCCAGGCATCCTGGTTGACGATGCTCACGCGCGGATCGCGCAGCGAAAAGCGGTTCAGCGCGGCCAGGTCGTCGTGATCGCGGAACAGGTCGGTCACGCGCGGGTCCAGGTCGACCAGCGTGACGGTTTCGACCTCGGGATGGCGCAGGATCTCGCGCGTGGCCATGCCGTCGCCGCCGCCCAGCACCAGCACATGGGCGGGCCGCGCGACGCGGCCCATGACCGGGTGGATCAGCGCCTCGTGATAGCGATGCTCGTCCCGGCTGTCGAACTGGATCGACTGGTCGAGGAACAGCCGCACGCGGTCGCGGAACCGGGTGACGGTGATGGCCTGGTAGGGGGTGTGTTCGGCGAAGATGATGTCGTCTTCGTAAAGCGCCCGGTCCAGCGCGGACACCAGCCGTTCGGATTGCGCCAGCGCCGCGCCGCTGAGGCACAGGGCCAGCACCCAGGCGATCCAGGTTCCCCGGTTGGCGCGGTCGCGGAAGATCCACAGCGACAGGCCCGCGACCACCAGGTTCAGGCAGCCGAAGGCCAGCGAGGCGCTCATCAGACCAAGGTAGGGCACGATCAGCAGCGGAAACGCGATGGAGGCGGCGAGCGCGCCGAGATAATCGAAGGTCAGGACGTTTTCAAAGCGGAAGGTCCTTGCGCCGATGTCTTCCAGGACGCGGGCGATCAGCGGGATTTCCATCCCCGACAACGCGCCGATGGTGACCAGCGCGCCGTAAAGCGGCAGGCCGATGACGCCATACCCGGCATAGGTGGCAAAGATCACCGGCGCACTGAATCCGCCGATCAGACCCAGCGCGATCTGCGCCCGGATGAACCCCGTCACCGGGTCGCCCACGTACCGCGACAGCCACGCGCCCAGTCCCATGGAACTGAGGAACACCCCGATCACCAGCGAAAACTGCCTGACACTGTCGCCCAGCAGGTAGCTGGACGCGGTGGCGGCGATCAGTTCATAGACCAGCCCGGCGATGGCGACCAGGAAGGTCGCCGCCAGCAGCCAGACCAGCCCGGCGCGGTCCGAGGTCAAGACAGGATCACGGCCGCGATGATGATCGAGACCGACAGGAACAGCGCGCCGATCACGATGGCGATGGCGGTGTTCTGGTCCTCCTCCAGCTCCTTGCGCAGCGACAGGGGCGTTATCGCCTCGATCACCAGCCAGCAGATCACCAGCAGGCCAAGGCCCAGGAAGGTGTAGAAGATCGTGCTGATGATCTCAGCGATCTGGATGGTCCCCATCGGGGTCTCCTTTCGTCATTTGACACGGCCGCCGATGGCGGCCCCCGCGCTGCCCGCGCGGATCGATGTCACCCCGGCGCTGGCCCCCCAGACACCTCGGGACGACAGGTAGAAACCGCCGCCCAGGATGGCGCAGCACAGCAGGATGAATATCAGGCGGGCGGGGCTCATGGCGTCAATCCTCCGTCCAGTCGGACCCGGCAAGCATCCGTCGCCGCCGGCGCAGTTCCCAGCCCAGCGTTGCCGCCATGAACAGCGCAAAGACCCCGACAGTGGCCGCCAGTGGCCGCCAGCTGAAACTCAGCCCGACAACATGGGCCCGGAAGATGTGGTTGGTCTGGAGTGTTCCGGTCTCGCCCGATCCGTACTCGGGCATCTCGATGGTCATCGTGTAATGCGTGTGGCCTTCGACCGGGAAGACCAGGCTGCCATCTCGGGACCCTTCGGTCCAGGCGCCCTCGTTGTCGACACCGGAATAATACGACAGCTCGCGCCCGCCGCCAAGGATGGTGTCGCCCTTGTCATTTTCCAGCTCGATGTCGAAATAGGCCCAGCCGTCGTTGACATCGGAACGAAGCTGCAACTTGGCCAGACGCATCCAGGGCTCGGTGTCGAAGTCGATCTGGATCGGCAGCGCGGATGTGGGCATCTCGCCGGTGTTGGCAAGCTGCTTGCCGCCGCTGCCGCCCTGCAGGATGCTGGCGAAGAGGGTCAGCACGATGAAGATGGCCGACACCGCGACAACGAATTCGTGATGCCGCCAGCGGGGTTCGATGGCCAGCGGGTGGCGCCCGTTCGCTCGCGCGTCAATCCCGAAGCTGGCCTGTTCGTCGGGCGTCAGCAGGCGGGTCTCCTCGACCTCGCGTTCGTCCGTTGTGCCGGACAGGGTGATCATGCGGCCTTCGCCCACGAACGTGACCATCTGCGCGGTCTCGCCGACCTTGGGTTGCCAGTTGAAGGCGCCTTCCAGGCTGTCGATCCGGGCGGTCGATGTTTCGTAATAGGCCAGGCGTTCGCCGTCGATCCACAGATAGGGGCGGCTTTCGGATGTCTCGACCGAGGTGGGCGTGACCCAGTGCCGGGGGTATTTGCGCAGCTTGCGGGTAAAGGTCCAGTGGCCGGTGTCCTCGCGGGTGATCCAGCCATACCCATGGGTAGGCGAATAGACCTGGTGGTCGGTCCAGGCCCAGACCTGACCGCGATATTCCTCGCGCCAGCCGGCGATGCCGATCACGGTAAATCCCACGCCCCGGATCGTCCCCTGCGCGCCCAGATGCAGCGGGGTATCGGCCCGCTTGCGCCGGTCATGGCGGGCGAGGATGGCGAAGTCGCGCAGCGCGTCCAGCGCGCTGCCGCAATAGGGGCAGACATGGGTTTCCACCCGCCCGCCGCCCAGGATCGTCTGGCCGGCGCCGCAGGCGGGGCAGTTGATGGACCGCACGTCCGATGTCATGCGCGGGCGATCTCCATCTCGAAGGGATCAAGCCATGTGCCCAGGAACCATTCGGTCTGTCCGGCATGGGTTTCCCCCGACAGCAGCGCGCCGGTTTCGGACATGCAGTTGACGTAGTCGTGGGTGTCGCCCACGGCCAGCCGTTCGGGGAAGCGTCCGCGCAGGGCAATGCAGCGGCCCTTGTCCACCTCGGTCACCCGGTAGCCGTCGCGCCAGGACACGATGGCTCCGACCCGGCGCGGGACCGGTGCGGCGGGCGGGTCGTCCAGGGCCGCCTGCGCCACCACGTCGCCCTCGTCGATGGAAATCCACAGGCCCGCACCCTGATCGTCCTCGGCCCAGAATTCGTCCCACCAGCCGGGGCCATAGTCGAACCTTGCATGGCCCACCGCCGCGTACCAGCGCCCGTCCACCCGCACCCGGTCGCCCAGGGCGATCAGCAGGGGGGCGTCGTGCATCTGGCCGGCGTCTCCGGCCGCCAGCAGCCTTCCGTCCAGCACGTAGACCGTCGTCAGGCAGGACGGACAGACCGCCATCGGCGCCGTGGCAAGCGCCTCGGCGACCTGGTCTCCGCAATTGGGGCAATTGGCCATGAGCGTCCGTGTCCGCGTGGGTTCCCCGGCGTTCCTAGTGCATGTGCGCGGGCCCGGACAAGCCCGCAGGTCCGGACCCGGACCTGTCAGTAGCCGGCGAACCGGAACCGCATGATGTCCTCTTCCTGGCGGATCCGGATGGCGAGGACGACCAGGTAGACCGGAAGTCCCACCGCCAGGGTGATCCAGGCGTGCATGACCAGCGCCAGGCCGACCAGTTCGGGGATGATGTTCAGGAAGTAGTTCGGGTGGCGCAGGCCGCGGAACACCCGGTTGGTCACCAGCGCATGATCCGTCGCCAGGATCAGCTTGACCGTCCAGAACCGGCCCAGCACGGCGATCACCCAGAAAAGGGCCGCGATTGCAAAGGCATAAAGGCACAGCCCGGCCAGCGTCGCGGTATCGAACCCCGACTGGCCCAGGAGGCCTTCGGCGATTGCGGCAAGGTAGAAGGCCACATGTGCCGCGGCCAGCGTCCGGGTGGTGCCGGCGTCGTATTCGTGCGCGCCTTCGGCCTTCATGCGCGCCTCGTTGCGGATCGAGACCGCCAGGGTGGCCAGCCGGACCGCAATGGCCAGGAGGATGAACCAGATCATCTTGGAAAAGTCCTTGTCGAAAATAGCGCCAGGCGCAGCTGGGCAGCTAAGGGGACGGGCGCCCAGCGTCGAGCCCGGGGCGTGCAATTTCAACGCAAACGCTGCGGCGCGCCTGCGGAATTCAACGGTTGTGACAACGCTGGCTCCAACTCCTGCCCGTCAAAGCAGCCTGCAACCCGTACCATCCGCCGGAAGGACGAACGCGATGCCTCGCCGTGACGCGCATGTCGCAATTCTGAATGCCGATTGTTGTGCCCGGTCCGTCCGGACCGGGTTGTCCACCATCACCCCGTCTTCGTCGGTCGATGCCGAGATCCTGCAGGAGAAGGGCGACGAGCTGGCGATGATCCTGGATGCCGCCGGTTTCTTCCTGACCGGGGGCAGCGGCCATGGGCGCATCATCGAATGGCTGGCCCTGCAGCTGCACCAGTTTCGCGCCGATTGCCCGGATGCGGTCTGGCAGAACGTCATGCCGCTGGCCCGGGCGCACCGGGTACAGGGGATCGTGATGCAGGATCCGATCATCGCCCGCCTTCGCGACAAGCCGCGTGGTTACGGGCCTGACGGGGTGACGCTGGACCTGTTCCTGGGCCAGTCCGGCGCCCGGGGTCTGCTTGACCGGGCCAATCGGTCGGGGAGGGAGATTTGCGGCTACACCCGGGGCTGCGCCTTCGGGTGGGGTCTGCGGGATCGGGGCGCGCGCCTGGCCGGAATGGTCGATGCGACGGCCGCGCGCCGGCCCGGGGCCAAGGTGCTGACGGTCGGTTGCGCCCACCTGCGCGAGGCCGGGCTGTCCGAGGCGTTCCGTGCCGGCCGGCTGACCCGATGGACAGCGCTGGACGGGGACGAGGCCAACCTGGCCGAGGTCGCCCGCTGGACGGCCGGATCCGTGGTGGAGCCGAAGTTCTCCAGCACCGGGAGCCTGCTGGCCCACGGCCGGGACCTTGGGGCGTATGATCTGGTCTGCGCCGCCGGGGCGCTGGATGACCTGCCGGCAGAGCAGGCGGCGGACCTGGCGCGGCGCCTGTTCGACCTGGTGCGGCCGGGCGGAGATCTGGTGCTGTCGGCCTTTGGCACGGGCGGCGTTCCCGCCGCCTTCATGCCCGCCGCCTTCATGGAAGTCTTTGCGGCCTGGACGCCCATCTTGCGCGACGCCGATGCGCTGGCCGGGCTGGCCCGGGCCGCGACCGAAGGAACGCAGGCCCGGATCCAGCTTGTCCAGGGCAATACCGGCGACGTGATTTACGCCATCATCCGCCGGCCGGGCTGACCGGCGTCGCGGATCAGCTGCCGCCCGCCGCGGCAGCGGCGCCCGCGCCGGTCGCGATCTTCAGCGTGGCCCAGGCCTGGGCCGCGTCGTTCACCGCCGATGCGGCCGAAATCCGCGCCTCGGCCGTGGACCGGTCGGTGTCCAGCATGTCGAGAAGGGTGATCGCGCCGTTGCGGTAATTCTCCTGCGCCAGGCTCAGCGCGCGGTCGTATTCCGACGCCGCGGCCTGCAGGGCCGACGACCGTTGCCGGTAGCGGGACAGGTTCGACGAGGCGACCTGCACGTCCTCGACCGCGCTCAGCACCGACGAGCGCCACGCGATCTCGGCCTGGCGGGCCTGCGAGGCGGCCGCGTCGCGGTTTGCCTGCAGGGCGCCCTGGTTGAAGACCGGCAGCGACAGGGCCGGGCCAAACGACCAGGTGGATGCGCCGGAGGCGCGCGCGACGGTGCCCGAAAGTGTCAGCGACGGGTAAAGTTCGGCCTCGGCCACGCCGACATTGGCGACGGCGGCGACCAGGTCGGCTTCGGAGCTGCGGACATCGGGGCGGTTGCGCAGCAGGTCGGCGGGCACGCCGGTCTGGCCGCCCGACGGGGTGCGCAGCTGCGGCGCGCCGGATTGCATCGCCGACATGATCGGGCCCGCCGGTTCGTTCAGCAGCGTCGCGATGGCATAGACATTGGCATCGAACAGCGCCGCATAACGGGGCAGGCCGGCCCGGGCGGTGGCCAGCAGGGCCTCGGCCTGGGCCAGTTCGAATTCGGTCGCGGCGCCGGCGTCGTACTGGCCCTGGGTGATGCTGACCGTCTCTTCGCGGGTCTGGATGGTCTGGCGCGTCAGCGCCAGTGCCTGCTGGTAGTAACGCGCGTCGGAATAGGCCGCGATCAGCTCGGCCAGCCAGGCCAGGCGCACGGTTTCCACGTCGGCCTGGGCGGCGACGACGTTGGCCTGCGCCGCCTCCTGTTGGCGCCGGTAGCCACCGAACAGGTCGATGACATAGGCCGCGCCCAGCTGTGCGCTGGAACTGTCGGCCGTGCCGTTCATGGACGTGCCGCCGGACGCCGTGCCGGTGGCATCGGCGCTGCCGCTGGCCTGGGCGTTGAACCCGGTGGCGCGCAATTCGGCCTGGGCCTGGCGGATCGCCTCGGTCGCGGCCATGACGTCAAGGTTCTGCGCCAGCCCGCGGTTGACCAGGTTGGTCAGGGTGCTGTCACGGTAGTCCAGCCACCATTGATCCGCGGCAACCCGTCCCACGCTGTCTGCCGCACCGTCCAGGAAGCGGGCCTGCAGGTCGGCTTGCGGGCGCTGGTAATCGGGGCCCACGGTACAGCCGGCCACGGCCAGCAGGGCGAGGATGGAAATCGGTCTCACTGGGGTGTTTCCTTCGGACGGCGGCGGAACAGGGATACGGCCTTGAGGACCGCAAGGTAGAAGATCGGGACCATGACGATGCCGAAGAGGGCCGAGAACGCGATCCCCCCCAGCATGCCGATGCCGATCGAGTGCTGGGCATTGGCGCCGGCGCCGGAGGCCAGCGCCAGGGGCAGGATGCCGAAGCCGAAGGCCAGCGAGGTCATCAGGATCGGACGCAGTCGCTGGCGCGAGGCGGTGATCGTGGCCTCCATCACCGACTTGCCTTCGGCGCGCAGGCTTTCGGCGAATTCGACGATCAGGATGGCGTTTCTGGCCGCCAGGCCGATGGTCGTCAGCAGGCCCACCTTGAAGTAGACGTCGTTGGACTGGCCGAAATACAAGGTCGTCACCATCGCGCCCAGGATCCCGACAGGGACCGAAAGCATGACGGCCAGCGGCACCGACCAGCTTTCGTAAAGCGCGGCAAGACACAGGAAGACCACCAGCGCCGACAGCGAGTAAAGCAGCGGTTCCTGGTTGCCCGACAGCCGTTCCTGGTAGGAAAGCCCGGTCCAGGCCGCGCCATAGCCGCCGTCAAGCTCGGAGGTGAGCTGTTCCATGACGTCCATGGCCACGCCCGAACTGACGCCATTGGCCGCGCCCGAGATCTCCATCGCGCGGGTGCCGCCGTAGCGGGCGAGCTTGGGGGTCACGGTGTCCCAGACCTGGGTGACGAAGGCCGAAAGCGGCACCATTTCACTGTCGGAATTGCGCACGTACCAGGCGTCGATGTCGTCGGGCTGCATGCGGAAGGCGGCTTCGCCCTGTACGATGACCTCGCGCAGGTCGTTGCCCAGCGGGAAGTCGTTCACGTAGGACCCGGCAAAGACCGTGGCCAGCAGCGAATTGACATCCGACAGCGACACGCCAAGCGCCTCGGCCTTCTGCTGGTCGATGTCCAGCCGCAGCGACGGCTTGGTGGCGTCGTCATTACCGCGCAGGTTGGTGACGCTGCCGTTTTCCTGGGCCTTGGCGACCAGTTCGTCGGCGGCGTCCTTCAGCGCCGCCTGCCCGTTGCCGCCCTGGTCGACCAGGTACATCGAGAAGCCCGAAGACGTCCCCATGCCCGGAATGGCGGGGGGCTGCAGGAAGAAGACCTGGCCCATCCGGTTGTTCCAGAAGACCCCGTTGGCGCGCGCCATCAGATCGCCGGCATCCATGCCCTCGCGGTCTTCGTAATCCTTGAGCTTGACGAACATCATGGCGGTGTTCTGGCCCGACCCGCTGAAGCTGAAGCCGACGGCGGCAAAGACGGAATCCACCATGTCGGTCTCCTGCGTCAGCAGGTAGTCTTCGATCTTGGACACGGCTTCCGTGGTCTGGGCGACCGTGGCGCTTTGCGGCAGTTCGATCATCGCCATCAACACGCCCTGGTCCTCGGTCGGCAGGAACGACGACGGCAGGCGTTCATAGACCCAGTAGGCGCCGAACCCGACGGCGACCAGCACGATCAGCATGCGGAAGGGGCGGCGCCCCAGCCGGCCGACCGCGCCGCCGTAGCCGTTGATCAGACGGTCGAGCCCGCCGTTGAACCAGCGCAGCGGCGCGATGCGGGTGGGCCCGTGCGAGGGTTTCAGAAGCGAGGCGCACATGGCGGGCGTCAGGATCAGCGCCACGAACAGCGACAGCACCATGGCCGAGATGATGGTGACCGAGAACTGCCGGTAGATCACGCCGGTGGAGCCGGACATGAAGGCCATCGGCAGGAACACCGCCGACAGCACCAGCACGATGCCGACCAGCGCGGACGAGATCTCGCCCATCGACTTCTCGGTCGCGGCGACCGGATCCAGGCCTTCTTCCTCCATCACCCGTTCGACGTTTTCCACCACGACGATGGCGTCGTCGACCAGCAGGCCGATGGCCAGCACCAGGGCGAACATCGACAGCGTGTTGATCGACATCCCGAACAGGGACAGGATCCCGAAGGTGCCCAACAGGACGACCGGCACGGCGATGGTGGGGATCAGCGTCGCCCGCCAGCTTTGCAGGAACAGCAGGATCACCAGGAAGACCAGCACGATGGCTTCGATCAGGGTGTGATAGACCTGTTCGATGGATTTCTCGACGAAGGGCGAGGTGTCATAGGGATATTCGACCGTAACGCCTTCGGGCAGGGAGGCTTTCAGCCCGTCGATCACGTCGCGCACCCGCGCCGCGGTTTCCACCGCGTTGGCGCCGGTGGCCAGGTTCACGCCGAAGCCCGCCGCCGGATGGCCGTCGAACCGCGAAGACGATCCGTAATCCTCCTCGGCCAGCTCGACCCGGGCGACATCGGCCAGATAGACCGCCGATCCGTCCGAATTGGTTTTCAGCAGGATGCGTTCGAAATCCTCGATCGAGGTCAGTTGCGACTGGGCCGAGAGCGAGACGGTGAATTGCTGCCCCTTCACCACCGGCTGATCGCCCAGCGATCCGACGGTGACGTTGGTGTTCTGTTCCGACACGGCCGAGGTCACGTCGTCCGGCGTCAGCTGGTACTGGTACAGCCGGAGGGGATTCAGCCAGATCCGCATCGCGTATTGCGTGCCGAAGATGTTGATGGATCCGACGCCTTCGGTCCGCTGCACCGCGTCCTCGATGGTGGATCCAAGGATATCGCCCAGTTGGACGGAGGAAAAGCTTTCATCCTCCGACACCAGCGCGCCGACCATCAGGATCGACGAGGTCGAGCGGTTCACCCGCACCCCGTTCTGGGTGACCGAGGTCGGCAGCGAGGATTGCACCAGCTGCAGCTTGTTCTGCACTTGGACCTGGGCCATGTCCGGATCGACCGTGTCGTCGAAGGTCAGCGACACGCTGGCCGACCCTTCCGTGGACGACGAGGTCATGTAGATCAGCCCGTCGAGCCCGGTCATGCCGTCCTCGATGACGGTGGTCACCGAATTTTCGACGGTTTCGGCCGAGGCGCCGGTGTAGGTGGCCGAGATCCGCACCGTGGTCGGCGCGATGTCCGGATATTGCGAGATCGGCAGGCTGATCACGGCAAAGACGCCGCCCAGCATGACAACGATGGCCAGCACCCAGGCAAAGACCGGGCGGTGAATGAAGAAAGTCGCCATGGGTCAGTCGCCGCTGTTCGTGGAGGTCTGCGCAGCGCTGTCGCCCGCGTCCGGGGTGTCGACGGCCAGCCCGTTTTCGTCCAGCGCCACCGGCACGGATTTGACAGCCTGTCCGGCGGCCAGGGATTTCAGCCCGTCCACGATCAGCAGGTCGCCGTCCTGAAGCCCGTCGGTCACGATCCAGTTGTTCTCGTGGGTGCCGTCCTCGGTCAGGGTGACCTGTTTGGCGGTGTCGTCGTCGCCGACGATATAGGCGGTCAGCACACCGGAATTGTTCCGTTCCGCCGCCCGCTGGGGCACCAGGAACGCCTGCATCGTGCCGACGTTGATTTCGCCCCGCAGGAACATGCCGGGCAGGATCATCCGGTTCGGGTTATCGAAACGGAACCGCAGGGTGAAGGTGCCCGTCGTGGTCGATACGGCGGTACCGGGTGACACAAGCCGCCCCGACCCCTCGTAGACCTGCCCGGTCTCCAGCAGCAGACGCGCTTCCAGGTCGGTGTTGATCGACAGGGTGCCCGATGCGATCTGCTGACGCAGTTCAAGCATCCGGGCCGAGGCTTCGAGCATTTCGACATCGACCGGATCCATCCGGGTCACGGTGGTCAGCGCGTCCGTCTGGCCCGATGTCACCAGATCGCCGACCGAGACCGAGGCAACTTCGGCCACGCCTTCGATCGGGCTGGTGATCGTCGTCCAGGACAATTCCGTCTGGGCATAATCCAGCGCGGCGCGGGCGGCATCCAGCGTCGCTTCGGCCTCGGCCTGGTCGGCGCGGGCGCTTTCGACCTCGGCTTCGGTATAGCCCCGGCCAGCCAGCTGCTGGGCCCGCTTGTAGGCGGCTTCGGCCACCGGCAGGTTCGCTTCGGCCTTGGCCAGGTCGGACTGGGCCGAAGCCACGTCGGCGCGGTAGGCGGCATCGTCGATGCGAAACAGCGGATCGCCGACGGAAAGGTCGGCGCCGGGCGTATAAAGTATTTCCTGGATCACGCCGCCGACACGGGGACGAATGTCAACTTCCTGATAGGCGACGGCGCGGCCGGGCAAGGTGACGATTCTTGGCACCGCTTCGCGCGCCATCTCGATCGTGCCGACCTGCATGGGGGGGGCGGATTGCTGGGAAAAACCGGGCGTTGCCGAAGCCAGGCAAGCCAGGAAGGCCAGCCCGAGATGCCTTCGGAAGAGGTGGTGTGGATTTGTTTTCATGCTCATTCACGCAGTTGACCTCACCCCCATTAATATGCCATTTACGCAAACATTGCGGATTATGCAAGGCTTGCGTTCATGGCAGCTTCACTTCGGGAACGGCGTCGGCAACAAACTGAGCTGGACATTCAGCGGGCGACCATCTCCCTGGCGCTCGAACAGGGGCTTGACCACGTCACCACCGAAGCGATCGCCGACCGTGCAGGTATTTCGCCGCGGACGTTCTTCAACTATTATCCGAACAAGGAAGCAGCTGTTGTCGGCCATCCGCCCGACTTTCCCGACTGCGCCCGCGAGGCCTTCGTGTCGGGGCAGGGCAACCTGCGCGACGATCTGCGCATCCTGCTGATGTCGAACCTCCAACAGATGGAAACCCGGCCGGACATCATCCGCGGCATTGGCGAGCTCTGGAAGGAAAACGCCAGGGTGCGCTGGATGCTGGAACTGGAAATCGAGAAGCTGATCGACGTGGTCGCCGACTGCATCCAGCGGCGCCAACCGGACATGGCGCCGGGGCTGCGCCACGGGCTTGCGGACTGGACGATGCGGTCTTCGCACCTGGCCATCGGTCTTTGGGCGCAGGACAAGGCCGATGACCTGGAAACCGCGCTGGACATCGTCTGGGAAGAACAGCTTGAAGTGGCGCGCTGCCTGCTGGGCTGACGGCGGCGGGACCGCACGGGCAGGGCGGTTTCACAAACATCGGAAAAAAGTGACGGCGCGGCGTAGGGGACCCTTGGGGCCTGCGTATTCAAGGTATCGCACCCTTGAAGGAGAGCCCGATGCGCCCCCTTTTCACCGCAGCCTGCCTGATCGCCCTGGCGGCCCCCGCCCTGGCCCAGCAGAGCCTGCTTGCAACCTATGACACCAACGGCGACGGCGTGCTGTCGTTCGACGAATTCCAGGCCGCGCAGGTTGATACCTTCGTCACGCTGGACGGCAACGGCGACGGTGGTATCACCCAGGCCGAACTGGACGCCCGCAACGCCAAGGCCGGCCGCATGATGCAGCGCGACAGCAATGGCGACGGCGTCCTCACGCAATCCGAATTCCTGTCCCAGTCCCCGGGCTTTTCCCGCGCCGATCGCAACAACGACGGCGTGCTCGGGGCACAGGAACTGGTCCGGCTTGAGCAGATGCTCGCCCGGTCCCGGGGCTGATCTTCGCACAGCCTGACACTCCGGCGGCGGTCCCGGCCGCCGGAGCCCCCAACCATCCATCCCCAACCTTCCGAAAGGACCCCCACCATGAAAACCGTCAAACTCGCCCTTGCCCTGATCCTGCCCCTTGGCCTTGCCCTTCCGGCTGCCGCGCAGACCATGACCGTGACCACCGGCAACGGCGGCACCATGTCCAAGAACCGCGACTGCATCCGTGGCAATGGCGCATCGAACTGCCAGACCACCACCACGGCGACCACGGCCAACGGCCAGACCGCCAGCAAGAACCGGCTGCGCACCACCGATGCCGGTGGCACCACGACGACGGTCTCGGGCGTGGGCGCGAACGGTCAGACCGGGTCGAAGACCCGCAAGATCACCGTCTCGAACTGAGGCATGTCCTGTCGGGCCGGACCTTGGGCCGGCCCGTGCGCGCACCTGGCCCTTGCCGCATCGCGGCGGGCAGGCCAGAACCGCGGAAGGCACCGCTCAAGACCCGATGCACGGATCCGTTCTTCGCATGACGACGACCCCGACCGAGGCCAAGGACCTGATGGCGGCGCTGGTGGCGGGCGACCGCCGCGCGCTGGCGTCTCTCATCCAGGCCTACGGGCCCGGCATCCGGCGCTATGCCGCCCAGGCGCTGACCGTGGCGTCCGAGGCCGAGGACGTGGCGCAGGAGGTCTTTCTGCGGGCCTGGCGCAAGGCGGGGAGCTACGATCCGGACAAGGGGGCCGTGTCCACCTGGCTGTACCGGATCGCGGTCAACCTGTGCATCGACCGCAACCGGCGCGGCGGGTTCCGCCGGTTTGTCGGGCTGGACGCCGCGCCCGAGCCGGAAGACGATACGCCGGGGGCCGAAGACGGGCTGGACGCCCGCCAAAGGCTGGCCCGGACCCGCAAGGCGATCGCCGCGCTGCCGGACCGGCAGAGGCGGGCGATCCTGTTGAAAGTGACCGGTGACCTGAGTACCGCCGAGATCGCCGCCACGCTGGGCACCAGCGAGGGGGCGGTGGAACAACTGCTGGTCCGGGCGCGCACTGCGCTGAGGGCCGCCATCGACCGCGAGGTTCAGCTGCCATGACCGAAAAGGATGATGACAAGATGGTCCCGAAACCGGGCCGCGATCACCTGCGTGACCCCGTGCCCCATCCCGTGCTTGACGACGACGCCTTCGACCGGGCCCTTTCCGCCGACCTGTCGCGCCCCGGTGACGATGACGTGGCGCTGATGTCGCGCGCCGTGCTCAGCGCATTGGCCGAAGACACCGCGCCGCGCGACGCGCCGGAGGGAGAGGTTCTGTCCGAACCGCTGACCTGGGGCGCCGGGTTCGTCGGCCTGATGCTGGTGTTTGCCGGGATCGGTTACGCGGCGGTGCCGCTGTTCGACGGCGGCACGGTCCGACTGGTGTCGGACCTGTCGGGCCTGATGTCGTTGCTGGGGGGCATGTGATGGCCAGGTTCAGACCCTCGGGACGGACCATCCTGATCCTCGTGCTGGCGCTGTCGTTGCTGGGCAATGCGCTGGCCATCGGCGCCGGGCTGCGGCTGCACCGGCTGCGGGTGAACCTGCTGGGCGCGCAGGCGTATTCCTCGATCCAGTCGCCGGAGGTGCGCCATGCGCTGTCCGACGCGCTGGTCGCCCACAAGGCCGAGATCGCCCCGGCGTTGCGCGCGGTCCTGACCGCACGGATCGACGCGATGAAACAGGGCACGACCCTGCCGTTCGACCGCGATGCCACCGCCGGGAAGATGGAGGCCACGCGCCTGGCCATCGATCACCTGCTGGACGTGGTCCAGGTGGCGCTGCTGGACGGGCTTGAAAACCATGCCGCCGATCAGGCGGGCGAGTGAGGCGCTTGCAACAATGGGTGTTATCGCCCGGCTTTGTATCGCGTCAGGGGTGATATTCCTGACGGCGTCCATGAACTCGCGTCTGAATTGCGGCAAAAGCGTGGTTTTGCTTTCCCGGACCCCGATCCCCGGTCTAACCTGACTGTTAACCATCCCCCGACGGGGTGATGGCGGGCCTGGCAACCGGGTCATCGGGGGCCGTTCGGGGGGATCAAGCCGATGGGCGCATTGGCATTTCTGTTTCTGGCGGCCTTCGGCGTCGCGACCTTCGCCATCCTGGACGATGACGACGAACAATCCGATGCCGAAGACACCCCGACCGAACCGCAGGTGATCACCGGAACCGACGGCAGCGACGTCCTCAGCGGGATCGGCGCGGACGCAGAAGAGACCGATCCGGTCCGGATCATCGGAGGGGCGGGGGACGACGTTCTTGCCGGCGACGACGGCGACAGCCTGTCGGGGGGCGAGGGCAACGATTTCTTCGAGATCGTGGTCGGCGACAGGGGCGCCGATCCGGTGATCATCGAGGACCTGGATTTCGCGTTGACCGATCTGGATGACCAACCCGACCGCGTGCTGTTCATCCAGCCCGACGGGCAGGTCGTGCCCTATCGTGGCGTGCTGGAGGCCGGGCTGATCGCGCAGGAAAACGACGACGGCACCGGGGCGGACCTGATCTATGATGGCCAGGTGGTGGCCACGGTGCTGGGCGGCGACGCGGATGAATTGAACGCGGAATCGCTTTGGGTCGCCAACTTCTCGCCCGGGGTGGTGTCGCGGCTGGATGGCGACGACATCTTCATCGGCGACGTCTACCAGAACAAGGACGACTTCTTTGAAGGCGGCGACGGCGACGACGTGCTGATCGGCGGCAACGGGTCGGATTACCTGGCCGGCGGGGCCGGGGACGACAGGATCAACGCCCGGGATCCCGATGGGTCGACAGAGGATTTCGACCTGGTGTCGGGCGGGCTGGGCGACGATTACCTGGTGGTCGACCAGGGCGACATCGTTTCCGACACCTACCTGACCGATGACGACCAGGGATATGGCTTTGACGCCGATGGCGCCGATACCTACGAGGTCGTCCTTTCGGACGATCCCGATGCGGCGCCGGTCGTCATCCTGGACGATTACACCAATGGCCGGCCCGAGGTCGGGGACCGGCTGTTCTTTTCGATGTCGGACGGCACGCCGGTCACCGATGCCGAGCTGGCCGAGAACCTGGAAACGGTTGAGGTCGAGGATTACGGCGGGGTCGGTTATCTTTGCGATGGCGTGCTGGTCGCCGTGGTCTTCGACGCGCCCCAGATCTTTGCCGCGGCCGAGGAGGAGTTTTCGGACGGATCGCTGTCCGCGCCGGCGGGCGACGTGATCGAGCTTGCCGCCGGGGCGGCGGCCCGGGCGACCGGGCTGGAGGTGTCGTTGCCGCAATACGGCGTGACCTCGGCGCTGAGCTACGACATCACGCTGACCGATGCGGTATCGACGGGGAACGTCGTGTCCGATGCGCTGTTCGGGGTGAACGCGGTCTACAAGGTCAACACCGACAGCGGCGATCCGCTGGAGACCTACAGGGAGTCCGTCGACATCCTGGACAGCGAGATCATCCGCTTTCCCGCCGGCCAGGGCGATGGTCTGAACGCCGAGGACGACGGCGTCGAATGGCTGAACGTCGTCAAGATGGTGAACGACGGCGGCGAATGGGACCTGCGCCCCGAGCTGAAGAGCTTCCTTGACTGGGCGCAGGACCCGGACGGCGACGGCGATCATTCGGATGCCAAGAAGGTCACGCTGGTGATCCCGACCAAGTTCCTGTCCACCGAGGAGTACGAGGATTTCAAACCCGAGATCCGCCGATTCACCGCCAAGGTGATGGAGGACTACGGCAATGTGGTCGACACGTTCGAAATAGGCAATGAATACTGGGAGATGGGCGAGACCGCCTATGCGACCAAGGCCAATATCGCCATCCAAGGGCTGCTCAAGGGCTTTTCGGACGCGGGGCTGGACACCGGCGACGAGCCGAAGATCATCGTCCAGATGGCCACACCGAACGCCGGGTCCGAGTTCCATTATTCCGTCGACGACCGCGGCTACGAGACCCGGGTCAAGGCGGCCAACCAGCAGATCATCGACACCCTTTCCGACACCTCGAAAGACGCCATCGACGGGGTGATCGAGCATTATTATTACACCGAAAAGGACGATGTCTTCGGCGACACCAATGCCGAGGTGAACAACATCAACACCGATTACGCGGTCTGGGACGCGGCCTTTGAAAAGGACCTGGACCTGTACCTGACCGAATGGAACATCAAGACGTCCAATATCTACCAGTCCGGCCTGCGCTATACCGGGGCGTTTTCCGAACAGCTGGAATATGCCGTCCGCCTGGGCACCGATCAGGCCTATATCTGGGCGGTCCAGCACAACACGATCACCGACCTTGCCGGTTCGGCCGAGGATCCGCCGCTGGTCGATGACGAAGGCCGGCTGGTGTCCACCATCCGGGGCGCGACCTATGACCTGATGCGTGACACCTTGCCGGGGATGGAGAACCTTGAGCTGGATTATTCCGGCTCGGACGGCGAGATCGAGATCAACGGGTATTATTCCGACGACAAGGTGGTCTTTTACGTGGCGTCCCGCGTGCCGCATCTGTCGCGGATCGACCTGGACCTGTCCGCCATCGTGCCCGATTTCGAAAGCGCCGAGGCGGTGCGGATTTCGATCGACCTGTCGGACAACAGTTCCGACGGGGTGCATTTCCAACAGGGCCAGGGCAAGGTCGAGGCCGAGTACGACGTCATCGACGGCGAACGGTTCTATTACGGCGAACACGACCTGCGCGCCAAGCTGACCGATTACGAGCTGACGACGAACACGCCGAGTTTCTCGCTGAAACCCTACGAGATGGCGCAGATCACCTTTCACCTGGGCGAAGGCGACACCGGGGTCGGCGAACCCAACGACGACCGCGAGATCTTTGGCACCTCGCAGGACGACGACCTTGCGGGCGGGCAGGGCAACGACACGATCCAAGGGGCCGGTGGCAACGACAAGCTGACCGGCGACCTGGGCGACGACGCGCTTTACGGAGACGACGGCGACGACCGGATCTATGGCTGGGGCGGGGATGACGTTTTGGAGGGCGGCGAGGGCAACGACAAGCTGTCGGGCAACCAGGGCGATGACCTGATGAAGGGGCAGAAAGGGTCGGACATCCTGATCGGCGCGGATGGCGACGATGTGATGAACGGGGGCACCGGGCACGACACGATCCGCGGCGGGGCCGGGGCCGACCAGGCCACCGGCTGGACCGGGATGGATACCTTCGCCTACACCACCGACGAGATCCAGACCGGCGACACGATCGAGGATTTCACCCTGGGCGAGGATGTCATCCAGCTGGAATTCGACGATGTGAGTTCGGTCGACGACCTGACCTTCAAGTTCGACCGCGAGGCCGACGGGGTGTACATTACCGTCGCCGGTCACGGGACGATCTACGTCAAGGGCGTCTTCACCTACCGCCAGATCTCGGCGGCGGCGAATTTCGTCTTTGTCTGACGCCGCTCAGAGCCGCTTGACCATGAAGACCCGCAGCATGTCGTCGATCCCGTCCTCGTGCGGGCCTACCCCGTTCACCCGGAACCCCTGGCGCGAATAGAAGGCCACCAGCCGCGTGTAGCGCTGCGCCGTCTGCAGGTGCAGGGCGCGTGCACCTTGCGCCGTCACATGCGCCTCGATCGCGGCGATGGCCCGGGCGCCGATGCCGCCGCCCTGCGCCCCGGGCCGGATCCCCAGCACGTCGATTTTCGCACGCTGCCCGGCGATCTTCAGCACCGTGGCGCCTTGCCGGTCGCCAATCCAGAACCCTTCGCCCGCCTCCAGCCGCGCCGGGACCCAGTCGTAGGGTCCGGGCGCGGGACGACCAAGTCCCAGGGCGTAGTCGGTGAAGGCCTCGGCCAGGAGGTCGGCAAAGGGGCGGGCCTCGTCGGGCCGGGCGGAGACCAGCATCAGATCTTGCGAAAGATCATGACCAGCCCGCGGTCGTCCGCATGGGGGTGGTCCTTGTTGGCATAGATCTCGATTTCCGCAAAGCGCAGCGGCGTGATCTGGCCGCGCGCCTGCATCGTCGCCAAAGCGGATCCGAACCCCATGCCGTCCATCACCGGCGGAATGGTGCCGCAGACGAACAGACCGCCGGGTTTGACGACGCGCAGCAGTTCGGGGAAACAGGCTGGCCCCACGTGCCCATGGGTGAACGTCCCGCAGGAAATCACGCCGCCATAGGTCGCATCGGCCAGCTTGATCGGCGCCAGCAGGTTGCCCAGGATCAGGTCGCGGTAGATCCCCTTGGGGCGGGCGACGTCCAGCATCTGGGGCGTGATGTCGAAGGCATCGACGGTTTCGCCGTTGAGGTGTTCGGCGACCAGACCGGTGCCGGCCCCGATGTCCAGGATCGGCGTGTCGCCCTGGGTATTGGCCAGGTACAATTCGGCAATCCGCTGCGGCGCGACAAAGCCCCAGTCGTCGGCAAAGCTGTCTTCGTAGGTGGCGGCCCACTTGCCATAAAGTTCGCGGGCGCTTTCGGGGCCCTTGATCTCGTAGGCGCGGTCGAGGTCGTAATCAGGCATGGTCAGTCTTTCGTTATGTCCAGCCTGCCGCGTTCAAAGGCCGGGATCCGCGATTTCCGGTCGGGATCCAGCGAGGGGATCGCGGCAAGCAGGGTCCTGGTGTAATCATGCTGCGGGTTCGCGAAAAGCTGCCGGGTCGGCCCCGCCTCGACAATCTCGCCCAGGTATATGACAGCCACATGATCGCAGACATGGGCCACCACCGACAGGTCGTGGCTGATGAAGAGGATTGTCAGGTCCAGATCGCGCTGCAGCGATTTCAGCAGGTTCAGGATATCGGCCTGGATCGACACGTCGAGCGCGGCGACGCATTCGTCGGCCACCACGAAGTTCGGCCGCGCCGCCAGCGTGCGCGCGATGGAAATCCGCTGGCGCTGGCCGCCGGAAAAGGCATGCGGGTAGCGACGCAGGTGTTCCAGGTTCAGCCGGCACTTGGCGGCGATGTCGCGCACCATCTCGTCGGTCTCGGCGCGTGATTTCGTCAGGCCCAGCAGCTCGATCGGTTCGGCGATGATGTCGCGCACGGTCATGCGGGGGGACAGCGCCGCGTAGGGGTCCTGAAAGATCAGCTGGGCATGGCGGCGATAGGATTTCTCCTGTCGCTTGGACATGGCGGCGATGTCGTACTGGTTGATCCCGTCGTCATAGATGATCTGCCCGCCGGTGATCGGCGCGGCCTTCAGGATCGCGCGGCCCAGCGTCGTCTTGCCGGACCCGCTTTCCCCCACCAGTCCCACGAAACCGCCCTTGGGAATGTCCAGCGACACGCCGTTCACCGCCTTCAGCACCGGCGCGTCCCCCAGGAAACGACGGCCCAGCGGGTACGAGACGGTCAGGTTCTCGATGCTGACAAGGGGGCGGGTCATGTGGCGCGCTCCGGCGTTGTTTCGGGCCTGATTTCCGGGATGTCTTCGGGGAAGAGGGCGGCGTAGTGGCCGGGGGTCACCTGGGTCAGCGGCGGCATTTCGGTTTCATAGCGCGATCCCGGTTTCAACGTCGCGTTGCGCGGATGAAAAACGCAGCCCGACGGGCGTTCCAAAGGCGATGGGATGTCGCCCGGGATCGGCACCAGCGGTGCATCCAGGTCGTCAAGCTGGGGCAGGGCGCGCAGCAATCCCTGCGTATAGGCATGGGCCGGGTGGCGGATGACGTCGCGGACCGGGCCCATCTCCATGATCCTCCCGAGGTACATCACCGCCACGCGGTCGGCCACCTGGGCGATGACGCCCAGGTCATGGGTGATGAACAGGATCCCCATGCCGAATTCGGCGACCAGTTCCGACATCAGGTCCAGCACCTGCGCCTGGATCGTCACGTCCAGCGCGGTGGTGGGTTCGTCGGCGATCAGCAGCTTGGGTTTTGTCGACAGCGCCATGGCGATCATCGCCCGTTGCCGCATCCCGCCGGAATATTCGAACACGTACTGGTCGATGCGCCGGGCCGGTTCGGTGATGCCCACGCGGTCCAGCATGTGGATGGAATAGTCCCGTGCTTCCTTCTTGCCCATGTCGGTATGGATCAGCAGCTGTTCGACCATCTGGTCGCCGACGGTGATGGCCGGCGCAAAGCTGGCCATCGGTTCCTGGAAGATCATGGAAATCGCGCCGCCGCGAATGGGGCGCATGTCCTTCTCGCGCTTCAGCGACAGGACCTCCAGCGGATCGCCATAGCCGGTGTCCAGCGTGATCCGGCTGCCTGGCCCATAGACCGTGTTGCGCCCGTTCAGCTGCATCAGCGCCTTGGCCGTCACCGATTTGCCCGACCCGCTTTCGCCGACCAGCCCCAGCACCTCTCCGGGCGCGATGTCGAAGGAGATGCCGTCGACGGCCGTGACCAGCCCTTCGTCGGTGCGGAACCTGATGTCGAGGTCCTGGACAGAAAGCAGCGTCATTTGCGGGCCTCCGAATAGGGGTCGGCGGCATCGCGCAGCCCGTCGCCGACAAAGACGAAGGCCATGACCAGCGCGATGAAGAACAGCACGGGGATGAAATACCATTGGTAGTTCAGCAGCACGTCGGCGCTGGTGGTGTTCTGCAGCAGCACGCCAAGCGACGTCACCGGGTCCTTGAGGCCCAGCCCGATGAACGACAGCGCCGTTTCCGACAGCACCATGTAGGGGAAGGAAATTACCAGATCGACGATGATGTAGCTGGTGAAGCTGGGCAGCAGGTGGCGGGCGATGATGTGGCCCGCGCTGGCGCCGCACAGCTGGGCGGCCAGCACGTATTCCTGGTTGCGTTCGACCAACAGGTGGGTGCGAACACGGCGCGCCAGCGTCGGCCAGCCGATGAAGCCCAGGATGATGGATATGAAGAAGAACCTTTGTTCCGCCGACCATGTGTCGGGCACGAAGGCCGCGAGCGCCATGAACAGCGGGATCGCCGGCACGGTGCGGATGGCATCCGTGATCATTTGCAGGATGCCGTCGGTGATCCCCCCGAAATAGCCCGCCACCCCCCCGACGATCAGCGCCATCACGAAGGAAATCAGGACCCCCATTGTCCCGACCGCCATGGACGTGTTGATGGCGTGCAGCGTGCGGCTGAAGATGTCCTTGCCCAGGTCGTCGGTGCCGAACAGGTGCACAAAGCCGTCCTGAACCCCGAACAGGTGGATGTCGCCCTTGATGCCGAACATGCGGTATGCGTCGCCCCGGATGAAGAACCGGATGTATTTGCGGTCATCGGGATCGACGGTGGTCACCCAGCGGAAATTCGTCGCCATCGACCGTTCGCGTTTGACCCCGTAGATGAACGGCCGGGCGGAACAGCCGTTGTGATCACAGAACTTCGGGATCTGCGGCGCGCCGTTGGTATAGTCCTTGTCGGCGCCGGCCACGGTCGGGTTGTAGGGCGCCAGCACGTCGGCGAAGAGGCCGGTCAGGATCAGCGTCAGCAGCACCGAGGCGGCGATCATGGCCGAGGTGTTGCGCCGAAAACGGGCCCAGATCAACTGACGCTGGGAGGCCGTGTAATAGGCCTCCTTGCGCTTCTGGGTGATGGGTGTCGTCTTGGCCATGTGTGTTACCCCATCACCGATTTGCGGACCCGAGGGTCGATGAAGGCCAGCGCGATGTCGGTGACGAAATTCAGCGCCACGATGGTCGCGGTCAGCAGGAAGATGATCGCGCCCGCCAGTTGCTGGTCATTGGATCGCGCCAGCGCTTCCAGCAGGAGGGATCCGGCTTCGGTCAGGGTCAGGATCACCGCGACGATGGGCAATTCGTTGAAGATGCGGTTCAGGTCGAACCCCAGCGAATTGACGATCGGCCCCAGCGCGTGCCGCGCAGGATAGCGCCATCGCAACTGCCGTCCGTACAGCCCGCGCGCGCGCGCGGCGGTGACGTAAAGCTTGTCGTTCTCGTCCAGCATCAGCGCGCGCACGGTCTGCAGCGCGAATGCGGTGGCCGACCAGCCCAGGATGAAGACCGGCAACCAGGCGCGCGACAGGAAATCCCACAGCTTGGCCATCGACCAGGCGGCATCGCGGTATTCCTTGGAAAAGAGGCCGGACATGCTGTCGCCGAAATAGACCGTCGAGATCAGCATGACGATCAGCGCCAGCAGGAAGTTCGGCATGGCAAGGCCCAGGTAGGACACGAAGCGCAGGATGTTGTTGACCCACGGATTTCGCGCGGACGCCGCGTAGATCCCCACCGGTATGGCGATGAGATAGGCCAGGAACAGCGAGGCAAAGCAGATCGCGGCCGAGATCAGGAACTTGTTGCCCAGCAGCTGGCTGATCGAGACGCGCAGGATGCAGCTGTCGCCGAATTCGCCCACGAAGGCGCCTGCGACCCAGCCGCCCCAGCGCACCAGGAACGGCCGGTCCAGCCCCAGCCGCGCGCGTTCGGCATCGATGTCGTCGCGGGTCAGGTTCTGACCTTGGGTGTTCTTGTACGCCAGGTAGCGTTCGGCGCAATCGCCCGGCACCAGTTCCATCAGCGAGAAGACGATCAGCGACACCAGCAACAGGGTCGTGAGTGCAAGCGCCGCCCGAATGATGACGAACCGTATGAAATTGGCCATGGCGTCCGCCTTATGCGTTTCTTATGAGACCGAGCGTCTCGGACCCCCGTGCCATTCTGCAAGGACCGGGTGCCTTTCGACCCCCGGTCCCCGGTCATTTGCCCAATTCGGCGGCTCAGTTGTCCTCGGCGAGGAACCACTGCGTCGGGCGATAGGGATAGGTGCGGTAGTACTCGTAGCTCCAGGTCTTGAACTCGGGCACGTTCTTCAGGCCGTTGCGGACATAGATCGGCGCGGGCGCGTTGACGGTGCCGATGAAGAGCATGTTGTCGGCGAAGTTCTTCGCGATCCGCTTGCCGATCCCGGCGGCTTCGGGCGATCCGGGGATGGCCTGCTGGAAGGCGTCGATGTCGTCGATCATGTCCTTGGCATATTGCGGCGGCTCGATACCCGACGCGCCGTCGCTGTCGATCCATTCCGCCCAGCCCATGCCGACGCGGTGGTCGAAATAGGACCCGTAAGGCGGCACGAACCGTTCCGACGACCCCAGCGCGATGGCCACGGGCGTGCCCTGCTGCCAGATCTGCACGTCGAGTTCATTGGCCGATTGCGCGGCGCGGTATTCGTCGGGCGTGACTTCCTTGACGGTGGTGTTCATGCCCACGTCGGCCCAGTATTGCGCCACCAGTTCAACCACTTCGCCGCCGATGCCCTGGGTCGAGAACTGCAGGTTCAGCGTGATCTTCTGTCCGTCCGGCAGGTCGCGGAACCCGTCGCCATCTGCGTCCACGACACCGATCTCGTCCAGCATGGCCTTGGCCTGGTCGGCGTCGAAGGCGGTGCCGGCATCGGTGAATTCGGCCGCGAAATCGGGGATCGGCGAGAAGCCCAGGTAGGTCTGGGGCGTGCCGAGGCCGAAAAAGGCGATCTCGTTCAGTTCGTCACGGTTGATCGCCAGCGACATCGCCTTGCGGAAGTCGATGGTGTTGAAGACCGCGCGCTTGGTTTCGTCCGTGGACGTCACGTTGAAGGAAAACGCCGGCAGCGCGATGGTGGGCTTGAGCTGGATCGTGTAACCGCCCTTTTCCTGGTTCTCCAGCAGGATGGGCGCCGAGGGCAATTGCAGCGACTGCGCCTTGTAATCGACCTCGCCGTTGACCAGGGCCAGCACGCGGACCTCGTTGTCGTTCTTGAACAATTCGTCCTGGCGGGAAATGTAGGGCAGCTGCTGGCCGGTGGTGTCCACCTGGAAGAAATAGGGGTTGGCGACCAGCTTGCGGCCTTCGGTCGTGTCGCTGACGTAGATGTGGCTTTCCAGCGTGGGCTGGGTGCCGAAGGGCAGCTGAGCGGCCTTTTCCGGATCGCGCAGCATCGGCGTCGGCGTGTCGGTCCAGTCGGAGGCACCGTAGTACGCGTTGATCAGGTCATAGCCGCTTTCATAGCCGTATTCCTTGGCCTTGGCGTCCGCATCCGGGGTCAGCGCCGGGTGGAACTGGCCCAGGTAATGCGCGGGCTGGAAGGGCTGGGCGTAGGAGGTGGCGAAATGCGCCAGAAGGCCCGGTTTGGGCGCTGCGAGCTTCAGCTTGAAGATCTGGTCGTCGATGACCTCGACCTGGATCGGCTCGCCCCCGGCCAGGACGTAATCCTTGGGCTTTTCGATGATATTGGGATCCAGCGCCAGGTTCTCGAAGTAGAACCGCACGTCTTCCGAAGTGAACGGTTCGCCGTCCGACCATTTGTGACCCTTGCGGAGCGTGATCGTCAGTTCGGTGAAATCGTCGTTCCATTCCCAGGACTTGGCCACGTTCGGAACGATGGTTTCCAGGTCGTCGGAATAGCGCACCAGGTTCACGTGGCGCACCGACAGGAAGTCCGAGGTGCCGGCCTCGGTGGCATTGGACAGCGCATCGAACGTGCCGCCGTATGTGCCGATGGCATCATAGGGCACAATCACAAGTGGTTCTTCCGGCAGGCGATCGGCCAGGGGGGGCAGGTCGGGATTGCCCTGGATCGTGCGGTTCAGGTCGGCCATCTCGGGGTTTTCCGAAAATTCCATTTCGCAGCCGGCGGCCGTTTCGAATTCGGCCAGATCGTATTGCTGCGGAAAGGCACCGGGCGCGACGCCCATGTCGTCGGCTAGCGTGACGGCCGGGCAATTCGCCCGGGCCGCGCCCGCGATGAGCAGGATCGCGGTCGTGGTCAGAAAGTGACGTGTCATGGTTTCCCCCATTGGTGTCGTTTGTCTTGGGGCGTAGCGGCCCTGAACTACACTTTTGTGACGCGATTCCCGTGTGGGAAGCGACGAAGTGGCTCACGCCCGCGTGAAACCGGTGATTTTTCCTTTAACGCTAGAAACTTGGGCTGCGGTTCCGGGCGATCGACGCCAATCCTTGACCGGGGGGCATCAATGGGGCGACCGATGAAGATTCGAAACTCGGTCAAAAGACGATTAATCCGGCTTGCCGGTGGAAAATGACGCCGTTTCGGCCAGAATCGGGGGGGGAGGAATGATCCATGGCGGGTCGCCGGAGGAAAATCTGTTCGATGGCGTGGATGGACGCGTCGAAAAGGCAGGATTTTACCCATTCGGGCCTGTCGCATTAGGGTTTCGAAAAGATGCTTTGACTAACCTCGGCCCGAATGGAGTCGAGCAAGGGAAGATCAGATGCGTTTCTCCAACCGGACCACCAAGAAGGACACGCTGCCGGGGTCCATGGCCCTTGCGACGCTGGAAAGTGCGATCGACGCAGTCGTGGTGATCGACACGTCCAACCGGGTCATCTTTTTCAATGCCGCCGCAGAGGAGCTGTGGGGCTACCGGCGCGAGGAAGTTATGGGCCACAACGTCAAGATGCTGGTGCCGCGCGAACACCAGCCACCGCATGACAATTACGTCGAAACCAACCGCCGCACCGGCAACGACAAGATCGTCGGTTCCAGCCGCGATCTGCAGCTTTACCGCAAGGACGGGACCGAGGTGTCGGTGTCGCTGGCCCTGTCCAAGATGAAGGTGGGCGGGTCCTGGGCCTACGCGGCTTTCGTGCGCAACATCAGCCAGGAATACGCGGCGCTTGAAAGCCTGCTGGGCCAGGTCAGTTTCAGCGCCGACAACGTGCTGAGCGGCTGTACCGATCTGTCGGCCGCCGTGACCCGCGTCAGCGAAGGCGCCACAGAACAGGCCTCCGCCGCCCAGGAAGCCAGCTCCTCGATGGAGCAGATGACCGCCAATATCCGCCAGAATGCCGAGAACGCCTCGCAGACCGAGAAGATCGCGACACGGTCGCTGCAACAGGCGCGCGCCTCGGCCGATATCGTGCAGGAGGCGGTCGAAGCGATGAAGACCATCGCCGAGAAGATCAACATCATCCAGGAGATCGCGCGCCAGACCGACCTTCTGGCGCTGAACGCGGCGGTCGAGGCCGCGCGCGCGGGGTCGCACGGGCGCGGCTTTGCCATCGTCGCGGCCGAGGTGCGCCGCCTTGCCGAACGCAGCCAGGTGGCGGCCGACGAGATCGTCGCGCTGTCGCGGTCCACGGCCGAGACATCGGGCAAGGCCGGCGAAGAGTTGACCTCGCTGGTGCCCGAGATCCAGCGCACCGCCGACCTGGTGCAGGAGATTTCGGCGGCGACCCAGGAACAGCGGATCGGCTCGGAACAGATTAACTCGGCCATCAGCGAGTTGGACCGCGTGATCCAGGCCAACGCGGCGGCGGCCCAGAAGGCCGCGGGCACCACCTCGATGCTGACGGAAAGCGCCGAAGCGCTGCGCGATCTGATCGACGGATTCCGCGACGAGGACGGCAATCTGGTACGCACCACGGATCCGTCGGAGGCCCGCGCCGCCTGACGGCGAAGGTCCCCGTGCAACAAGAAAGGCCGGGTCCTGCGGGATCCGGCCTTTCTTGTTGCGGTCCTGGTGGAAGTGCCGTCAGAAAAGCATGTCGTCTATATCGTCATCCGACGCGTCGGCTTTGGCTGCGACGTTGATCTCGATACCCGGCATGCTCGCGAAGACCTGGGCGTGGACCTGACGTTCTTCTTCCATCGTGTAGCTGGCCCAGATCGCGTTGATCCGGGCCGGATCCGGATTGGCGCCGCTTTGGGGCGATGCTTCCAGCGTGCCGGCCAGCTGATCGAGCTGGTTGGCAACGGCTTCGACGCGGTCCATGCTTTCGGTCACCGCGTCGACCATAAAAAGCAGCGATTGCGCACAGGTGCTTGACGTCTCGCGCATCTGGTTGATGGTCTCAAGCCGTTCGGCACCGGTTTCCGTTTGATCCCTGAACGCCTCGATCCGGGTCTTCAGACCGATGGTGGATTGCGCCATGTCCGTCTGGGCCTGTTCGCTGCCATGCGTGATATGTTCTATCACCGCCTGAGCCCGGTCGACAGCGTCCAGGCAATCGGTGGCGATCTGGCGCACTTCCTTGGAGAGAACCTTCATCGGCCCGCATGCCTGGCTGTAGCGGTTCGAAACCAGCAGCGAGTTGTAGGACGCCAGGGCAAGGTTCTTCGACGCATCCTTCAATCCGTTGAAACTGTCCGCTGTTGCGGTCGCCATTTCGGTGGTGCAGGCGGCGGCCGACCGGGCCGTTTCGACCACGTTCTGCACCGAGCTGAGTTCCTCGGTGACCAGCCCTGTCATCTGCGCCCGCGCGGCAAGCGCCTCGGCGATCGTGGTCGCCAGCCGGCCTTCGGAAAAGACGCGCGCGCCCTCGTGGCCCAGCCCGGCAAGCAGTTTGATGGTTCCCCGGACTTCTTGCGATACGTCCCTGATGTCGCCGACACAACGCCGCGCCTGCGCGGCGGCCAGCCGTTCCACCGCGCCACCCGGGGTGCCCAGCATCGTGGCAAGGTGATCCAGCCGCTGTGCCAGCCTGTCCGAAAACTGCATGGCGGTGATGAAGGACTTGAGATGAGAGTGCCCGTCACTGGTCAACCGCCGGGCCCGGTCGGACAGTTCCGCCGCGACGCCGGCTTCGTCCAGGGCGAGCTGATCAAGCCGTTCGCGGGGGGAGGCGAACCGGACGGGCAGGTCGGCCAGAATGGCGCGTGCCCTTTCGCAGCTTTCCACAAGCTCATCACCGCGATCATCAAGATGGCCCAGATGCCCAGTCACCTTGTCGGCGGATTCCTTGATCGAGGCTGCCGTCCGGCGCAGTTCCGCGATGAAACCGTCAAGGTTATCAAGCCCGAGCGAGGCGATTGTCGTGCCCATCAGGGAAGCGATCGCGGTCAGGATGTGACTGCATTTCTCGATCGCTTCAAGCTCGACACGGGCGGCGCGCGCCTGGCCCCGTGCCGCGGGGCTTACGGCCAGGTCGCAAAAGTGGGTCAGGGCCGCGCCGAGGCGCTGAACATCGGCCTCCAGCGTGTCGATCACGGCATGGTCGCCATCGCGGCTGCCGATCAGGTCGGCGAAGTGGTCCAGGTTTCGACAGATCTCGCCATGGAGGTCGCGAATACGGCCCATCTGGTCGACGACCGAAGCAAAGGCTGTCACCGCCGCCCCGGCAAGTGAGCGGGACAATCCCCCGACATCGGGGGACTGGCCGGAAATCGGTGTCGTGTCAGCCATCTGGCCAGTGTCAAATGCTGTCATGATTCATCTTCCCGCTCCACTTAGCGCAACCTGCAGGCAGGGGATGAACAAGCCGTAAAATGACATGTCCGGTTTAGGGAGAATTCTAATTTCAGGGGAACGGTGCATTAAGGTTTTTGGCCGAAAACTACCGCCAACGACCGAACAGATGACAACGCCGCAAACCGGACGAGGGCTGAAATGACGGACATGGTCCTTGAAGGCGATCTTGATGTCGCCGGTGCTAAAGATGCTGCTCAGGCCATATCCGACTGGCTCGCGGGTCTTGAGGATGACGAGGCCGCGACATTGGAAGTGAGCGAAGCCGCACCAACCCAGGTCGCGTTGCAGTTGCTTTTTGCTGCGGCGCGGGCTGTCGAGGGCCGGGACGAGGTCAGCTTTGGACCGAACGCGACGGACCTGATCTCCAAAACCAGCGCCTGAGACCGGAGCACTCAATGAGCAAGACGATTCTGACGATCGACGACAGCAAGGCCGTGCGCGACATGGTGAGTTTCACGCTCGAGCCTCAGGGGTACCGGGTGGTCGGGGCCGAAAACGGTGCCGATGGGCTGGAAAAACTGCGCGCTACGCGGCCTGCGCTTGTGATCACCGATCTGAACATGCCGGTGATGAACGGGCTGGACTTCATCACGCGGGCGCGCAGCGACGCGGCGGGCAGCGGTATTCCGATCGTGATGCTCACGACGGAATCGTCCCCCGACATGAAGGCGAAAGGCAAGGCCGCGGGCGCGACCGGGTGGATCAACAAGCCATTCGATGCCGACAAGCTGATTGCCGTCACCAGAAAGTTGCTGGGGTAAGCCGATGATCGAACAAGCCGTTGCCGCCTTCGTGCAGGAAGCACGCGAGATCCTGAGCGAGCTCGAAGACCTGATCCTGGGGCTGGAAGAAGCGCAGGATCCGCGGACAGTCGACGCGATTTTCCGCGGCCTGCATACGGTCAAGGGATCCGGGGCGATGTTCGGGTATACCGGGCTGGCGCGCTTCACGCACCATTTCGAAAACGCATTCGAGCTGGTTCGTGCCGGGGATCTGACCGTTGGCAAGCAACTGATCGACCTGTCGCTTGCGGCGCGCGATCTGATGGAGCGTTTCCTGGCTCTTGGGGGCGACGGAGCCGAAACGGATGCCCTGCTTGAAGCGCAGGAAACGACAGCCCTGATCGACCGGATCCAATCGCTGACCCTGGCGGTCGACCCGGCCGCGACGGCGGCGCCGACTTCCAAGACACCCGGGAAGACATCAGGGGGCCTGGAAAGATATTCCATCCGCTTCCGTCCCTTGCCGGACGCGCTGCGCAACGGCATGCGGCCGGATCTGTTGATACGCGAACTGGCAGAACTCGGTCCGGTGGATGTACGCTTTGATTTGCAGGACATGCCATCCTTCGATGCGCTTGATCCGACATTGGCCTGTCTGACATGGGTGATCACGGTCGAGACCTGCAATGGGGCGGCCGCGGTCGAGGATGTCTTCATCTTTGCCGACGATGCCGACCTTTCCATCGAAAGCATGCCCATGGAAGCGGTCGCCGACCGGACCGTGCCCGAACAGGGCACGCCTGCCGTGGCGTCCGCCCCGGAGGCCAGGACGGCGCCTGCAAAAATCGACGCCAAGACCGAAAACATCCGCGTGGCATCGTCGCGGCTGGACGACATGATGGACAGCATCGGCGAGTTGGTGATCGCTCAGGCGCGGCTAGATGCGGTGTCGGAACGCCTTGGCGATTCGACCCTTGATGCCGTCGTGGAAGAGGTCGGGCGCCTCGTGCTTGGACTGCGGGATGCGACCCTGTCGATTCGGATGCTGCCGATAGAGACGGTATTTGGAAAGTTCCGGCGTGTGGTGCGGGACCTGTCGACGGCGCTTGGCAAGGATGTGCGGCTGATCACCTGCGGCGGTGAAACCGAGGTGGACAAGAATGTCATCGACCGCATCGGCGACCCGCTGGTGCACATGATCCGCAATTCGATCGATCATGGAATCGAGGCGGACGACGTGCGCATCGCCGCGGGAAAGCCACGCCAGGGCACCGTACGTCTGGCAGCCCGGCAGGAGGGGGGCGAAATCCTGATCTCCATCGAAGACAATGGGGGTGGGCTGGACGTTGAAGGCATTCGGCGCAAGGCGATCGCCCGCGGGCTGATCGAACCGGATGCCGAGCTGAGTGAGCGGGACCTGCACCTGCTGATCTTCGAGCCGGGTTTTTCCACCGCCGAAACCGTGTCGTCCGTTTCGGGCCGGGGTGTGGGCATGGATGCAGTGCGAAATACGATCGATGGGCTGGGCGGCAGCATCGATGTCCTGTCGCGATCGGGGCAGGGGACGCGGATCACGCTTCGCCTGCCGGTCACCATGGCGATCATCGACGGGCTGCGTGTGCGGCTGGGCGGGTCCATCTACGTGATACCGTTGGCGGCGGTCGAGGAATGCGTCGAAATGGACCGGGCCGAGACCAGCCGCAAGAGCGGCCGGTCGGTGCTGCAGATCAGGGAACACGTCGTGCCCTATCTCGCATTGGACCGGATCTTTGGCCTACCGCCAAGCGCCGAAGGCAGGCGCCGCGTGGTTGTCGTCTGCGTTGGCGGGCAGCGGATCGGCCTTGTCGTGGACGACATCCTCGGACAGGGGCAGACCGTCATCAAAAGCCTCAGCCCCTATCATCGCGATCTGCCCGGGCTTGGCGGCGCGACCATCCTCGGCGATGGCCGGGTCGCGATCATCATCGATGTGGGAACCCTGGTCCGCTGGGCCGAGGCGCGCCACAGCGATGCCCTGGGAAAGGTGGCCTGAGCGATGAATGCAGAACATTCCGACGATGCCTCGTCCATGCTGCTGATCTTCAAGCTTGAAGGCGAATTCTTTGGGGTCAGCGTGCAATCGGTTCATGAGATCCTCGATCCCCAGGATCCCACGCCTGTCCCCAATGCCGACCCTTTCGCGCCGGGGCTGATCAACGTTCGAGGCGTGGTCGTGCCAGTGATCGACGTCCGGCGCCGTTTGCGTATGGGGCAGGCGGCAGATCTCGAGACGGCGCGCATGATCGTGCTGGAACACTTGATTGACGGAGCCGCCACGAAAATCGCCTTTTCCGCCGACGCGGTGGAAACGGTGATCGAAGCGGATCTGTCCGCATTGGAACGTGTTCCCGATCTGGGGGCCAGCTGGCCGCAAGTCTACCTCAGAGGTGCGGTCCGAAGGGATGGCGAACTTCTGGTACTGCTCGACACCGACGCGTTGTTCGCACCCGCGCCGTCGCCTCAGGCAGCCTAGATCGAATGGAGGCAATCATATGACCATCAAGGCTAAATTGTTGGCGGGGTTCGGTGGGATCTTGTTGTTGCTGGTCGCATTGGCCGGCGTGGCCATAGCCAGGCTGGCGCAATTCGACAATGCGTTCCGCCAGGTGGTGGAGGTTTCCGCCGAGGGCGCGCGAATTCCCGTCGCGATGGAGGCCGAGATCGAAGCCGTGTCCGCCGCCCAGTCCCAAATGGTTATGGTGTTCGAGGTGGGGGCTGTCGAACGACAATATACCCGGTTTGAACGGCACTTGACCAATCTTGAAGACTTGCGCAACCGGCTCGGGGCGCTTGCGAATGTCGAGGATCGGGAGGATCTGACCGCATTCGACGCGGCCTTGGCAACACTGCCCGAGAACGGTGGAAAAATCCGTGATCTGATGACACAGGCCGTGACATCACCCTCCACTGGCGGTGCCTCCAAGGCGCGCGCGACGTCGTTGTTGCTGGGCCCCGTGTCCGATGCGCTGGAGACGGGGCAAGCGGTTCTGGCGCGCATTGCCGGGCGCCACCTGATGGAAATGCGAGCCGAGCAGCAGCGCACCGAGGCGATCTATAAGCGTGCCCGGGTCACGGTGCTGGGTGCTTCGGCAATCGCGCTTGTCCTTGGTGCGGGTGCCGCAATCTGGCTGGCTCGGACGATTGCGGGCGGATTCCAGCGGGCCATGCGCATTGCGGAGGCGGTCGCGGCAGGCAACCCACGTGTCGACTGCTCTCCGTCGGGGCAAGACGAGTTCGGGGATCTTCTCGCGACGATGGGCGAAATGAACACCCAACTCTCGGCAATGGCACGGGCCGCGGACAACATCGCCTCGGGCGATCTTATGGTCGATGTGAAACTGCGATCGCCGGAAGACCAGCTTGGCCAATCGTTGCAGCGCATGGTGGTGAAGCTGCGCGACGTATTGGGCGAAGTGTCGTCCAATGCCGAGAACGTCGCGAAGAGCGCGCAATCGGTCAGTGATACGTCGGAACGGTTGAATGCGGGGTCGACCCAGCAGGCTGCGGCGGCCGAACAGGCCAGCGCCGCAATGGAGGAGATGACCTCCAACATCCGCCATTCAACGGCAAACGCCGAGCAGACCGAAAAGATCGCGGGCCAGGCCAGCGAAGAGGCGCGAGACAGCGGGGAAGCGGTCGCGAAGGCTGTCGACGCGATGAAGACCATCGCCGAAAAGATCACGATCGTGCAAGAGATTGCCAGGCAAACCGACCTTCTTGCCCTGAATGCGGCCGTGGAAGCCGCACGTGCCGGAAGCCATGGCAAGGGCTTTGCGGTCGTCGCTTCCGAAGTGCGCAAGCTTGCCGAGCGCAGCCAATTGGCGGCATCCGAGATCGGCAATCTGTCCTCGGAAACCCTCCGCGTGAGCGAGGCTGCCGGACAGAAGCTGAAGGATCTGCTGCCGTCCATCCGCCGCACGTCCGATCTGGTTCGCGAGATTTCCGCGTCGACCCGCGAACAGAGCATCGGCGCCGAGCAGATCAACACGGCGATCCAGGATCTTGACGCTGTGATCCAGCAAAATGCGATCTCGGCAACGCAGGCCGCGGAAGTCAGCCGCAGCCTCGCGGACCAGTCATCGGACCTGCGTACGTCCATTGCGCATTACAGGATCGGCACGTCCAACCCACCCGCCGCGAAAGGCAGCCACGCCAAGACTGCACCGAAGAAGACCATCCGGTCCGCCTCGAAGAAGGAAAATGGGCGTCCCGGACCGAAGGACCTATCCAAGCCGAAGGATCAAAAGCGCAAGCCGCTTGGTGCGTCTGGGGCGGCCGAAGCCGTTGTGAAGCTTGAGGCCAAGCCGAGCCACGGGGCGACCGAAAAGGGTTATGAGCTGGATCTGTTCAGCGGCGATATCCCCGACAGTGAATTCGAACCGATGCCTCGTGCGTCCTGACGAAAGCGTGGTCCAAGACATGACTACTTCAAGCGAAGCCCTTCTGGATCCGTTCGGGTTCGACGCCGGCGACGGCGAAGATGGCACCCACGAGGAAACCCAGCCGCCCACGGTTCTGACCTTCACGCTGGGAGAGCAGATTTTTGCCGTCGACGTCCATCGGGTTCAGGAAATCCTGGACCGCACAGCGATCAGCCCACTGCCCAATGCGCCGCACGACGTCCTGGGAATGATCGATCTGCGCGGCAAGGGAATTGCCATCGTCGATCTTGCCAGCCGGATCGGTGCCGTGGCCGCACGCAATCAGGATGCCCGGATCATTGTTTTCGAATTCCCAAGCGGCGACACTTTCACGTCGGTTGGCGTGCTCGCAGAACGCGTGCTGCGTGTCCGCGAAATGGCCGACAAGGAGATCGAGCCCGTGCCCGAGACTCTGTCGGACTGGAACTGCGATGTGGCGGCGGGAATGTTAAGGACCGAGGATGGAATTGCGATGATCCTAGATATCGACCGGATCCTGTGGAACGCGGGCCGTCCGGGCGCTTTCGATTTCGATTGATGGCAAGGCCATGACCTTGATGACCGGGCAATTGCCAACGCATTCCGAACTGACGCCCGACCTCGCCAGAGCCATTCTTGCGCGCGCCGAGCAGATATCGGGTATTCGCATCGATGCCGCCAAGCTGGAATTCGTTCGACTTCGGGTCGGCCGGCGCCTGGCGGCTCTGGGGCTCGACACGTTCGAGGGGTACAATCAGTTCCTCGCCGGGGATGCGGGGGACGAGGTGCGTCACCTCGTCGAGGCGCTGACCACCCATACCACCAGTTTCTTCCGCGAAATGCACCACTACGACTGGCTCGTCCGCGAGGGGATCGACGGGCTGCTGGCCGGGCGTGACAGAAGCCCGTTCGTGATCTGGAGCGCGGCGGCATCGACCGGGGCGGAGCTGTGGTCGGCAGGGATGATCATGGCGGAACGCAACGCACAGGGACGGGCGCCATCGGATTGGCAGCTCATCGGCACCGATATCTCTGAACGGATACTGACCCGCGCCGCGACGGCAACCTATTCCGAGGAGGAGATTTCGGGCATCTCGACGGAGCGGGCCGAACGGTTTCTGCTGAGGTCCCGCAACCTGCGTGATCACGGGGGGCGGCCCATCTATCGCATCTCTCCGGACCTTCGCGCCCGGGCCAGGTTCAGCAAGGTGAACTTGCAGGACCTTCAGGGGTTGAAGGCCTTCACCGCAGATGTGGCGTTCCTGCGCAACGTGCTGATCTACTTCGATGTCGAGGGGAGAGAGCGCGTGGTGTCCAATGTCGTCAGCCGCCTGCGTCCCGGCGGAATCCTGTTCACCGGTCATGCCGAGGCGCTGGGATCCCACCCGTCGCTTGAGCCTGTGCGCCCGACCATCTACCGGAAGGTGTGAGACATGCCATTCGACCGGCCGCCATCGAAACCATACAAGGTCCTGATCGTCGATGACAGCGCTGTCGTTCGCCAAACGATGCAGTCCATCCTGGACGACGACCCCGACCTGCAGGTCATCGGCACAGCCCCGGATCCGTTGGCCGCGGCGGATCGGATCAAGCGCATGCTGCCGGATGTGATCACGCTGGATGTGGAAATGCCGCGGATGGATGGCATCACCTTCCTGCGCAAGCTTATGGCGCAGAAGCCGATTCCGGTGGTGATGTGTTCGTCCCTGGTAACCGATCAGTCCGAGACGATGATGCTGGCGCTTGAGGCCGGCGCGGTCGATATCGTCTGCAAGCCGGAACTGGGCGTCCGGGAGTTTTTTGAGGAGAGTTGTGAGCGCATCCGGACAGCGGTGAAGGGCGCGGCGCAGGCCCGGCTGAGGCCACGCAGCGCCATGAAGGTCGAAAAGAAACTGACCGCCGATGCGATGCTTGCCCCGCCAAGCGCCACCGCCGCAATGGCGCGCACGACCGAAAAGATCCTGGCCATCGGCGCGTCGACCGGCGGAACGGAAGCTTTACGCGCGGTATTGCAGGCGATGCCGCTCGACTGCCCACCCATCGTCGTCGTTCAGCACATGCCGGGTACGTTCACGGGCGCCTTCGCGAAGCGGCTCGACAGTATCTGCGAGATCACCGTGACCGAGGCGCAAAGCGGCGATCGGATGTTGCGGGGCCACGCGTTGATCGCGCCGGGGAACTTGCACACTTTGCTGACGCGGTCGGGCGCGCATTACGGGGTCGAAGTGCGGGATGGCCCGCTGGTGTCGCGTCACAAGCCGTCGGTGGACGTGCTGTTCAGATCCGTGGCGCGTGTTGCGGGGCGAAATGCCGTGGGCGTGATCATGACGGGTATGGGGGACGATGGTGCGCGCGGCCTGCGCGAGATGCGGGATGCCGGGGCGCGCACGTTGGGCCAGAACGAGGCGACCTGCGTGGTCTACGGGATGCCGAAAGAGGCGATGAAGGCCGGCGGAGTCGAAAAGGAGATCCCGCTGGACCAGATCGCGGCGGCGGCCGTCAAGCTGACTTTGGGCTAAAGGCGGTGGCCGGATGTACCCCGTCGGCAAAGGGCCGGAAATCCGCAAGGACGCTGCGCTTCGAAAGGTACGATTAGAGGAACGCAGCCTTGGGAGGAATTCCGTGAGGGGAATGGCAAACCAGGTGGTTATTCTTTGGTGGAGCAATTTCCGAACGGTTGGGATTGGGCGTCCACGATACACGGGGCTGTTCAGTCTGCCTGTTCTTGCATGCACCCTTGTCGGCGCACCGCGGAAGACGCCGCCTTGGCCCGAAATTCCAGGTGATCGCGCCGGGCCGGCAATGCGTCTGTCAAAGCGACGGGCATGGCCAGATGGTTTGAACCCTCAGTCCAGCTATGACGACGCGTCGCCGTCCCCAAGAGCGAAAGGATCCTCCGGATACCCGACGCCGGCCAGGTACAGCCCCTGTGGCGGGCAGACCGGGCCGCAGGCGGCGCGGTCGCGGGCGTTCAGGGCGGCGGTCACGTCGTCCGGGCTCCAGGCGCCGGCGCCGACCCGTTCGAGGGTGCCGACAAAGCTGCGGACCTGGTTGTGCAGGAAGGACCGGGCGCGCACGTCAAAACGGATCTCGGGGCCGCCAAAACCGTCGACCAGGGACACGTCGAGACGGTCCAGGGTCTTCACCGGGCTGTCGGCCTGGCAGATCGACGACCTGAACGTCGTGAAATCATGCCGCCCGATCAACCGGTCCGCCCCGGCCTGCATCGCCACCGGGTCCAGGGCGTTCTTCACCTGCCACACCAGCCCCGAAAGATGCGTCGCCGGGGCCCGGCGCATCAGCAGACGGAAGACATAACGCCGTTCGATCGCCGAGAACCGCGCGTGCCAGTCGTCGCCCACCGGGGCGCAATCGATGATCGCCACGGGCAGGGGCTTCAGGTGGTGGTTCAGCGCCTCGGACAGGCGGAACGGGTCCCAGTCGCGCGCCATGTCGCAATGGGCCACCTGGGCCAGCCCGTGCACCCCGGCATCCGTCCGCCCCGCCGCCGCGATCGTGTGGGCGCGCGGCTCAAGCTTGGCCAGCGCCGCCTCGATGGCGGCCTGGACCGAAGGCTGGTCCTTCTGGCGCTGCCATCCGGCGAAGGGCGCGCCGTGGTATTCGACTTTCAGGGCAAAACGCGGCATGGCGGGTGCCTTAGCACGGGCGGGAACGGGCGGGTAGAGGGGCCATTGCGGCAGTCACGGGGTCAGCCGAAAACCGGGGAAGGCTGGCATCCGGGCGGCAGGCTGCCTATCTTGCGCCCAACAGGCGGAACCCCGGGGGCAGGATGGTCATCACGACACTGGCCGATACGCTGACCCGCAGGGTCGAGGCGGTCGGCGACACGATCAACGAGGCGCTGTTCGAGCCCGTGATACGTCTGGGCGTGACGGGCCTGGCGCGGGCGGGCAAGACGGTGTTCATCACCTCGCTGGTCGCCAACCTGCTGGATCGCGGTCGCATGCCCGGGCTGGTGGCCGAGGCCGAAGGCCGGATCTCCGCCGCCTTCCTGCAGCCGCAGCCCGACGATACCGTGCCCCGCTTCGAGTTCGAGGATCACCTCAAGGCGCTGACCGGCCCCGATCCGCATTGGCCCGACAGCACACGCGCCGTCAGCGAGCTGCGCCTGTCGATGCGGGTGCGGCCGTCGGGTCTGCTGGGCGGGCTGAAGGGGCCGCGGGCGGTGCATCTGGATATCATCGACTATCCCGGCGAATGGCTGCTGGATCTTGGATTGATGGACAAGAACTTTGGCGAATGGTCGGCCGAGACGCTCGACCGGCTGGAGGGGCGTGTCGAAGGCGCGGCGTACCTGTCGCTGGTGCGCGAAACGGATGTGTCGGCGGCGCGGGACGAACCCGTGGCCAAGCGCCTGGCCGACACCTTCACCACTTACCTGACCACCGCCCGCGCGGCGGGATACCATGACTGCACGCCGGGCCGGTTCCTGCTGCCCGGCGATCTGGCCGGCTCGCCGGTACTGACCTTCGCGCCGCTGCCGGCGGATCCCTCGGCGGGGCGCCGGTCGCTCCTGCGCGAGATGGAGCGGCGGTTCGAGGCCTACAAGGCGCGCGTGGTGCGCCCGTTCTTCCGCGACCATTTCTCGCGCATCGATCGGCAGGTGGTGCTGGTCGACGTGCTGGATGCCATCCACCAGGGTCCGCGCGCGGTCGAGGACATGCGTCGCGCGATGGCCGATATCCTCTCGACCTTCCGGCCGGGGCGCAATGCCGTCCTGACGCAGATGCTGCGGGGCAAGCGGGTCGAACGCATCCTTTTCGCTGCGACCAAGGCGGACCATCTGCACCACACCCAGCACGCGGCCTTCACCGGCATCATGGAGGCGTTGACCCGCGATGCCCGAGAGCGGGCGCGGTTCGCGGGGGCACAGACGCAGGCGATGGCAATCGCCGCGCTCAGGGCCACGACGGAGGAGATGCGGCCGCATGCGGGGGCCGACCTGGCCTGCGTGCGCGGACGGCTGAAGGAGACCGGCAAGCAGGCGGCGTTCTATCCCGGCGAACTGCCGGTCGATCCGTCGGCCTTGCTGGGCCCGGCGCGGGAGGGGGCGAAAAGCTGGCTGGGCGCGGATTACGGGATGATGGCCTTTGCGCCGGCGCCGTTGACCCTGAAGCCGGGCGAGGGTCCGCCCCATATCCGCCTGGACCGGGCGGCCCAGTTCCTGATCGGAGACCGGTTGTGAGCCTTGCCCTGCGCCCGGCCCGACCGCTTGACGCGGGCGCGGTCGGAGAGATCCTGCACCGGTTCGAGACCGAGACACCCTGGATGCCCAAGCAGCACAGCGGCGCCGAGGCGGTGGCGTTCTGCGCCACGATGATCGACCGGGGCTGGGTGAGCGTGGCCGTCATCACCCCGGTGGCATCGCCCGGACAGGGGTGGGGCAGCGGCCGTGGGGCGCCGGGCGCGGCCGCACCCGGCGCCCCACGGCCGCTGCCTGCGCTCAGCTCCGCAACCGGGTCGCGGGACGGGGAGCAGGTGATCGCGGGGTTCCTCGCGCGGGAGGGGGAGGCGGTGCATGCGCTTTATATCCGGCCCGATTGTACCGGACAGGGCATCGGCGCGGCGCTTTTGGGGCTGGCCAAGTCGGAAAGCCCCAGGCTGCGGCTCTGGACCTTCCAGGCCAACACCGGCGCGCAGCGTTTCTATCTTCGGGAAGGCTTTGGTGAGCTGTGCCGCACCGACGGCGACGGCAATGACGAGGGCCTGCCCGACATCCAGTACCTCTGGCCAGCGGAGGCGGCATGACCAAGGGACCCATCCTTTTCGACCTGGAACCCGATCCCCAGGGGCCCGAGCCCGGCCCGACGCCGAACGTCGCCGACGCGCCGCCGGTGCCGGACCCCGACGGGCCGGGCTTTGGATCGGACGGCACCGCGATGGAGACGGCCGTGCGGGCTGCGGCCCGTCCTGCGTCGCGGCTGGCCAGGTGGTTCTGGGCGTTGCTCAGCACGATCCTGGGCATCGTGATTTCGGTCGCGGCGTGGCAATTCACCATGTCGCTGCTGCACAGCGTGCCGATTCTGGGCTGGATCGTGACGGTCCTGCTGGGGGCCTTCGTCCTGGTGGCGCTGCTGCTTGGCCTGCGCGAGATGGCGGCGTTTGGCCGGCTGGGGCGGATCGACAGCATCAAGCACGAGGCCGACGCGGCCCTGGCCGATGCCGACCTGGAAGCCGCGCGGTCGGTCGTCCGCCAGCTTGAAGCGCTGTATGCCGGGCGCGAGGACACGCGCTGGGGGCGGGAACGGCTGGCCGAGCGGGCGGGCGAACAATTTGATGCTGCGGCGCTTCTGGAACTGGCCGAGGACACGCTCCTGGCGCCTCTGGACGCCGCCGCCCGGCGGGAAGTCGAGGCCGCGGCGCGCCAGGTGGCCACGGTGACGGCGCTGGTGCCGCTGGCGCTGGCCGATGTGGCGACGGCCTTCGCGTCAAGCCTGCGGATGATCCGCCGGGTGGCCGAGATCTATGGCGGTCGGTCGGGGTTCTTCGGCGGCTGGCGGCTGACGCGGGCGGTGTTTTCCCACCTGGTGGCGACAGGCGCGGTGGCGGCCGGCGAGGATCTGCTGGAACCGGTCCTGGGCGGATCGGTCCTGTCGAAACTGTCGCGCCGGTTCGGCGAAGGGCTGGTCAACGGGGCGCTGAGCGCGCGGGTCGGTGTCGCGGCGATGGAAGTCTGCCGTCCGCTGCCGTTTTCCCGGACGCATCGGCCGTCCGTGCGGGGGATCATAAAAAATGCTCTGACCGGGCTGATCGGGCGGTGGAGTTAACCTTCGGCTCAGGAACTGCATGCTAGTGTCCCCGAAATTGACGAGGACCGCATGACCGAAGAATCCGATGTCGCCCGCCATTATTCCAGCGGTAACCTTCTGTCGCGTCTCCAGAAGGGGCTGGAAGACAGGGGGGCGAAGGCGCCGCTTGCCCCTGGTCTTCTGGCCACCTGCGACGAATTCTATGCGGGCGGTCCCAAGGCGCTGGCCGCCTTCGTCGATCAGATGAAGCTGAAGCCCGAACATTGCGCGGTTGACCTGGGCTGCGGGCTGGGGGGGATCGGGCGATATGTGACGCGACAGACAAGCGCCGCGGTGGTCGGTGTCGACATCACGTCGGAATTCGTCGCCGCGGGTCAGTACCTGACCGAGATGTCGGGCCTGGCGGGACGGGTGAAGCATCTGCGGGCCTCGATCCTGGATCTGCCGTTCGGGGACGGGCTGTTCGATGCGGCCTACCTGATCCAGGTGGGCATGAACATCGCCGACAAGAACCGCATCGCGCACGAGGCCGCGCGCGTGTTGAAGCCCGGCGCGCGGTTCGGGATCTTCGACATCATGCGCCTGTCGGAAGAGGATATCACCTATCCGGTTCCCTGGGCGTCGTCGCCCAACAACAGCTCGGTCGTGTCGCCGGAACGCTACCGGTTCGCGCTGGAGGATGCGGGGTTCGACATATTGGCCGAATCCAGATTGTCGGAACATGCGCTTCAATATTACCGCAACATCATGACCGACGGGAAAGATGTGGCCGACCCGCTGGGACTGCAGCTGATCCTGGGGGCAAATGCGGATCGCAAGGTCGCCAATCTGGTCGAGAACATTCGCGCTGGCTGCATCGCGCCCTTTGTCATGATCGCCGGCCTGCCCAAATAAGCCTGCCCAAATAAAGCGCCCCGAACGCCCGGCGTCGGCCCCCGAAAGAACTGCCCGGATCGAGCCTGTCGCATTGCACTGACGCCGGCGCCCGATAGACTGCCTTTCAGCCAGCACGGGAGGCCAGCGAGAGGGGCGGTCATGCGAGACCACGGCCATAGCCAGCGAGAGGTGCACGACCGGATCGCCAGCCCGCCGGGCCGGGGAATCCTGCGTGACGTGGTCTATGGCGCGATTGACGGATCCGTCACCACCTTTGCCATCGTGGCGGGTGTCGGCGGGGCAGGGTTGTCGCCTTTGGTGGTCGTTGCGCTGGGTCTGGCCAATGTCCTGGCCGACGGGTTTTCGATGGCGGCGGGCAACTTTTCAGGCACCAAGGCCGAGGTCGACAACATCAGCCGCATCCGCGCGGTCGAGGAACGCCACATCGCCCGCAACCCCGCGGGCGAGCGGCTGGAAGTGCGCGAGATCCTGGCTTTGAAGGGGCTGAGCGGGCCTGTGCTGGAAGAGGCGACCGATGCGATCTGCGCCAACAGGGATGCCTGGATCGCATTGATGCTGGAGGGCGAATACGGGCTCAGCGCCGCCGATCCCCACCCGATGCGGGCCGCCGTCGCCACCTTCGTGGCCTTCCTGGCGGCGGGGATGATCCCGCTTCTGCCCTTTCTGCTGAACCTGCCGGAGGCGTTCCGCACCTCTGCGCTGATGACCATGGCGGTCTTTTTCGGCATCGGCGCGGTCAAGAGCCGCTGGTCGCTGGCGCCCTGGTGGAAATCGGGGGCCGAAACACTGGCCATCGGTGGCGTCGCGGCGGGGCTTGCCTATGTGGTGGGGCTGTTCTTTCACGCCTGAGCGGCGGCTTTACCCCGGCCGCAGGGGGGCCTATAAGCCTGCCCATGTTCTTCATGAGCGCCATCATCATTCGAATTACCGTCCCGGCCCTCTGATCCGACGAGGTGCCGGGCAAAGGTGCTGAGACCGACGCACCGACCAGACATTTCCCAGACACGTTACCGAACGCCAAGACCTGCGAGGACGCCAAGAGATGTGCGCCGAGACGACAAGTGAAACGCCGGACTACAAATCCACGCTGAACCTGCCCAAGACCGATTTTCCGATGCGGGCCGGCCTGCCGAAGCGCGAGCCCGAATGGCTTGCCCGCTGGGCCGAGATCGGCATCTACGACCGACTGCGGGAAAAGGAGGGGCGCCAGCCCTTCATCCTGCATGACGGCCCGCCCTATGCGAACGGGCACCTGCACATCGGGCATGCGCTGAACAAGATCCTGAAGGACATGATCGTGCGGTCCCAGCAGATGATGGGCCGCGATGCGCGGTATGTGCCGGGCTGGGATTGCCACGGCCTGCCGATCGAATGGAAGATCGAGGAGAAGTACCGCGCCAAGGGCCGCGACAAGGACCAGGTGCCGGTCAACGAATTCCGCAAGGAATGCCGGGATTTCGCCGCCGGCTGGATCGACATCCAGCGCGAGGAGTTCAAGCGCCTGGGCGTCACCGGCAACTGGGCCGATCCCTACCTGACGATGGATTTCCACGCCGAACGGGTGATTGCCGAGGAATTCCAGAAGTTCCTGATGACCGGCACCCTGTACCAGGGGTCCAAGCCCGTCATGTGGTCGCCCGTCGAGCAGACCGCGCTGGCCGAGGCCGAGGTGGAATACCACGACAAGGAAAGCTTTACCGTCTGGGTGAAGTTCAAGGTGGTGGGCACCGGGGATGCGACGCTGGACAGCGCGCAGGTGGTGATCTGGACGACAACGCCCTGGACCATGCCGTCGAACAAGGCGGTCGTGTGGGGCGAGGACATCGCGTACGGGCTGTACGAGATCACCGGCCGGCCCGAGGAATGCTGGGCCAATATCGGCGACCGCTACATCCTGGCCGACACCCGCGCCGCCGACGTGATGGCGCGCGCGCGGCTGGATGACGGGATGTACCGGCGGCTGTGCGATGTCACCGCCGACGATCTGCAGAAGATCAAATTGACCCACCCGCTGAAGGGGGCCGAGGGCGGCAATGGCGAATGGGACGACATCCGCGATTTCCGCGCGGCCGATTTCGTGACCGACACCGAGGGCACCGGGTTCGTGCATTGCGCGCCCAGCCACGGGATGGAGGAATTCGAGCTTTATCGCGATCTGGGCATGCTGGAGCAGGTGATCACCTACAACGTGATGGAGGATGGGTCGTTCCGCGCGGATCTGCCGTTCTTCGGCGGCAAGAAGATCCTGAAATCGAACGGCAAGGAAGGCGACGCCAACAAGGCCGTCATCGACAAGCTGATCGAGGTCGGCGGGCTTCTGGCGCGCGGCAAGATCAAGCACAGCTACCCGCATTCCTGGCGGTCCAAGGCCCCGGTGATCTATCGCAACACGCCGCAATGGTTCGCCGCCATCGACCGCGCGGTCGGCGACGGGCAGGACACCTATGGCAAGACGATCCGTGAACGCGCGCTGCGATCCATCGACGAACTGGTGACCTGGACGCCGAAAACGGGCCGCAACCGGCTTTACTCGATGATCGAGGCGCGGCCCGACTGGGTTCTGAGCCGCCAGCGCGCCTGGGGTGTTCCGCTGACCTGTTTCGTGAAGAAGGGCGCGCTGCCGACCGACGCGGACTTCCTGCTGAAGGATCCCAAGGTGAACGCGCGCATCCTTGAGGCGTTCGAGGCCGAAGGGGCGGATGCCTGGTATGTCGAAGGCGCCAAGGAGCGGTTCCTGGGCAATGATTACAATGCCGAGGAGTGGGAGCAGGTCTTTGACATCCTCGACGTGTGGTTCGACAGCGGGTCCACCCATGCCTTCGTGCTGCGCGACCGGCCGGACGGGGTGAAGGACGGGATCGCGGATCTGTACCTGGAAGGCACCGACCAGCACCGCGGCTGGTTCCATTCCTCGATGCTGCAGGCCTGCGGCACCAAGGGGCGGGCGCCGTACCGGGGTGTTCTGACGCACGGGTTCACGC